>JAKDQI010000122.1 GCA_030454995.1 Pseudolactococcus plantarum | reverse complement strand
CTAAATAAATGATATTAATTAAGGTAAATTGATAGAAAAATTTTAAGGTTGTATGATCGGTTGTATTGAGAGAATATTGTCTTAAGGCAAGTAGATTAGCTAGTGAAGCAATTAAAGTCCCCAACCCTCCAACAGTTACACCTAAGTATAGTGCAGGGATGTGATTGGTGAATTTTGATAACAACACTGCCGCCGGCACATTACTAATAATCTGACTAATCCCAACGCCACTGTAAAATACTGAATATTTAGTATGCGTCATCGCAAGAATTATCTCATGTACCAAGGGAACACGACTGATCGCGCCAACAATGATGAAGAAATTGATAAAAGTCAAGATGATACTAAAATCAATTTTTTGATGAATCCGTCTATCGATATAAACTGCATAGGCAAGACTAGCAACAAATGCTAACAGATAAGGAATAATGGATAAGACGCCTAATAAGACAAAGATCGTCACAATATATAAGGTCAAAGAACCTTTAGCCTGTGTCTCATCTCCCTCTCCTAGGCTTGAATCTATTTTAGTCTTTGGAAAAAATAAAAGACTGATGAATAAGCTAATCAGGCTGACCAAACCAATAGGCAATGACAACGACATAAAAGATAGAAAATTCAAATGATAAAATGATGCCAAATAAATATCTTGAGGATTTCCGATTGGCGTGATGGCACTACCTAAATTTGCATATACTGTCATTAAACTAATCACAGGTATCTTAGGTATGCTAACTTTTTTACTAATTTTAAAAATAATGGGTACGAGTGTTAAAATTGCCACATCATTGGTAAAAATCATTGACCCTATAAAAGAAAAAAGTAAAATGACCAAAGTAAGCATTCTTATCGAGGCGCATTTTGCAATCATTAAGTTAGCAATGTAGGTCAAAATCCCCAATTGCTCGTAAATTGAGACCATGATGATCAAACTTAGCAAAGACACAATCGTTTTTAAATCTATATCCGAAGGTGATACGCTACCAAATAATAAAGCTAAAATAGCTAAACCACCAGTCACTAAAAATATCTTATCTGCTATTATTTTTTTAAAAAAAATTGTCATGTCATCTACCTTCTCATACTGTATTAGGAATAAGTAAATTCTAACACAAATAAGTGAGTAGTCCGAAAGAAATGAAAAATAAATTTGAAACCAAACGAATTGATCGGATAAAAAAACCTCAAGCGTCGAGATAAGTCTCAACATTTGAGGTATTCTTTCGATTTAAGCAATACTGGTAATACTAATCCCCAGCTTCATGAGAGCGTATAACAAGTCCACCCAGCTTTTTATATGTCAATCACGATTAAAATAATCCTGAAATGTTACCACGATTATCAACATCCATATTCAATGCTGCAGGTTTTTTAGGAAGACCCGGCATGGTCATGATATCACCTGTCAACGCGACAATGAATCCTGCACCTAGTTTGGGTACCAATTCACGAATGGTAATCTCAAAGTTTTCTGGTGCACCAAGAAGCGTTTGGTCATCTGAAAAACTGTACTGCGTTTTCGCCATACAAATCGGAAGATTTGCCCAGCCATTTTCTTCAAACTCTTTTAGCTGATTTTTGGCTTTTTTACTGAAAGATACAGCACTGCCACCGTAAATCTTTGTCACGATTGCTTCGATTTTTTCTGGAATACTATCGTTCAACTCATATAGATAGCTAAACTGAGTAGTTTCCTGACAGGCATTAACCACTTTTTCAGCTAAATCTAGACCACCACTACCGCCTTTAGCCCAAACTTGCGTTAATGAAAAAGCCACACCTTTACCAGATATTAAATCAGATAAGGCAGTAATTTCAGCCTCAGTATCTGTCACAAATTCATTAATCGCCACAACCACAGGTAACCCATAGCCTTGAATATTATCGATGTGTCGATTTAAATTAGCAAATCCTGCTTTTACAGCAGCAATATTTTCTTTTTCAAGTTCATGCTTTGCTACACCACCATGCATCTTCAAAGCACGAACAGTCGCCACAATTACGACTGCATCTGGTGTTTTACCAAGTTCACGTGTCTTGATATCGAGAAACTTCTCACCACCTAAATCAGCACCAAAGCCAGCTTCAGTGACAGTAAAATCTGATGCTTTTAAGGCCGCTTTCGTCGCAAGTACACTGTTACAGCCATGTGCAATGTTTGCAAACGGACCACCATGAATAAAAGCTGGTGTACCTGCTATAGTCTGAACGAGATTAGGTTTAAGTGCATCTTTTAAAAGCACACTAATTGCACCTGCAATCTCCAGATCTCCAACAGTAACCGGTTTGCGATCATAGGTATAGGCCACGACAATCTTAGACAAACGTGCTTTTAGATTATCTATTGAGGTCGCTAAGCAAAACACAGCCATGATTTCACTTGCAACCGTTATATCAAAGCCATCTTCACGTGGGACGCCATTGATAGGTGAGCCTAATCCACCAATGATTTGGCGGAGCTGTCGATCATTTAAGTCTACCACACGTTTCCAAATCACACGACGTGTATCTATATTTAGTGCGTTACCTTGATGAATATGGTTATCTAATAACGCCGCAATCGCATTGTTAGCGGTCGTTATGGCATGTAAGTCTCCAGTAAAGTGAAGGTTAATGTCCTCCATAGGTAAGACCTGTGCATATCCACCACCGGCTGCACCGCCTTTAACGCCCATGACAGGGCCAAGTGATGGTTCACGTAAGGCAATCATCGTTTGGTGTCCTAATTGATTTAAAGCATCTCCCAATCCGATCGTTACTGTGGATTTACCTTCACCAGCTGGCGTGGGATTAATCGCAGTCACTAAGATTAATTTTCCGGTTTCACGTTCTTGTAATTTTTCAAGTCCATCAAAAGTAATTTTGGCTTTATACTTACCATACTGTTCAATATCATCAGATGATATACCAGCTTTCGAAGCGATGTCAGTAATCAATGCCATAGATGATGCTTGTGCAATTTCAATATCAGATTTTACCACAGGAGATCCCCAATTCTTTATCGTTTCTTCATATTATACCAAACAATGAATCGTATTTAGTGCTTTATCCTATTTTAAAATTTTATTACGAATTAAATGTTCGTATTATGTCACGTTTCAGGGTCACTTTCTACTAAAAGAAAAACGATAAGGCATACTATCGTTTTGGGATTAATTTTTAAAATTTATAGTGCTGTTGCAAAAGCGACGAGACCAAATACAATACCTGGAAAATTAGCCGTTGCTAAGGCTAAATCTCTTGGTTTTTTACCTAGACCATAAATCACCCACAACAAACAGTTTACAGCAGCAACAAAAGGTTGAATTGGATTCCCTTTTGCCCCTGCTAAATTATCTGCTATTTGAGGTATGTAAGATACATACATCATGATTGACATCGCTGTCGCAAGCCAACTCAAATATTTAATGAATTTTTCTTGATTCATTTTTCCATCCTTTCAACTACATGCCTATCCAGTATAACAAATCTGATGATTATCTTCAAAAACGATGTACTGTGGATTACAAAAGTTCGTTATCATAGATGACTTGACTGACTAAACATTAATGATCTGCCTATTATCAAAAAAACAGTTGGTTACCCGACTGTTTAAATCATTTTACGTATATAAGCTTATGACGACTGATTTTTTTCGTGCCAAAATTTAATCTGATCCGGTCTAAATCCTGACCAGTATGCTAATTCGGCCTCAGTATCATCGTCAATAATTTTAATAAGTGGTAGAGAGGTAATCTGATATTTCTCTTTTAGTTTTTCTACCTTCTTCTCACTCCATGTTCTCTTGACTTCATCTTGACTATCAAGTTCAATAGAATTCGTTTCCTCTGAATTACCGTAATAAGTATTTTCATAAGGCATTCCTAAACTATCCATCAATTTAGTTGTCATTTTACATGGCATACAATGTGGTTTTGTATATAAAACGGCATGAACTGAACTCATTTATCCTTATCCCCTTTCTTACGCAAGAAGAAAATAATAATAATGACAATGACAATAATAATTCCACCGATAAACGGTAGCATTTTTAAGACTTGCTCTCCTGTATTTGGTAGCATAACAACTCTCCTTTGATTACGATAACGTATGGGGCAATAAATTCATTACCTGACGATATGACATGTTAACATACTTAAAATTAAGTCTTAACACAACACTTTCATTATAACATATCTACCAAATTCTTGTTGACCTGCTTTGACCCTTTTACAGTTTGAATTATCTGGTGATGTTATAACGGACAACTAATGATTTATATCGTGATAGTTAGCGTTTCCTTATTAGGTTAGTAGAGTTAGCAGGTTTTTGTTATTACTGAAAGTGGTAATGTTCTTGCACCTTATAAGTGCTAACCATGTCTTCACTCAACTCATTTTAACCGTTTTTTAGCTAATAGTTTTATTTTTTTGCACAATTATGAAATAAATGCTATTATTAAAAATGAAAGTGGTTTGAATTTTTAATTTATATAATGATCAAAAATACTAACAAGACCATTAACCATATATCAATTTAGTCATCTAATTGGTAAAATGTGCAAACTTGATCCACATTAAAAGCAAGCAGGAGAATATAATGACAGACAAACAATTTACAATTAAAACAAAAGAAACTCAGGTTAACAAGCATTTATTTGTTTGGTTGGGTAATTTTTGCTTCGGTTTTCTCGGAGTAGATAGATTCATGAGAGGGCAAATCGGCATCGGTATTATGAAATTATTATTCAGTTGGATGACATTCGGGATATGGGTAACTGTTGACTGGATTATCTCAATAATAAAAGCATATAGTACATTTAAAGACACAGAAGACATTACGTTTATTGACGGAAAATACGCTAAATAAGAAAATATCCTACTCATCACCTCAGAAACATTTATAGCATAAAACTAGTTCTATTAACATAATCAAAGCCTGTAACATACTGGATTAAATATGATAGATGTGCTGAACGACTTTAAAATTTGAGGTCGTTTTTTTAATCCGTGTCCCTTTTCAAAAATAAAACAAAAAAACAACCTCGCAAATAGCGTGGTTGTCATCTTTTACCAGTTAAATTATTTAACCGCATCTTTCAAAGCTTTACCAGCTTTGAATGCAGGAACAGTTGTTGCTGCAATCTTGATAGCATCACCAGTTTGAGGGTTACGACCTTCACGTGCTGCACGTTCGCGAGTTTCAAAAGTACCAAAACCAATTAATTGAACTTTTTCACCTTTGGCAAGGAATTCAGAAACTGAAGCGAATACAGCGTTTACTGCTTTTTCTGCATCTTTTTTAGTTAATTCAGCAGATTCTGCAACTTTTGCGATTAATTCTTGTTTGTTAGCCATTTTAAAAATGTCCTCCAATAATTATTTTTACCCTT
>JAKDQI010000022.1 GCA_030454995.1 Pseudolactococcus plantarum | reverse complement strand
TAATTTACATATTATAAAAGAAAAAAAGTTTAAAACAGTCCAATTTTTGGTTCGTTTTAGGACAAAAATGTCAAGAGAGACAGTCGCAAAGCGTGTGATTATTTCAAATCTGTGGGAAACTTCAAATGCTGTTTTGACAACAAGTCAACAGTTTCAAAAAAAATTATCTAGCATGTATGGTGCAAGTTTTACAAGTAGTGTGTCTAAAAAAGGTGATAACCACTTTTTGTCTATCGGTATGCGCGTTGTTCATCCGAAATACATAGCAGATGATACTGTTAAAGATGCGATATCTCTGATACGCCAAGCTATCTTTATGCCATTAGTTGATGAGCTAGGATTTGATGCAGTAACATTTGACCGTGAAAAGAAAAATTTACTACACTATTTAGTCTCCACTCGTGAGGATAAATCGTATGTTGCATCGACAAAATTAGCAGGTCTTTTTTTTGACGATCAGGATATGGCAACGCCAAGTATTTCGAGCGCAGCATTGTTGGAAAAAGAAACACGCCAAAGTGTTTATGCTTATTATCAAGAGATGCTTAACACAGACGCGATAGATATTATCGTTCTAGGGGATATAGCCCCCGATGAAACGAAAGCAATCACGGATGCCTTTTCAAACTTCCCATTTACAGATCGTCAGTCATTGACGTCGATTTTTTATAAACAAGTTAATCATCACGATGTCAACCTGTTAACTGAGAAAGAAGAAGTGAACCAGTCGATTTTACAATTGGCTTATCGGCATACAGTGCAATATGGAGACCAGGATTATCTGGTTATGCAAGTACTGAACGGTATCTTAGGCGGTTTTTCACATGCCAAGCTATTTACGACTGTTAGAGAAAAAGAAAGTTTAGCTTATTATGCAAATTTGAGATTTGATACGTTTACAGGACTGCTGAAGATTTCAGCTGGTATTGATGCGTCAGATCATGATAAAGCTTTAGCATTGATTAAAGCACAGGTCAACGCCATCGTACAGGGAGAGATTTCTGATAATGAATTAGCGCAAACAAAGCGTCTGTTGAAAAATGCTTATTTTCTAGCATTAGATTCTCCGACTAATCTGATAGAACAAGCTTACATAAAGTCGCTATTACCAGAGCATTATCTCAACATGCATGATTGGCTAAATAAATTAGACGCGGTCACAAAAGCTGATGTAATTGAACTTGCGTCTAAGCTAAGGTTGCAAGCGGTATATTTTATGGAAGGAGAAACTCTTGGAGATTAAACGCTATTCACAAGTTGGAGAGACACTTTATAAAGAAGTGTTAGATAATGGGCTTGTCGTTTACTATCTACCTAAACCAGACTTTCATAAAACATATGGTCTTTTTACGACAAAGTTTGGCAGTCTAGATACGACGTTTGTGCCACGTGGTAGTGAAACTATGAAGACATTTCCAGAAGGTATTGCACATTTTTTAGAACACAAGTTGTTTGAAAAAGAAGCTGGTGATGCCATGAACTTTTTTGGCGAATTAGGTGCCAACTCTAATGCCTTTACCAGTTTTTCACGGACATCCTATTTATTTTCTACTCGAGAACAGGTCGACAAAAGTGTTACTTTATTGCTTGATTTTGTTCAGGAACCATATTTTACACAGGCTTCAGTAGAAAAAGAACAAGGGATTATCACACAAGAAATTCAGATGTATCAGGATGATGCAGATTTTCGCTTGTTTTTTGGTTTATTACAGAATCTCTATCCCAATTCACCATTGGCTTCTGATATAGCAGGGACGCCTCAGAGTATCAGAGAAATTTCAGCGGATGATCTATATGACAATTATCATTCCTTTTATCATCCTGCTAATATGACGTTGTTTTTAACCGGCCCTTTTGATGTTTCAAACATGGCAACATTAGTTGAAAAGAATCAGTCTCAAAAAAGGTTTGGTAACAAATTAGACATTAAGCGTGCACCTTTTATATCTGGAAAACAGGTGATGTCAAATGCACTATATTTTGATGTCACAATCCCTAAACTTGCTTTAGGATTTAGAGGATATGATACATTACCAGCAGAAGATTTAGCACGTTTTGAGTATAAACTTGCCGTTCAAGTGATGTTGACGATGCTTTTTGGGAATACTAGTAGTCAGTATGAAAGACTCTATAACCAAGGGTTGATCGATGATTCTTTTGGATTTGATTTTGAAGTGACACCTCAATATCACTTTGTTAGTATGACATCCGACACATTAGCACCAATAAAACTTGCTAAAATTTTGCGTGATACACTAAAAAGTTATAGAATAGAAAGTGATTTTAATTCGACTCATCTAGAGATGATCAAAAAAGAATTGTTAGGTGATTACTATAAATCATTAAATTCACCAGAATTTATAGCAAATCAATTTTCATCAAATTTATTCGATACTGTTAACTTTTTTGACTTCCCAATCATGTTATCAGCCTTAACGATTGAAAAGATAGCACATTATTCAGATAGATTTGTAAAAGATATGTGCGCAACTGAATTTATTATGATGCCTAAACAAGGTGAAAAAGATGATAGTTTTACATCATAAAAATGAACATATGATAATACAACAATGAGAAAAAGACATATATCAAATAAAGAAGGGAGTTCTCGTGGTAGAAAAAACAGTTGGTCAAGTTTTACGTGCAAAGCGTGCGAAACTTGATATGACGCTTCAGCAAGTAGAAGACTATACAAAGATTCAAAAAACATACATTATTGCGTTGGAACAAGACGATTATGACGCACTTCCAGGGGATTTTTATATCAAAGCATATTTAAAACAATATGCTGAGCGACTAGGTCTAGACTCAGATCAACTGATAGATGCTTATGAAGATGGTGCGATGATTGAAGTAGATGAACCGATTGATCATTCTGAAAACTATCGGTTTATCAAGCCTTCAGAACGCGATGAAGAACAAGTAACTAACGCTCGAAAAACGTGGCGTTATTATCTACCTATTACTATTTTAGGTGGCGTTGCCTGTTTGATTGTCATTGCTATCTCCATCGTTGTACTCCTGAATAATCCTAAAAAAGATAACATAGCTGAGCATTTGTACACTGTTTCTGAAACAGCTAACGCACCTACGAAAAGTAGTCAAAAACCAGAAAAAAAATCAACTCCTGAAAGTTCAACAACGCCTACCCCAGCACCACCTAAAACAGAGGTACAAGTGACAGGTCAAGGTCAAGCGTTGATTGCAAAGGTGAAACATATAACTAGTCCTGTTAAGGTTAACCTTAGTGTAGCCGAGAATACAGAAATCTGGATAGGTATGACCAATTCTGATTTAGCTGGTGGACAAGTGACACTGACTAGTCAAACACCAGCAAGCACAACTTTGAGTAATAATTCAACGGTGCTAACAGTTGGAAAAACATCAGGTCTAACGATCAAAATTGGTGATACACCACTTGATTTATCTAGCATTGGGGCACCTGATACGCCTGCAACCATAACGATTGAAATAGAATAGAGATAAAGATGAAATTTACTAAAGAAAATTTACCAAATAATCTAACGATTGCACGTATTTTTGCAATACCAGTTTTCCTTTTGATTTTAGTATTGGGTGGTCACTCGCAAGCATGGCAAATTGTGGCAGCAATTTTATTTGCAGTTGCTGCTGCAACGGATTGGTTAGACGGTTATTTAGCTAGAAAGTGGAATATCGTATCTAATTTCGGAAAATTTGCGGATCCATTAGCTGATAAAATGTTAGTGATGGCAGCCTTTATTATGTTGATTCCACTCAACTTGGCACCAGCATGGGTCATTGCAATTATTATTTGTCGTGAATTAGCTGTGACTGGTCTACGCCTTCTCTTAGTAGAACAAGGTGGTGTTGTTATGGCAGCCGCTTTACCGGGTAAAATAAAAACATTCACACAAATGTTATCAATTATTTTCTTATTGTTAGGCTTGACAACAATAGGCACTATTTTCCTGTATATCTGTCTTGTTGCTACAATTTATTCAGGGTATGATTATTTTGCAAAAAATATGGGTGTTTTCAAGGATGTAGCGTGATTTTTCTCATTAAAATCTTGCAAATTAGGACTGACTAATATATAATTAAGTGGAGAGATCGGTGGTATCTGAAAAGCCGAATGAACGTGACAGATAATTGATAGGTGGCGACTTTATAGCTAAAAAGCTAGTTATTTCTAGGAAACCAAGGTGGTACCACGATATTATCGTCCTTGAGCGTGTGTTTTTGCGCTCATGGGCGTTTTCTTATAGATAGTTGAGAGGATATAACGTAAGGATGAAATTACAAAGACCTAAAGGGACAAACGATGTTTTACCCGGAGAAAGTGAAAAATGGCAGTTTGTAGAAGAAAAGATGAGACAAGTTTTTTCTGATTATCATTTTAGTGAAATTAGAACACCAATTTTTGAACATTATGAAGTCATCTCTCGTTCTGTTGGGGATACGACTGATATTGTAACAAAAGAGATGTATGACTTTTATGATAAAGGTGATCGACATATTACACTTCGCCCTGAAGGGACAGCACCTATCGTTCGCTCATATGTTGAAAATAAGAAATTTGCACCAGAAGTTCAAAAACCTTTTAAGGTATATTATACTGGGCCTATGTTTCGTTATGAGCGTCCACAAGCTGGTAGACTACGTGAATTCCATCAAATTGGTGTAGAAAATTTTGGTTCAAGTAATCCAGCTACAGATGTCGAAACAATTGCGATGGCTAAAGCATTCTTTGATGAATTAGGTGTTAAAGATATTAAATTAGTGATCAATTCGTTAGGTGATAGTGAAACACGTACTCAATATCGTGAGGCTTTAATCGCTTACTTATCACAACATTTAGATAAGCTGTCATCAGATTCAAAACGTCGATTACATGAAAATCCATTACGTGTATTAGATTCTAAAGAACAGGCGGATATCGATATCGTAAAAGACGCGCCATCTATCTTAGATTTCTTATCTGAGGCGAGCCAACAACACTTGACCGCTGTTACAACAATGTTAGATAGTTTAGGCATTGCTTATCAGATAGATCAAAATATGGTACGTGGGTTAGACTATTATAACGATACGATTTTTGAGTTTATGACAACGATAAAAGGGAAAGAGTTGACATTATGTGGTGGTGGACGCTACGATAGTCTTGTTAGCTATTTTGGCGGTCCGGACACACCGGCTTTTGGCTTTGGTCTTGGTGTAGAACGTCTACTGTTGGTATTAGAGGCACAAAATATTGCTTTACCTATCGTCAACTCATTAGCTGTTTATGTTGTTGTTTTAGGGGATAATGCGAATATCGCTGCATTGAAATTAGTACAATCGTTACGTAATCAAGGATATGCAGCAGAACGTGATGTACTCAATCGTAAGATTAAACAACAGTTTAAGTCAGCAGAGGAATTTGGTGCTAGAACGATTATTACTTTAGGAGAATCAGAAGTCGCTTCAGGTGATGTTACTGTTAAAAATAATGTGACGCGTCAGTCAGTTAACACAACCTTAGCAGAGATCGAAGAGAATTTTGATGCTGTATTTGAGAAAGTAACAAACTGATGACTGATAAACTGAAACTATTAATGGGGTTATCAGCGCTATCGATAGCTGCTAGTCTTTATCAACTGTTTACTAAGACATATCATGTCGGGAATACTTTTTTAGTGATTTATTGTGCTTTGATTGTGATTTTTAATAGAGATAGAGCAATTTCTAAAAATAAACTTGCGATGGTGGTTGTAATCCTAACACTTGTATTACAATTTTTGGTCACAATCTTTATACGATAAAACAGGCTAGCACTTTTGTTTTCATTATTTTTAAGTTCAGAAAGGAAAAAGCATATGAAGCGTACTATGTATGCGGGAGCAGTTCGTTTAGCACACTTAGAACAGAGGATTACCCTTAAAGGTTGGGTATCACGTCGTAGAGATTTAGGCGGTTTGATTTTTATTGATTTACGTGATCGCGAAGGGATTATGCAGTTAGTTATTAATCCGGAGCTTGTATCAAAAGAAGTATTAGCTACAGCAGAACGCCTAAGAAGTGAGTATGTGGTTGAAGTCACTGGCCGAGTGAGTGAAAGAACGCAAGCCAATCATAAATTAGCAACGGGTGAGGTTGAGCTTGAAGTATCAGCGATAACGATTTTAAACACTGCAAAGACAATACCATTTGAGATAAAAGATAATCTTGAAGCTAGTGATGATACACGTCTGCGTTATCGTTACCTAGATTTACGTCGTCCAGAGATGTTAGCTAATTTAAAATTAAGACATCAGGTGACAAAGTCTATTCGTCATTATTTAGATGATCTTAACTTTATTGATGTTGAAACACCAATGTTAACAAAATCAACACCAGAAGGTGCGAGTGATTATCTGGTACCTAGTCGTGTCTCGCAAGGACATTTTTATGCTTTACCACAATCGCCACAAATCACCAAACAGTTGTTAATGAATGCTGGTTTTGACCGCTATTACCAAATTGTTAAGTGTTTTAGAGATGAGGATTTACGTGGGGACCGACAACCTGAGTTTACACAAGTGGATTTAGAAACTTCGTTTCTCGATGAAACAGAGATTCAAGAGTTGACAGAAGGCCTGATTGCAAAGGTCATGAAAGACACTAAAGAGATAACAGTAAGTTTACCATTTCCGCGGATATCATATGATGATGCCATGAATCGATATGGCTCAGATAAACCAGACACTAGGTTTGAGATGGAGCTTGTAGATATCACAGCTATTGCGAAACGCGCTGATTTTAAAGTGTTTACGCAAGCATCAGCGATTAAAGCAATCGTTGTTAACAATATGGCAGATCGGTACTCGCGTAAGGATATTGATAAATTAACAGAATTTGCCAAGCAATTCGGCGCTAAAGGTCTTGCTTGGGTGAAATTCACAGATCAAGTTTTTGCAGGACCAATTGCTAAATTTTTACCAGATATTGCAGATGATTTAGAAACGGCCTTGTCTTTGACAGAGAACGATCTTGTCCTATTTGTTGCAGACGAACTTGAAATTGCGAATACGACGTTAGGCGCTATACGTAGCCGAATCGCTAAAGAACAGGACTTGATTGCACCTGATCAATATAATTTTTTATGGGTAGTTGACTGGCCAATGTTTGAGTGGAGTGAAGAAGAGTCTCGCTATATGAGCGCGCATCACCCTTTTACATTACCAACACAAGACAGTGCTCCTGAACTTGAAGGAGACTTATCAAAAGTGCGTGCAGTCGCTTATGATATTGTCTTGAATGGTTATGAATTAGGTGGTGGTAGCTTACGGATTAATCAAAAAGAATTACAAGATCGTATGTTTACAGCACTTGGTTTCACAAAAGAA
Source organism: Pseudolactococcus plantarum (assembly GCA_030454995.1). Taxonomy (GTDB): domain Bacteria; phylum Bacillota; class Bacilli; order Lactobacillales; family Streptococcaceae; genus Pseudolactococcus; species Pseudolactococcus plantarum_A. The sequence goes on along the minus strand of JAKDQI010000022.1, from coordinate 14,202 downwards.
GCAGCTAATGAACAATTTGGCTTCTTATTAGAAGCGATGGGTTATGGTTTCCCACCACATGGTGGACTAGCACTTGGACTTGATCGATTTGTCATGTTATTAGCTGGTAAAGATAATATACGAGAAGTCATTGCATTTCCAAAAAATAATAAAGCAACTGATCCGATGACACAAGCACCTAGCAATGTGTCAGACCAACAACTTGATGAACTTAATTTAATAATTGGGAAATAAAGATGATGAATCTGATTAGAAATATATCTGTCGAAAAATTGATGCAAAAATTTTCAGCATCAGTCGTTTATGCGATACTATCAGCTGTCGCCCTAAATCTCTTTTTTCAACCTGGACATGTCTATTCAAGTGGCATTACAGGTTTGGCACAAATCTTTACAACGTTATCTGTGAACATCATTGGGCAGAATTTACCGGTATCCATTACCTTATACTTACTGAATCTTCCTTTACTGATACTTGCCTGGTTTAAAATCGGTAAACAATTTACAATTTATACAGTACTTACTGTTACTTTAAGTTCGGTATTCATTCATATTATTCCACAGTATACTTTGGCTACTGACCCAATCATTAATGCGATTTTTGGTGGTGCTATCATGGGATCAGGCATTGGCTATGCTTTACGTAGTGGTATTTCCAGTGGTGGAACAGATATTATCAGTTTATATATTCGTAAAAAAACAGGCCGTCAAGTCGGTAATATCAGTTTAATATTTAATGGTGTGATTGTCATCGTGGCAGGGATACTTTTTGGCTGGCAATATATGTTTTATTCGCTTTTAACAATCTTTGTCTCAAGTCGCGTCACGGATGCGATTTATACGAAACAGAGAAAAATGCAAGCGACAATTGTGACAAAAAATCCTGAGGTAGTTATCCAAGCACTACACGAATTATTACATCGTGGTGTCACAGTTGTCAATTCTGCAGAAGGTGGTTATTCACATGTTGATATGACACTGTTGATCACGATAATTACACAAGCAGAATACCAAGAGTTTAAATACATTATGAAAACAGTCGATCCACATGCTTTTGTGTCAATTGTTGAAAATGTTAAGGTATTAGGACGCTTCGTTGAAGATGAGGCGTAATCGAATACAGCGTTTTTGATCAGATTATAACTTCTATCAGGAGCTAACCTTGGTACTAAAGATAGGAGCATAAGATGATAAAACAAACTAGATTTCATCCAATAAATTTTATAATGATTGCCTTAGGGACTTCAATCTATGCGTTTGGATTTGTTAATTTTAATATGGCTAATCAACTTGCAGAAGGTGGTATTAGTGGTTTTACCTTAATTGGTCATGCACTTTTTAATATCAATCCTGCTTACTCACAGTTGCTACTTAATTTACCTCTGTTTTTACTAGGTGGTAAAATATTTGGCAAGAAAGAGATGATCTATACCATACACGGCACGATCTGTATGTCACTTGCCATCTGGTTTTTTCAAAAGATTAATTTTAACATAGATATTAGCCACGATATGCTGATTGCTGCTTTACTTGCAGGTGTTTTTGCGGGTATAGGTGTCGGTATCGTCTTTCGATTTGGTGGGACGACAGGTGGTGCAGATATCATTGGTCGTTATGTAGAGCAAAAAAGAGGGATTGCTATTGGGCAAAGTCTCTTCATACTAGATATTTTAGTACTTACACTATCTTTAAGTTATATAGATGTACAACATATGATGTATACAGTGATTGCAAGTTTTGTATTCAGTCAAGTTGTTGCTGTTGTGCAAAATGGTGGCTATACTGTTCGAGGTATGTTAATTATTAGCGAGCATCACGAAGCAATTTCTGCTAAAATCATGGCAGAAGTTAAGCGTGGTGCGACCTACCTAAAAGCAGAAGGTGTCTACTCAGCTCAAGATAAAAAAGTGATTTATGTTGTGTTAAGTCCTAGTCAGGTACTTATCGTAAAAAACTTATTAGCAGAAATTGATCCAGATGCGTTTATTTCGATTATTAATGTTCACGAGGTAATAGGCAGTGGCTTTACCTATGAATAAGAGATTGTATATCAGTATGTTACGATGCGTTGGCTAACAAATAAGTTAAGGCATAATATGAAAAAACCTATGATACCAAGTATCATAGGTTTTTTAAATAGTCATCAAAGATTGAAAATATCTCTGCAGACGTATTAGCTTGATTAACCGCTAATTTGACTTTGGCGGCACGTGGTGCCCCTTTAAGATAATAAGCTGCATGCTGACGAAACTCACGAGAACCTGTATCATCTCCTTTTAGATCAGTTAAACGTATAAGATGTATCTTAGCAGTTTCAATTTTTTCAGCAATTGTTGGTTCGGGAAGTTCCTCACCTGTTTCCAGGAAATGACTTGTTCGTTTTAACATCCATGGATTGCCTAAAGCTGCTCGACCAATCATCACAGCATCAACGCCTGTTTCATCAAGCATTCTTTTGGCATCCTCAGGTGTTCTAACATCCCCATTTCCAATGAAAGGAATTGTCATTTTACTAGCAACCTGTGCTAAGATGTCCCAATTTGCACTACCTTCATACATCTGTGCACGTGTTCTGCCGTGCATTGCAACAGCACCAGCACCAGCTTTTTCAGCTGCTAAAGCATTTTCAACAGGAAATAGATGGTCATTGTCCCAACCAGTTCTCATCTTAACTGTGATTGGTAGTGCTACAGATGATGCGACAGCAGATACGACATCGTAAATTTTATCAGGATCAAGTAGCAAACGTGAGCCCGACTCGTTTTTGGTTACTTTAGGAACTGGACATCCCATATTGATATCTATGATATCAGCAGTTGTATGAGCTTCTACAAATTTAGCAGCTTCTACTAATGTTGTCGCATCACCACCAAAAATTTGGATGGATAGTGGGTTTGGAATGCCATCAAAATCGAGCATAGATAGTGTTTTAGCATTTCTATGTTCAATCCCTTTATCAGAAATCATTTCTGTTACGACGAGTCCGGCACCAAATTCTTTAGCTAAACTCAAGAATGCTTTATTTGAGATACCAGCCATAGGGGCGAGTACCATTCTTTTATCAATCTCAACGTTGCCAATTTTCCATGGCGTAGTATACTTATTCATCATTTTTTATCAATTCTTTCAAATCATTTTCAGAAAAATTATATACTGTTTCACAAAACTGACACACAATTTCAGCGCCGTGGTTTTCAGTAATTAATTTTTCAATTTCGGTGTTACCTAAACTTTTAATCCCATCAGAAAACCTTGATTTTGAACAATCACAGTGGAAAGCTAAATCAGATTCTGATAATATTTTATATTGGTCTTGACCGTAGATGGCATCTAAGATTGCCTTAGAATGGTCATAGGACTGTAGTAATTTAGAGATGGCGGGCATAGATTGAATTCTTGCTTCAAAAGCAGCTATCTCATCATCAGGAGCATCGGGCATGACTTGAACTAAAAAGCCACCTGCCACTTTAACAGTTTCATCTTCATTTAATAGGACATTTAAGCCTATCGCGGAAGGTGTTTGTTCAGAGGTCGTTAGATAATAGGCTAAATCTTCACCAATCTCACCTGAAATTAAAGGTGTCTGACCGGTATAAGGCGTTTTCAGTCCCATATCTTTCACAACTGAAAACCAGCCTTGTCCAACTAAGTCGCCAACGAGCACCTCACCTGTTGAGCCACGTTTATAATCCACGTTTGGTTCTTTGATATATCCCTTAACGTTTCCTTTTGTATCTGCGACAGCAATCATCATCGTGATGGCACCATTACTTTGGACGCGTACAGTGATTGTATCATTCCCTTTTTGGTTTGCACCCAACATTTGCGCTGCAATTAAGGTCCGTCCTAAAGCAACTGTAGAACTCGACCAAGTGTTGTGGCGCTTTTGAGCTTCAGAAACAGTTTGCGTGGCATCAAGTGCATATGCTCTAAAATAACCGTCGTTTGATAGTGTCTTGATAATCTTATCCATAGTATCCATTTTATCATAAATGTTCTGTAACTGCAGAGAGGTTGACTGATAAATCTAGTAGTGGTAGTAGCTAAAATTGAGGGAGTAAATCATAAAAAAGACCACAAAGGGTCTTTTTATAATACTTATCAGCATGGCCTAGTCATGTCTAGGAAATGAGAGGTATTTTTCAGCAATTTTTCGATCACCAGCATAAGGGACACGACCGCCATTTACGATCTGAAAAGCGTCTACCCCTTTTCCAGCAATGATGACTGCATCATCTGCTCCTGTAGTTTGGTTAAGTGCCGTTTCTATTGCAAGTTCTCGATCTACGATAATCGCAACTTCTCGGGTGATAAACCCTGAAATTTCGCGAGCAATCTCAGCAGGGTCTTCAAAGTTAGGATCATCGGCTGTTAAAATAACTTGAATATCAGGCAGAGTGTTTAAAAGTTCACCGATACCCTGTCTGCGACTTTCCCCTTTATTGCCAGTTGTCCCTATAACCACTATGAGTTTACCAGTTTGATGTGGTCGTACGACATTAATTAATTTTTCTAAGCTATCAGCATTATGTGCATAGTCTACAAAAATTTTGGCCCCGTTATGTTGAGATAGCACTTCCATACGTCCGGGGACGGTTGTTTCTGCGATACCTAGTTTAATATCTGTTAGATTAGCTCCTAATTGTTGTGATGCTAGAGCAGCAGATAGTGCATTTTCCTGATTGAAATGTCCGATTAACTGGATATCAAAGCTTTCTCCCAATGCCTCAAAACTAAATGCTTTAGAGTTTGTGATTGGATAAGGAGAATTGTTGCCATAAAAGGTATGTTCACAAGCTAATTGAGACTTAATAAACTCGATATGTGTCATTTCAGCATTGACAACAGCATACTTAGAATTCGCAAGTAGTTGTCGTTTACAGTAAAAGTAATCTTCAAACGTTGGATGTTCAATCGGACCGATATGGTCTGGAGAAATATTTAAGAAAACACCTACATCAAATACCAAGCCATAAACACGTGCAGTTTTATAGGCTTGCGAAGAAACTTCCATGACTAAGTGGGTCATGCCATTGTCCACGGCATCACGCATCATACAAAAGAGATCAATACTTTCAGGAGTTGTCAGTTTAGATTTAAAAAATGTTTTCCCATCGAGTGTCGTATCCATCGTTGAAAACATAGCTGTTTTATAATGGTTATGATGATCTAATATATTTTTGGCAAAATAGGCCGCAGTTGTTTTACCTTTTGTTCCAGTAAAGGCGAGTGTTTTTAGTGATGTTTGAGGATTATCATAAAAACGCATGGCGATTAAACTCATGGCATGTTTCACATCATGTACAATGATAGCAGGTATATCGACTTCATAGTCAATTTCAGAAATATAAAACGGAATCGCTAAATCAATTAGAAATTCTCGCTTAAACTGTATGCCTTTAGCAAAAAAAAGAGTTTGACTTGATGTATCGCGACTATCATAAGATAGTTTATCAAACGATAGGTCAACAGGTCCATTAGTAAAGTATTCTCCTTTAATAATGATATCTCGAAAGTTATGATCAGTTTTTAAAATATCTAGCACAGTTGTCAAAGTTATCATACTTTCATTATATCATATCTCTGTATGCATGGGGTTTGGTGATTACCTGCATTTTCCTAAAAGAAAATCATCAAATCAGTTATTTTTACGTGTGTTAATAAGTTAAAATATCGTCAACTTCAGTCTGTTTTTGGTAAACTGGTTATTAGGGAGTATGTGATATGCCAGAATTACCAGAAGTTGAAACAGTGCGTCGAGGCCTAAATAACCTCATACGTGGTCAAAAAATCATTAGTGTAAAGCTAAATTATCAACGGATGATTCAATCCGATTTAGCTGAGTTTTTATCTTATTTACCTGGAAAAGAGATTATAAATATTGGACGACGAGGGAAATACTTATTATTTGAGTTGTCTGAAAAGACGTTAATTAGTCATTTGAGGATGGAGGGAAAATACCATCTTTTTCCCACACGAGCGTTACCCATTAATAAACATTTTCACGCTTTTTTTGAGTTATCCAATGGACAAACATTGGTTTATCAGGATGTGAGGAAGTTTGGTACCATGGAGTTGGTTGATAATCTAAATCTGGAGCAATTTTTCAACACTAAAAAATTAGGACCTGAACCTGTTGCTTCAGACTTTTTACTCGCAAATTTTCAAGACAAACTAAAGCACAGTCAAAAGAAAATCAAGCCTTTTTTATTAGATCAGTCACTTGTGGTGGGGTTGGGAAATATATATGTTGATGAAGCATTATGGTTAGCCAAAATTTATCCATCAGAACTAGCGAAAAATTTATCCCCAAATGATGTATCAGAGCTAAGAAAAAGTATTATTGATGTATTGGCTGCGGGGGTTAAGCGAGGTGGATCAACCATACGAAGCTATAAAAACGCATTTGGCGTTGCTGGCAATATGCAAGATTATTTAAACGTTTACGGAAAAAAATCTCAGCCTTGTCCAGTATGTGGTACAGCCATAGAAAAATATAAACTTTCAGGTAGAGGGACGCATTTTTGCCCGACTTGTCAGAAGTTAAAGAAAATTTGAGTAAGTTGTGGATATTTTACATATATATAAATGAACATGCTATAATTAAAAAGATTTGACAGTTTCTTTATAAAATTATATACTGGTGTTAGTTAAAAAAACTAACATGAATTATAAGACAGACTAGGAGAACTAACGTGGCAAAAAAAGCTAAAAAAAATCTAGATGATGTGACTAAAAAGTTTGGTGATGAACGTGAAAAAGCACTTAACGATGCCTTGAAAACGATCGAAAAAGATTTTGGTAAAGGTGCCTTGATGCGTTTAGGGGATAAGGCAGAACAAAAAGTACAAGTGATGAGTTCAGGCTCTTTAGCCCTAGATATTGCATTAGGTGTAGGTGGGTATCCAAAAGGCAGAATCATTGAGGTCTATGGACCAGAGTCTTCGGGTAAGACAACGGTTGCACTTCACGCGGTTGCACAAGCACAAAAAGAAGGTGGCATTGCGGCTTTTATCGATGCAGAGCATGCGCTTGATCCAGCTTATGCAGCATCTCTCGGTGTAAATATAGATGAATTATTATTATCTCAACCAGATTCAGGAGAACAAGGTCTTGAAATTGCAGGAAAATTAATTGATTCTGGTGCGATTGATCTTGTCGTTATTGACTCAGTAGCAGCATTGGTACCACGTGCTGAAATTGATGGTGACATTGGAGATTCTCATGTTGGCTTACAAGCACGCATGATGTCTCAAGCTATGCGTAAACTATCATCTTCTATTAATAAAACGAAAACTATCGCTATTTTTATCAACCAACTACGAGAAAAAGTAGGTGTCATGTTTGGTAATCCAGAGACGACACCTGGTGGTCGTGCTTTAAAATTCTATGCTTCTGTTCGTTTAGATGTCCGTGGTAATACACAGATTAAAGGAACTGGAGAAGATAAAGATACGGCGATGGGTAAAGAAACAAAAATCAAAGTCGTAAAAAATAAAGTAGCTCCACCATTTAAAGTTGCAGAAGTAGAGATTATGTTTGGAGAAGGTATTTCTCAAACGGGTGAATTAGTCAAAATTGCAACCGATTTAGATATTATCAAAAAATCAGGTGCTTGGTTTGCCTATAATGATGAAAAAATAGGACAAGGTTCTGAAAAAGCTAAATTATATTTGAAAGAACATCCTGAAGTATTTGAAGAAATTGATCATAAGGTTCGCAAGCATTTTGGCTTGATTGATGAAGCATCATTACCTGAAAAAGCTGATAAAAATAATCAAACTAAAGAAACTGTAGCTGAATCTGAGCTTGTATCTCTTGATCTTGATACGATAGAAATTGAAGATTAATCAATGTTTTGATAAATTAAATTACAATGAGATATAAAAAACGATCGCATTAAAGTGTGATTTTATAAGGAATAGGTCTTTTGACTGATGACAAACTGTGTTATAATTGGTAACATATAAATAACTCGATCAGTTAGTGTGATAACTGATGGTCTAAAACTAGATATGTGTTAGTAGTATCAGTTCGGAGGAAATATATTGATAACAATTTACACGGCGCCATCATGCACAAGTTGTAAAAAGGCGAAACAATGGTTGGCAGTTCATGATATTTCATATGATGAGAGAAATATCATGTCTAGCCCCTTATCGGTTGAAGAAGTCAAGCACATTTTAGAAAAATGTGATGACGGTATTGAGTCATTGATTTCTAATCGAAACCGTTTCGTCAAATCTTTGAACGTTGATTTTGAAGAGCTTTCACTTTCAGAAGCAGTATCAATTATTTCTCAAAATCCACAAATTTTGCGTCGCCCTATCATATTAGATGATAAGCGATTGCATATTGGCTATAATGAAGAAGAGATTCGTGCCTTTCTCCCTCGTAATGTCCGAGTTTTGGAAAACGATGGTTTAAGATTACGCGATGCAATATAAAAATCCCCCACTGCCTATATATTGGCAGTGGGGTTTATTTATGGTTCCGATCACCTATAGAGGAAATCTAGAATCTGGAAGATTTAAGGATAAAAGGGCTTTAAATATATTAATTAGACTCATATAGACAAATGTTTTTGTATGGTAAGCTGTACCAAAAGATTGAAAAAATAATGACGTAGGTTGGGCTATCTACTTTTGTAAGATACATCCATAAATAAATGTTATACTATAAATAGCAATAATCAGTAACTCACAAACTAGAGAGCTGAGTTATAGCTAGAAGATGAATTTAAAGAGGAACACATGATATTTGATACACACACGCATTTAAATGCTGAACAATTTTTAGGTCGTGAAGCTCAGGAAATTGATAAAGCGCTTGAATTTGGTGTCACAAAAATGAATATTGTTGGATTTGATGCCCCAACGATTAAGAAAAGTTTGGCTTTAGCTACTGAGTTTGATAATTTGTACGCAACGATAGGGTGGCATCCAACTGAAGCGAGTTCTTATTCGCCTGAGATTGAACAGATGTTAACAGATCATTTAGGAGATCCTAAGGTAGTGGCTTTAGGAGAAATTGGTCTGGATTATCACTGGATGACTGATTCGAAAGAAGTGCAAGAAACGGTTTTTCGTAGACAGATACAGCTATCTAAAGATCATGAGCTACCTTTTATGGTGCATACACGCGATGCACTTTCTGATACCTATGAGATTATCAAATCAGAAGGAGTGGGGCCACGAGGTGGGATCATGCACTCTTTTTCTGGAAGCTATCAAGAAGCGATGCAATTTATTGACTTAGGGATGATGATTTCTTTTTCTGGGGTCGTTACCTTTAAAAAGGCGCTGGATATTCAAGAAGCAGCACAATTGTTACCGCTAGATAAAATATTAGTAGAAACTGATGCACCCTATCTTGCACCGATGCCTTTTAGAGGGCGTGAAAATATACCTGCCTATACTAAATTTGTGGTAGAGAAAATTGGTGAACTTCGTGGGATGTCTGCTTCAGAGGTTGCATTAGCAACTTATCAGAATGCTTTGAAAGTGTTTGATATCGATGAATGATAAAAAAAGAATTTCAGAGGTTGTAGTAGTAGAAGGAAAAGATGACACAGCTAATCTTAAACAATACTATCATGTAGAGACATATGAGACACAGGGATCAGCCATTTCAGATGACGATATAGCACGTATTGAGCGTTTAAATGAATTACGTGGTGTAATTGTCTTCACGGATCCTGATTATAGTGGAGAACGCATTCGTCGGTTGATTATGACGGCTATTCCAACGGTTAAGCATGCTTTTTTAAATAGAGATGAAGCAAAGCCAAAATCTAAAACAAAGGGCCGTTCATTAGGGGTAGAACATGCTAGTAAGCTGGATTTAGAAAAGGCACTAAACAAAGTAACCTCAAATTTTGAAGATGAAGATGACTTTGATATCACGCATGCTGACTTGGTTCACTTAGGCTTGATTGGGCATATAGATAGTAGAATTAGAAGAGAATATTTAGGTGAAGCGTTGCGGATAGGGTATTGTAATGCGAAGCAACAGCTAAACAGATTAAAATTGTTTGGTATCACTTTAGCAGAGGTTGAAGAAATAATGGAGAGATTTTAATGCATATAGCAGACTATCGTGTAACGAAAGCGATTTTAGATCGTCATGGCTTTTCTTTTAAGAAAAGTCTTGGTCAAAACTTTTTAACAGATACAAATATATTACAAAAAATAGTCGATACAGCAGAGATTAATCAAGACGTTAATGTGATTGAGATTGGACCAGGTATTGGTGCACTGACTGAATTTATAGCAGAAAATGCTGCAGAGGTGATGGCGTTTGAAATAGATGATCGACTTATCCCAATTTTGGCAGATACACTACATGATTTTGAAAACGTAACGATTATTAATGAGGATATTCTCAAAGCAGATTTACAACAGCGTATTTTACAATTTAAGAATCCAAACTTACCCATAAAAATTGTCGCTAATCTTCCGTATTACATTACAACACCCATTTTAATGCATCTTATAGAAAGTAAGATTCCTTTTTCTGAATTCATTGTGATGATGCAAAAGGAAGTTGCTGACCGTATCTCGGCTGAACCTAATACTAAAGCTTATGGTAGTTTGAGTATTGCTGTACAGTATTATATGACAGCTCAAGTTGCTTTTATCGTACCAAAAACCGTATTTGTCCCTGCACCAAATGTAGATTCTGCTATTTTGAAAATGACACGACGAGATGCACCTATGGTAGCGGTAACTGATGAAGATTTTTTCTTTAAAGTAGCTAAGCTAGCATTTGCGCATAGACGAAAAACACTATGGAATAATCTTCAAGCAGTTTTTGGTAAGACTGATGAGGTTCGTGAGCAGTTAACGAAGTCATTAGATGAGGCTAATATCTCTCCACAAATCCGAGGAGAGGCTTTGACAATACCAGAATTTGCAAAGTTATCCGAGGCACTTTTGCCACTAAAATAAAAACAATCTGACATAAACTTGTCAGATTGTTTTTTTCATAGCCATATGCGAGATATCCGCATCTAAAAATTCTGAACCAAACGCCTCAAAACCTAACTTTTTGTAAAAGGGTATGGCTTGGAGCTGGGCATGGAGTTCAACACGCATAATATTTTTGGTTTTCAGATATGCTAAAGCAGCAGTTACAAGAGAAGCTGCATACCCATTTCCCCTATGTTTTTTAAGCGTCGCAACACGTTGAATTAGGACGTCATCATTGTCTTTTAGCAATAGAATGCGTAAGGTAGCTACAGGTAGATGCTCTGAGGTATATAAGACAAAATGCGTGCAATCTGCTTCGTACTGGTCTATCTCTAAATCTAGGGGAACTTGCTGTTCAACAACAAAAACAGCACGTCGTATATCTAGCGCATCTTTATAGGTGGTTGATGTGGTATCCTGTGTTTCTTTTATTTCCATATATCGCTTCACTATCCTCTATAGGTATTCGATATGCTTTAATTTGAAGTAAAAAAGCATAATAGGCTAAAAAATCTGCTATAATTAAGGATATTATAGCAAAAATATTGTAGATATAAAAGGAACTGAAATGTTTAAAAATTCAAAATTATTTTTCTGGACGCTAGAGATACTGGCAGTCGTCATCTTGATTTGGGTATTTACACAAATCGGATTTGTATTTATGCCTGTAACAGCATTATTTTCAATGGTATTTATTCCTTTCATCATAGCGGGATTTCTTTATTATGTCTTCAATCCTGTGGTACTTTATTTAGAGAAAAAATTTAAATTACCTAGTATCTGGGGTATTGTGATCGTTTTTATATTGCTTATAGGATTATTCGTCTACACAATTGTATCTTTAGTCCCTAATGTAATCACTCAGCTATCAGGTTTGATCTCAGCATCAGGTTCACTTGTCCCAAATTTACAAAAGTGGGTAGATCGTTTATCACAAAATCCAGCTTTCAAAGATGTTGACTTCAAAGGCATGATTGATAAAGCCAACATTAGTTATATGGATGTGTTACAAAACTTATTATCAGGTGTTACCTTTAGTCTATCAAATGTGGTGGGTGTTATCTCCAAAGTTGTGATGGTTGTTGGTTTAGTGCCTATCTTACTCTTTTATATGTTAAAAGATGGTAAGAACATGATCCCTTTCTTGAAGAAAACAATTTTAAAAAGAGACAAATTAAATATCGCATCTTTGTTGGATGATATGAACAAAACAATCTCCAAATATATCAGCGGTGCCTCTATCGATTGTTTATTTATTTTTGTTACGGTTTTTATTTCATATCTCATTATTGGGATTCCTTATGCATTTTTGTTTGCGGTGTTTGCAGCAATTACCAACTTAATTCCTTATTTAGGGCCTTATATTGGGTTGACACCGGTTGTATTATCAGTTGGTTTTGCTCACCCTGTCCAAGCCTTGATTGCGATAGTGGTCGTGTTGGTATTACAACAACTGGATGGTAATATTATATATCCTAGAGTTGTTGGCTCAGCTGTAGAGGTCCATCCAGTTACGATTATGGTACTCATGTTAGTGGCAGGTAGTCTTTACGGATTAGTAGGAATGCTGATTGCTGTGCCGTTTTATTCTTTAGTGAAAGAGATTGTTAAATTTTCATGGAAATTATGGGAAAATCATAGGCAAATACAACTCACTAACGATGGTTTGAAGAAGTATGATATAATAGATAAGTAATTAAGCTAATCTTAGTGTCGTGCTAAGCCTAACTGTTATGAAATATGGAGGAATAATATTCATGCACCCTGACCCTGATAGTCAGTCCCTACTACTGCAAATTGCTTTATTGATCATTTTGACGATCATCAATGCTCTTTTTTCTGGCGCTGAGATGGCGCTAGTCTCTACCAGCCGCTCAAGAGTTGAGCAACGGGCAGAAGAAGGGGATAAAAAATATCAAAAATTACTTGCTATTTTAAATCAGCCTAGTAATTTTCTATCAACGATTCAAATTGGTATCACGTTAATTAATATCTTATCTGGGGCAAGTTTGGCTGAAAGCCTTGCGTCCAGATTAACGCCTATATTAGGTGGTACTCCAACAGCTAAAACATTAGCATCAATTATTATTCTTGCGATTTTGACGTACATATCCATTGTATTTGGTGAACTTTATCCGAAAAGGATTGCGCAAAATTTAAAAGAAAAGTATGCACTTGCAGCTGTAACACCGTTAAATATACTCGGCTATATCATGCATCCTTTTGTTTGGTTACTGGCCACATCAACAAATATTTTGAGTAAGATAACACCAATGACATTTGATGATGATAATGAAAACATGACACGTGATGAAATTGAGTACTTGCTTAATACGGATAATACTGTGTTAGACCAAAATGAACGTGAGATGTTGGCAGGTGTATTTAGCTTAGATGAGTTGATGGCGCGAGAGATTATGGTGCCACGAACAGATGCATTTATGATCGATATCAATGATGATGTGCATGATAATATTATCGCAGTACTGGGGCAAAACTATAGTAGAATTCCAGTGTACGATGATGACAAAGATAAAATAGTTGGTGTATTGCATACTAAAACGCTACTAAAAAACGGTTATACACAAGGATTTGATAAATTAGAGTTGGCAAATATTTTACAAGAGCCATTGTTTGTTCCAGAAACAATATTTGTTGATGATCTCTTAAGAGAGTTAAAACATACACATAATCAGATGGCTGTTTTGCTAAATGAATATGGTGGTGTTGAAGGTATTGTAACACTCGAGGACTTGTTAGAAGAAATTGTCGGTGAAATTGAAGATGAATCTGATATAGCCGAAAAAGATGTCTTTAAAATCAATGAAAATATGTTCGTTGTCAAAGGTGGACTGACTTTAAATGATTTTAATGAATACTTTGATACGCATTTAGAATCTGACGATGTTGATACAGTTGCGGGATACTTTATGGCTGGTATCGGTGCAATTCCTGGTGAAAAAGAACAGATTGACTATGATATTATTACAGAAAAAGATAATTTGACGTTAACAAGCTTAGAAGTTGATGGGACGAGATTGGTTAAGTTACGTGTGACCTTTCATGGGGAAGAATTAAAATCCATAGAAGACCACATATCCTAGACGCGTTATATTTCTTAATAAATGATATAAAAGGATGATATCTCAGCATATCATCCTTTTTTCTATGGGATATAAAATACAAACAGCGAGTTGAAGACGATTACTAATGGTATATTATTGTCATTTATA
>JAKDQI010000121.1 GCA_030454995.1 Pseudolactococcus plantarum | reverse complement strand
ATTTAAAGTTAAATGTTCGGATTTTAGCAACTATTTTTTTATTTCTTATACTTCCTGAAGATATATCATAAACATGTTATAATAAATACTGTTAGCTTGAAAATCAAGCGTAGAAAAATGACGTGTTACAGTGTATCTATCATGTAACCAAACAACCTCATCATAATAGAAAGACTTGAATCTTTTGATATCATAGATTCATATAGTGGTAACTCATGCTAGATAAAAAAATTATTGCAATTGACCTTGATGGTACAACACTTCACTCTGATGGTGTAACTGTCTCTGATTATACAAAACATATTTTTAAACAAGTACAGGATAAAGGCCATGATATTATCATCGCAACAGGACGTCCTTATCGTATGGCTGTGGATATCTATCATGAGCTAGAACTCAAAACACCTATGATTAATTTTAATGGTGCAATGATCTCTATTCCTGGAGAAAAATGGCCTGAGGCACAAGCTAAACAAGTAGACAAAGCGATCGTGTTTGAGTTGATTAAAGCACAGGAAAAATTCGGACTTGATTTTTTAGCTGCAGAATTCCGTCGTAAGTTTTTCATTAATTCTTTTGATAAAGCAAATCCACGAATTTTTGGCATAGATAGTTTTCAAGCTTATCATCAAATGCAGATTGCAAAACTTGATGATGATCCAAATGCGATTTTACTTCAGACATCTTTCACCGATAAACTGTCACTCGCTAAACAAATCAATGCCTATTTCGATAATCGTTTCAACATCAGTGCTTGGGGTGGAGAAAATGGTATTCTAGAAATTGTGCCTAAAGGTGTGAGCAAAGCTTCCGCTTTATCACATTATCTGGATGTAACTAATCAAGATGTTTCAAACTTAATCGCCTTTGGTGATGAACATAATGATGTCGAGATGTTGTCATTTGCAGGAACTGGCTATGCGATGAAAAACGCTAGTGATATCCTGTTGCCTCACGCAACTGAGCAAATCACTTATACAAATGACGAAGATGGTGTCGCTAAAACATTAGCGAGTTTATTACTGTAGACATAATAAAAAAAGCAAAATCTGCTTAAGATTTTGCTTTTTTATATCCTGTTAATCCTAATAAAATCACAAGAACAACTGATAGCACTAGTAAGATCGTGGTTTCTTGACCGATTTTTCCTGTTAGAGAAATCACCTGTCTGAACCCTGAAACAGCGTATGTCATCGGCATCCAAGGATTTAATACTTGGAAGAATTTGCTGGTTAAGGCGAGTGGGTAAGTTCCAGCACTTGCACCTAATTGTAGTAAGAGAAGAATCAGTGCGAGAAATGCGCCCGGTTTACCAAGCCATGTATTCAAGAATGTTACGATCATCATGAAACAAAATGAGACTAAAAGTGTAAAACCAAACATCATGAACTCATGATTAGCTGACAAGCCGAGAATATGTACTGCCAGATAAACTAATATCCCTGATCCTAGTGAAATTATCCCATTAACGCCTACTCTCCCTAATATATAATCTTTACGACTCTTAGGTAAAGCACCTGATAAAGAACCAGAGATAATCATATTGGTACTAATCGCACCAACAAATAGAGCAACTGCCATCATGTAAGGTGCCATGCCGATACCATTTTTAGATGAATTATCTTTATCGGTATGTGATAACTGAACAGGACTGGCTATTTTCGTCGCATTTGTATCTGTTGTTTGATTTGCAGCGAGTTTTGTCTTGGCATCTGCAAGCCCACTATTGAGTGTTGTCGCACCAGTTGTGAGTGAACCGATACCTGTTGTTAATGTCCCACTACCTATCGCAAGTTTACCTGAGCCATCAGAAATTTGACTTGCACCATTTGCTAGTTGGCCAACACCGCTAAGTAATGCAGGTGCATTTTGTGTTAATTGGTTGGCACCGTCTGCTAGTTTTTCACTACCTGATGTCAACTCTGCATTATGACTCACTAGTGATTGGGCACCAGTATTGAGCAGTGCAGTTGAGTCGTTTAGTTTAGCTGCACCAGCTGATAGCTGTGCTGTACCTGTTGTTAACTGAGTATTGAGTTGACCTATGCCAGTACCTAATTGTCCAGCACCTGGTATGAGTGCTTGATCTAGAGTTGCTTTGACCGTTGTCAAGCCATCAATCGTCCCTGTAGCACCTGGTAATACTTCTGTTGCGCCTTTTGCTATGTCTGCGACTGCTTTCTTATTTTTATCTTGCAGTTGGTTCAATTGTGCTTGTATATCTCCTACTGCTGATGTTAGACCATTAATCAGTTCTGGAGAGACTGATACCAATCCTTCAAGTGTTGCTTGGTCACTTGGATTATCCTTATAGGCTTTTGTAGCTCTAAGTTGTGTCAGTTTGTTTGTCTGTTCAACTTGTATTGTACCAATATTTACTACTAATGCTTTTAAGTCATTGGCAATGGCTTGTCCTTCTGGAGATTGATCATTTTGTACACTATAGTTGTATGCATCAATTCCAGTTTGAAGCTGTCCAATCCCGTTCTTCAATTCATTTAATTTATTGATATCTATACTACCTGACATCTCTTGGAGACCATTAGTCAGTTTAGCACTGCCATCAACTAATTCATTGATCCGTGAGACACCATTTGACAGCTCTGCAGCACCTGCTGCTAAACCAGCTGTACCTGTTGCGAGTTGACTAGTTCCATTCGCAAGTTGGGCCGCACCATCAGTATAAGTAGATACAGCAGTTTTATACTCGCTAGTCCCATTTTGAAGAGATTGGACACCTGCCACATATTGCCCTAAGCCAACGTTTAGTGTATCTGCACCATCTTTAAAAGATAAACTTGAATCTGATAACTTAGCTAAATTTGTCGTTATTTCATTTGAGCCTGACGCTAAGTCTTGACTACCATTAACCAATTGGCTACTACCATCCGCTGCTTTTCCTATGCCTGTTGAGAGTGTAGACAGATTTTTAAAAATCGTTTTTGTATAAGTTTCTGTAATATTGTTAGCAATACTTTGTTTGAGTTTCTCCATCGCAGAATCACTCATCTTGCTAGCGATAAAATTATGCCCCACAGAAGTTTGATACTTGATAGTCGTCTTCTTAGGTTCATTACTAACTAGACTACCAGCATTTTCTGAAAAGTCACTAGGAATGGTAATAACCATAAAATAGTCACCATTTTTCAATCCCTTTTGAGCTGTATTGTCTGTCACAACATGATAATCTAGCGCTTTACCATCTACCATATTATCAGTTACTTCTTTACCCAGATTAATAGACTTACCATTAATCTGAGCTGCTTTATCTTGATTAACGACAGCAACTGATAAATCTGATAGCTTACCATATGGATCCCACATAGAACTTAAAAATATAAGATTATATAGTGCTGGTATCAGAATCACTGAGATAATGATTGCGATAAACAATTTATTTTTAAAGATTGCTTGCCACTCTTTTTTGAACATGACTTTCTCCTTGTTTTTATTTTTTGGACACCTTGTCTTTGTTTACCTTTTTTATTATAATACTTGTAAAAGATAATTCAAGATTTTATCACTCATAACTGGACACACTGTTCACTTTTGTTCATAAACCTCATTAGAAAGGGCTTTCATATGACAGATATTCGTATTATTAAAACAAAAGAAGCTATTAAAAATGCCATGATTGATCTGTTACAGGAGAAATCTTTCGACTTAATTACAACGACAGAATTAGTCAAACGTGCTGGCGTGAGTCGCTCAAATTTCTACACACATTATCAAGATAAATATCAACTTGTCGATGAGTATCAAACTGCTTTTTTTAAAAAATTATCAGTTATCTTTCAAACTCAAACTACTGATTTAGCAACTGCTATTTTTGAACTTTTTTCTTTACTTGAAACAGATTACTCACTTGAATCTGCTTTTCTTTCAGAAAATGGTACTCGAGAAATACATATGTACATCCTCCAACAAATTAAAAATTTTTTAAAAACCGTAATCATTCCGCAGTATGGCAAAAAATCATTATCTACTATTAATATAGACTATCGAACGACTTATCTATCTCATGCCATATTTGGCATGCTACAACTATGGATTAAACGTGGTAAACAAGAGAGTCCACAAGAGATCACTAAGATGTATATGCTATTTATTTCTAATAGTAAGGGTATTTGATCAAAAAAAAACTATCTGTTATAAACAGATAGTTTTTTAATTGCTTCGTATCATTAAAGTTAAAATAAGCCTGATAAACTAGCGAAAGGATTATCGCCAACTGTATCATTTGTTTCATTTTGTTTGATCAGTAACTGTTCAGCATCTTGCGTATCTTTCATCGCTTCATAAATTTTCGCTGTCATACGCGCATCTGCCAAAGCATTATGCGCATTTTTTTCCGCTACACCGAAAAACTCGGCTAATGATTTTAACTGGAAATTTTTAATGCCATGTAATTTATTATCAAGCATACTATCAGCGATTTCATACACATCTAAACGATATGACTTAGATAGATCTAATCCGTTTTCAAGTAAGATGGGCAAATCTGACTGATGAGAGTTATAACCAATAACTGGCAGGTCACCGATAAAGTCTTTTAACTCTGCCAGCGCGACTGATGCTTTTGGTGCAGTCAAAACCTTTTCTTGAGTAATCCCAGTCAAGCCAACGACAAAAGAATTCAGTGGCACATCTGAGTAAACAAAAGAGTCAAAATCTGCAATCTCTACGCCATTTTCAAAGGTAACTGCAGAAATTTGGATGAGATGCTCTATCTCATCAACCGTGTTAAATTCAACATCAAATGCAACGTATTTCTCTAATTTTTCCATATCATTATTATAGCATATAAACCTTACTGCTTCCAAGATCTAACCGAATGACTTGTAGTAGTTGTACAGGATAGATAACTGTCGATGACTATTCTTAGGATCAAACTTGTTGCCATTAATAACTTCTATGACCGCCTTTTAATAAACCTAATACCATCTTCCACTAAAAGCGGCTATCATAGTTATAAATAGGAGAAAATATCATGAGAAAATACTTATTATTATACGTATGCATATGTCTTTCATTTCTATCTCTATTTTTACCAGCTACTTTAGAGCCAAATCCTCAAACCTTTCAATTAGACAAAGTCAACTTTTTTACAATTATCAATGCGCAACTACCCGCTATCTCTTTTGTAGTTATAGCTATTTTACTTGTACTCTTAGCTTACTTTAAGTTTAAAAAGTTCTTGAGTTTATCGCTCGGTATCTTGGTTGGAGCTTATCTACAATTTATACTAACATATATCAATTGGTCTTATCTAAGCGATCAATTTTTCAGTGTATACTTATATGGGTTTTGGCTTCATTTTAGTCTAACAATAATTACTTTTATTGTTTTGTTAATACAGCTCAACCCCTTACAAAATAATGCAAAGTAACCTTTGACTTTTTTCAAAAACTACCATGATGCAATCATCATGGTAGTTTTTGATTATTTGATATATTGGTTAATAACAATTTT
>JAKDQI010000120.1 GCA_030454995.1 Pseudolactococcus plantarum | reverse complement strand
TCTTTGTTTTTTTGTGTTGAAAAGTTCGGTTTTTTGTGAATTATATTAAAGAGTGTATATTAAACAGATATTCTAGTTTAAGGTATTTTAGAATAAACTCATAAAAAAAACATACCGATGTGATATGCTTTTTTATGAGTTTATTTACGCTGCTTACCAGCATTTCGATTTTGTTTCTTACTTGTCGCAATGCCACTATTAAATGCTTCCTTTGCTTTGGCAACATCTTTAGGTGTAACATCTTTCAACCCGGTTGTTTTGACAACAGGTGGGTTTTCTTTAAATTCTTGGTCAATTTTTGCTTGTAAATGAGGTTTGATCATAAACGTCACGATTAATTGTTGAATCACACCAAAGATACCACCGATTACCCAATAAAGCGTTACACCAGCTGGTGAACTAAAAGAAAAGAAGACGATCATTAGTGGACTCATATACATCATCGTTTTCATCTGTTTCTTTTGGTCTTCATCAATACCGATTGTTGAGATGTAGCTTTGTAAGAAGTAGAAAATACCAGCGATGATTGTTAAAACAATACTAGATTTTCCCAGATCAATACCAAGAAAAGTAGCTGATGAGATACCATCTGTGTAACGTGCTGCGTAGAAGAGAGCTGAGAAAAACGGCATTTGAATTAAAAGTGGTAAACACCCAATAGAGCTCAACATATTAACACCGTTTTCTTTTTGTGCGGTCATTAATTCAGACTGAGCTGCCATTTTTTCTTCATTTGTTTTGGCATTTTTTAATTTAGTTTGGATCGGTTCTAAGATTGGTTTTAAATAACGCGTTTTTTCTTGCATATAACTAGATTTGTAAGCTTGGTTCAAGCCAAGTGGTAAAATAACCAAGCGAACAATCACAGTTACAAGAATAATTGCGACACCGAATCCGAAACCTAAATTATGAGCAAAAAATTCAACAGCAGCACTCATAGGTTTCACAAGAAAGTTATAGACAATTCCCTCACCTGTGGGCTTACCATTTTTTGTTTTAACACATCCTGTTAAAAACAATACTGCTGTGAGCATGACACCTGATAGTAAGAGTCGTTTAGTTATTTTTTTCAAAAAGATTTTCCTAATTTCTAATATATTTGTAACGTTCGATTTTTCTATGCTAAATCAACGAAAAAATGAGTTTATATATGCATTAACACTCAGAAAAATAAATATATAATCTATTCTACCATAAAAAAAAAAAGATTTTCAATAAGTCCTTGGACTGAGATCTTTTTTTTTGAGAAATAAATCGAAAAATCTTACTTAATAAAGGCGTTGATATCATCCGCAAAAGCAGTCAATTTTTCCGCAGAAGTTTCTTGTGTTTTCGCAACAGCAGCCAAATAAAATTTAATTTTTGGCTCTGTTCCAGAAGGTCTAACAGCAATCCATGAACCGTCTTCTAGGTGGTACTTAAGAACGTTTGATGGTGGTGTTGTTAAGGCTGTTGTTTCACCGTCAGCTGAAGTTGATGTATTATGAAGGAAATCTTCCGTTAAGACAACTTTTATATCGTTAAAATGTGTTGGTTGATTCAAGCGGAATTTATCCATCACAGCCTTAATTTGTGCAGCACCATCAATACCCTCAAGTGTGATTGATACTGTGTTTTCAAGGTAGAAGCCATATTCGCCATAGATATCTTGGATGCCATCATATAGCGTTTTACCAAGTGATTTATAGTAAGCAGCAACTTCACAAATTAAAAGTAGTGCTTGAATCGCATCTTTATCACGTACAAAAGGTTTGATTAAGTAACCAAATGATTCTTCAAATCCCATCATGTAGGTATGTGAGCCAGTTTCTTCAAATGATTGAATTTGTTCTGCGATAAATTTGAACCCTGTCAAAACATCAATCATTTTGACATCATAGGATTTTGCAATAGCTGTGACTAATTCAGTAGATACAATAGATTTCACGATAGCAGCATTAGCAGGTAAAGTACCAGCTTGTTTATGTGCTTCAAGAATATATTTTGCTAATACAGCGCCGATTTGATTACCTGTTAGTGGTTGATAAGTGCCATTAGGTAAGCGAACTTCAACACCAATACGATCGGCGTCAGGATCTGTTGCGACTAACATGTCAGCATCAACTTCTCTACCCAACTGTTCAGATAGCTCAAAGGCAGCTTGGTTTTCTGGATTTGGAGATTTTAAAGTTGGAAAGTCACCATCTGGAATTGCTTGGGCCTCAACAACAGCGATTTTTTCAAAACCAGCTTGAGCCAATGTCTTACGACCAAGCATTTCACCAGTACCATGAAGGGGTGTGAAAACGATATTTAAATTTTTTCCATAATTATCAATGACGTCTTGATTGATTGTAACGGCTTTGACTTGTTCGAGATATTTATTATCAATTGCTTCTCCGATAATTGTGATTAATTTGTTATCTTCATCAGCAAGAGGTATTTGGAAAATATCATCAATTTCTTGGATATATTCAGTTAGTTTGTCAGCATCCTCAGGTGGCATTTGTCCACCATCTTCTCCATAAACTTTATAACCATTATAGGGTGCTGGGTTGTGTGAGGCAGTAATCATAATACCAGTTAAAGTATCAAGCTCACGGATAGCAAATGATAACTCAGGTGTTGGGCGTAATGATTCAAAAACAAAAGACGGGATATCATGCAAAGCTAGAACACGCGCAGCCTCGAAAGCAAATGTTTTAGAGAAGTGACGAGAATCATAGGCGATTGCAACACCACGTTTTTTGCTATCACCTTTTGCATCCATCAGTCTTGCAAGACCTTCAGTAGTCTGTCTTGCAGTATAGATATTCATGCGATTGGTCCCCGCACCAATCAATCCTCGTTGGCCAGCAGTTCCAAAGGCAAGAGATGTATAAAAAGCATCTTCTTTGTCATGCTCAGTCATGTTTTTTAATTCATTTTTCAGATAATCAGGGAGTGCTTCAAATTCAGACCATTTTTGATAAATTTCGTTGTAAGACATAGTGTCTCCTTTCGCTTTAGAAAGCATTTTCATTTATACTGCTATTTTAGCAAAAAAAAACGTGAAAATCACGTTTTACCTCATTTTTAGTTCCTAAATTTTAACAATATTGGTACAAGACTCGTACATAGGATAGTAGCGGTAACTGCTTCAACGATAGAATTGGTCGTGATGATTGTTGCAACTAATGTTTTAAAGGTCATATTAAGTTGATCATTAAAGAAAATAAAAGCTGAGCTGAGGACTAAAATCGTATTAATTGCAGAGCCTGAAAAGCCAGCGATACCAGCTCCCCATCTATTTTTGATGAGATGGAAAATAAAGAATGGCAAAATACCCACGATGATTCTAGGAATAAAGGCAATAAATAATGACCAGATATTACCATGTGGGACAAATGGTGAGAATAAAAAAGAAGTAGGTATTGGTGCTAAAGTTGAATTTAAAAACGAAATCAATCCCATAACAAAGCCAAGAAAAGCACCTTTACGCCACCCAAGAACGATTGAGCCAATAATGACAGGTATATGAACTAAAGTGGGTTGAATAGGAAATGGCCAAAAGCTATAGATAATTCTAGAAATGAGATGGATAAAAAGCATGATTGCGATAAAGATGCCTAAAATTGCAACATCTGAAGCTTTAGAGTTTTTAGTATAGTTGGTATTCATCAGTTTAAATAGATTAGTAAAGGTAACTAATCTGTTCCTTTCATATGATAAGTTGACGACTAAATCGAAAAATAAAGTTAAGTGACTTTTAGCAAAGCATCTTGTACGATTTGTACGATATCGTCGACAGTAGCTAAAGCACCCTTTCCTAAATCGCCACAAGCTAAAAGAGACGTTTTAGGCTCAATTTCTTGATAGCCAATCGCTTTCAAAGTATTGAGATTTGTTTGTGTTAGGGGATGTTCATACATATTTGTATTCATTGCTGGGGCTATAAATTTTATGACATGAGCTGGCAGTGCAAGTGCAACTGCACAAACGATATCATTTGCATGACCGTGTGACAGTCGTGTGATTGTATCAGCCGATGCTGGTGCAACTAAAAATAGATCTGTTTGCTTGCCTAACTCAATATGATTGATCACATCTGCACGGTCTTCTGACATCACACTAGTATGTACAGGGTTTTTAGATAATACTTGAAGTGTCAACGGGGTAATGAATTGTTGCGCAGCTTCAGTCATCAAAACAGTGACATTAAATCCAAGTTTTCCTAACTCTGAAATGATATCGCAAGCCTTATAGGCAGCGATACTACCGGTTACTGCGATGGTTATATTTTTCATATACTTCCTCACTTTTACTGACAATCAGTTGGGCAATTTTTTCTTTTGTCTCGGCTTTTTGTATGTAGTTGTGGCTGATCAGTAACCCCTTATGATGAGTTTCTGAAATTGTTGTTAGATCATTTGCTAAGATGTAGTCAGCATTATTTTTGTATAATGAGTCTCTAGCAGTTTGAATCAATTGTGCATCACTGACATCAACCATCAGTTTAAATCCAATCAAGATGATATCAGGGTTCAAATTTTTAATAGAGGCAATGATTTTTGGCGTTTTCTTTAAAAATAAAACTTGGTAAGCTTCTTGTGACGAAATTTTATGTTCAGTATTTTGTCTTGTCAACAAGCTTTGAATATCTTTAGTTTTTTCGACCGTCTCAAGATCTGTCATATAAACGGGGGTATAGTCAGAAACGGCCATAGTATGCACACATGCATCCATTTTTGGCACCCAATGTTTCATAGCTATAGCTAGACTGTCAACGTTTGAAATACGTATGATTTGAAGATTAGGATGATCATCTGGTACCAAAGCTGTGAGACCAGCTAGTAAAACAACTTGGTGATTTGCTGTTAAAAATTGTTCTGCTAAAATTTTACCTAGTTTTCCAGTAGCAAAGTTGGTAATACCACGGACATCATCAATTTGTTCAGTTGTGCCACCTGAAGTGATCAAGATATGCATATCGAGCCTTTCTAATAATTTTTTTTATTATAGCATAAAACTAAATGTTGCGATAGCGTTTAATCCTAGGTGTAGTCATAATCATTTAGGCAATTTGTTTAAAATAAGGGATTATAAAACGAGTTCTAGTGGATATAGAACTCGTTTTAACTGTCAGAATCGTCAGAATTATTTTTTCTTCAGTTCACCTTGAGGGAAATAAGTCCCTTCTTTCATGTCATTAATAAAGACATGGATAGCAGATTTTGATGCGCCAGTATTTTTGACAACAGCTTCTGTGATGTCGTGAGCTAGTGCAATCTTTTGTTCATCCGTACGGCCTTCAAATAAATCTACATGTATAAATGGCATAACAATAACCTCTTTTCTATGGCTATATTGTGACATATTTTGCTATGACTTTCAAGTATAATCATGCCTATTTCGGGAAATGATTGACCAAAGCGTTATGACTAGGAAACAAGTAATCAAGTAGACGTGATCGCTTTATCTATTTTTAATATAGATAACATTAAATATTTAGCCCAAATTG
>JAKDQI010000119.1 GCA_030454995.1 Pseudolactococcus plantarum | reverse complement strand
TAGACAGTAAGAGCTAGACTAAGTGCAAGCACCACCATCATAACACTCCACAAAAATTGATGAAGACTATCGGGTCATAAGTCATAGACGTTTTATGAACGTAATGCTCTAAATTTTTATGACCTATGCCCCTTACTGTTTTATTATTATGACTGAATTAATTATTAAACAAGTTCAATAATTGCCATCGCTGCAGCATCGCCACGACGTGGTTCAGTTTTTAAAATACGTGTATATCCACCATTACGACCTTCATAACGTTTAGCGATATCGCCAAATAATTTTTGAAGTGCAGTTGGGAAAGTTTCAGTTTCTTCATTGAAATCTTTTTCAGCGATTTCATTACGTACATAAGCAGCTGCTTGACGACGTGCATGAAGATCGCCACGTTTTCCGAGCGTGATCATTTTTTCAACTGTTTTACGAACTTCTTTAGCGCGCGCTTCAGTTGTTACGATGTGCTCATTGATAATCAAATCAGTCGTTAAATCGCGAAGCATCGCTTTACGTTGATCAGATGTACGTCCAAGTTTACGGTAACCCATGATTTCCTCCTATTAGATTTTAATTAGTCTTTTTTAAGTGATAAGCCAAGGCTGTCAAGTTTATCTTTAACTTCAACCAATGATTTACGACCTAAGTTTTTAACTTTGAGCATCTCTGGTTCACTCATATCAGCAAGATCAGCAACGGTATTAATACCAGCACGTTTCAAGCAGTTATAAGAACGAACAGAAAGATCTAGCTCTTCGATGACTTTATCCAAAGCACGCTCTGGTTTCACTTCATCTTTATCAACTAATGTTTCAGCAACTTGCGCCACTTCAGATAAGTTAACAAAAAGACTTAGGTGATCAGTCAAGATTTTTGCAGAAAGAGACAAAGCATCTTCTGCAGATATTGTGCCGTTAGTAAAGATTTCTAGAGACAATTTGTCAAAGTTATCTTTTTCACCAACACGAGCTGGTTCAACTTGATAATTAACCTTGTTAACAGGTGTATAAGATGAATCTACAGCGATTGTGCCAATTGGTGCATCAGATAATTTATTATCTTCCGCAAGTACATAACCACGGCCAGAATTCACTGTCATGCGAGCGTTCACTGAGTGACCCTCTGCAAGCGTGAAAAGGTAATGATCTTTATTAACAATCTCAATATCACTATCAGTAAGGATATCTCCTGCGGTAACTACTGCAGGTCCTGTTACATCAAGTTCAATAATTTTCTCTGTTTCAACATATGATTTGATTGCGAGTCCTTTAATAGCAAGGATTACTTGTATCACATCTTCATGTACGCCTGGAATTGTTGTGAACTCATGGAGTACACCATCAATTTGGATACTCGTAACAGCAGCACCAGGTAGTGACGATAGAAGAATACGACGTAAAGAATTCCCAAGTGTTGTGCCGTAACCACGTTCAAGTGGTTCTACAACAAACTTGCCATAAACATTTTCTTCATCAAATTTTGTAATTTTTGGTTTTTCAAACTCAATCATGCGTATATCCTTTCAGTGCAAAGTGTTTAGAGTAGCAACAAGCACTCTAGAAATTATACACGACGACGTTTTGGAGGACGAGCACCGTTATGTGGTACAGGTGTTACATCACTGATTGCAGTAACATTCAATCCTGCAGCTGCAAGTGCACGAATCGCAGATTCACGACCTGGTCCAGGACCTTTTACAGTAACAGCAACAGTTTTCAAACCATGTTCTTGAGCAGACTTAGCAGCAGCTTCAGATGCCATTTGAGCAGCGAAAGGAGTCGATTTTTTAGATCCTTTGAAGCCAAGAGCACCAGCAGATGACCAAGCAAGCGCGTTACCATGAACGTCTGTAATCATCACGATTGTGTTATTGAAAGTTGCATGAATGTGGACAACACCAGATTCGATATTTTTCTTCACACGACGTTTACGAGTAGGTTTAGCCAATGTTTATCTCCTTTCTTATTTTTTCTTGCCTGCGATAGATTTAGCAGGGCCTTTGCGTGTACGTGCGTTGTTCTTCGTGTTTTGACCACGAGTAGGCAATCCGCGACGATGACGCATGCCACGATAGCTACCGATTTCCATGAGGCGTTTGATGTTAAGGTTGACTTCACGACGTAGGTCGCCTTCAACTTTAAGTCCATCAACTTCACGACGGATAGCATCTTCTTGGTCAGTTGTAAGATCTTTCACGCGAATATTTTCTGCAACGCCTGCGGCGGCAAGAACTTTTTGTGACGTTTTGAGACCGATTCCGTAAACGTAAGTAAGTGAAATTACTACTTGTTTATCGTTTGGAATATCAACTCCAGCAATACGAGCCATTCTTTATGTTTCCTTTCTATCCCTGACGTTGTTTGTGTTTTGGATTGACAGGGCAAATTACCATAACACGACCGTTACGACGAATTACTTTACAGTATTCGCACATTGGTTTAACCGATGGTCTTACTTTCATTGTATATACCTCCTATAAAAATGTTTGGACTACTTAAAGCGGTATGTAATACGTCCACGGGTCAAATCATACGGCGACATCTCAACAGTAACACGGTCACCAGTTAAGATGCGGATATAATTCTTTCGCATTTTGCCTGAAATAGTCGCCAAAATTTTGTGTCCATTTTCAAGTTCAACGGTGAACATCGCGTTAGGCATCGTGTCAATCACTTTGCCTTCAATTTCGATTACGTCATCTTTTGCCACGTCAACTTACCTCCTCTTTAAATTTGTCCATTTTTGATAAATATCTAAAAGTCGGACTAGAATATTATACCATACTAGACCGACTTTTACAAGTTAATTCCATAAATATATTAAATAGATATGATAAATTTTCGATTATCCAAGAATTTCTTTAATTGCTTTTGAAACTACATCAATATCTTGTTGTCCATCTACTTCTTTCACTAAGCCTTTTTGTGCATAGTGTTCTAAAATAGGTACACCTTGCTTGATGTTGATATCTAAGCGGTTTTTAACTGTTTCAGGCTTATCATCTTCACGTTGGTAGAAATCATGTCCGCCACATTTATCACAAGTCCCCTCAACTGTTGTTGGATTAAATAATTTATGATAAGTTGCACCACAAGTTCTACAAATAAATCTACCAGATAAACGGTCTACTAATATGTCTGGGTTAACTTCAATATTAATCACAGCATCTAATGTGATGCCTAACTCAACAAGCATTTTGTCTAGCGCAACAGCTTGTTCAATTGTCCGTGGGAAACCGTCCAATAAAAATCCCAATTGTTTGATATCGTCTTGCCCTAATCTTTCTTTAACAATACCATTTGTTACCTCATCTGGAACTAGTTCACCTTTGTCGATAAAAGATTTTGCTAATTTCCCCATTTCAGTTTCATTCTTCATAGCAGCACGGAACATATCGCCAGTTGAAATATGTTGCACACCATAAGTGTCAACGATCATTTCTGCTTGAGTTCCTTTGCCTGCTCCAGGTAATCCCATAATTAATAAATTCATTACATCTCCATTTAATTGATTTTTCTCTACCTTACTATTCTATCGTTTTACTGGCTTTTTGACAATGTTAAGTCACAATAAATCTAAATATACTTATGCATCTGCTAAACAAAATCAAAAAAAGCACATTCCAAAGTGAAATGTACTTTTTTACAAAGTCATCAACTTATTAAGCAGTCAGTGTTACTGAACTGGTTCGTCCATAAATCCTTTGTATTTACGTTTAAGCATATAACCTTCTAATTGCTTAGCTCCTTGAATCGCTGTAGAAATCAAGATAAGTAAGCTAGTACCACCAAGTGCTACCATCTTAGGAAGACCATATAGATTCGTAGCAACAATTGGAATGATAGAAATTGCACCTAAGAAGAGTGCACCAACAGTTGATAAACGAATCAATAAACGCGAAATATATTTTTCTGTCCCTTTACCAGGGCGAACAGACGGAATATAAGATCCTTGTTTTTGTAGGTTTTCTGCCATTTTTTCCGGATTAACTTGCACGAATGCATAGAAAAATGTGAACAGACCAATAAGCACAGCATAAAATATCATACCAGTCCAAGTATTATAATCTAGTGTGTTCTGCAAAGTCGTAACCCATCCGATATTCTTATTCGAATGTTGGAAAAGTCGTAAAATTGTTTGCGGCGCAGTCGAGATTGAGCTTGCAAAGATAACTGGTATCACACCAGCGGGATTAACCCTTAAAGGCAAGTAAGAACTCGTTGGTGCACCTTGCACTAGCTTTGTATATTGAATCGGTATTTTACGTTCTGCTTGTTGAATGAAAGTTGTGACAAAAATGATAATTGCCATAGCTATCAATAGAACAATTACAAATATAATTGAACCTGTTAATTGATCAGGACGAATATTGACGAATTTATCTTGATAGACCTGGCTAATCGCATTTGGAATACCTGCAATAATACCTGCAAAGATAATCACTGATACACCTTGTCCAAACCCTTTTTCTGTAATTTGTTCACCAAGCCAGACAACAATCATTGAACCCGTTGTTAAAATCGCACCGATAAACAAATAAGTTTGCCAAGTTGGATTATCAACAATTTTCTGTGCACTCATCGCCTGGAAACCTGCTGTGATACCAACAGATTGTAACATCGCCAAAACAAGAGAAATATAGCGAGTGACTTGGTTGAGTTTACGTCGACCAATTTCACCTTGTTTGCTCCATTCCACAAATTTCGGTAAGATATCCATTTGTAAAAGCTGAACAATGATTGATGCCGTGATATACGGTGAGACACCCATAGCAAACACAGAAAAACTTTGCATCGCATTCCCAGATACCATATTTAACATCGATAGAAATGGTAGGTCACTTAACGCATTTAAGTTGTTAACGTTAATCCCAGGTACTGTAATATGTGCCCCAAGTCGAAAAACGAATAGCATAGCGAGGGTAAACAAGATACGAGCCCGAACCTCTTTTACCTTGAATGCCTGAACTAAGAGTTTAAAAAACATAGAACTCCTTTATAAGATTTTCTATTTAGCCTAGAGTAGTGATAATTAGATAACAAACTGTTATGCATCAACTTTATTAGACTAAAATTAAAATGAAGAATGAAAAGCAGTAAAAGTCTGAAGGTTTCCCAATCAGACTGATATTTACTTTTATGCTTCAGGAGTTACAACAGCACCACCGTTAGCTTCAATAGCAGTTTTTGCAGAAGCAGAAACTTTTGCTACATCAACTTTAAGGTTTTTAACTGTAAGTTCACCGTTACCAAGAACTTTAACACCAGATTTTACATCTTTGATGATTTTAGCAGCAACCAATGTTTCAGCAGAAACAGTAGCACCATCTTCAAGACGGTTTAATGTATCAAGATTTACGATTGCGTAGTCTTTGCGATTAACATTTAAGAAACCACGTTTAGGCATACGACGGAATAAAGGTGTTTGTCCACCTTCAAAACCTAGACGAACACCGCCACCTGAACGAGCTTTTTGACCTTTTTGACCACGACCAGATGTTTTACCATTACCAGACGAAGTACCA
>JAKDQI010000002.1 GCA_030454995.1 Pseudolactococcus plantarum | reverse complement strand
GTATCAGAAAACCCCTCACTGAGCTGATAGTATTCAAGAGATTTTTTATACTTAAAATAAAATCAAATCAGAAACATAAGATGATATTGACAGCGGACTATAAAAACGATATAATATTAAGGTATGTTTAGTAACTGATCAAAAGCCTAGGCTAGACATAAAGATTGTAGGTTATACTTACAACCCAAAATTCTGTACAGGAGGAAAATATTTATGAAACGCACTTTTCAACCAAGTAAACGTAAACGTCAAAAAACACATGGTTTCCGTAAACGTATGGCAACTAAAAATGGTCGTCGCGTAGTCGCTAGCCGTCGTCGTAAAGGCCGTGCAGTTTTAACTGCATAACATAAAAAAGAACATGGAAACTCGAGTCCATGTTCTTTTTTTATATTTAGAGAAAACAGCAATACTAGCAAGGGTTTCCATTTTTACTTTAGGTTAATTTCTATTTTTTTTGATATAATTGAAACCGGTTACCATGTATGTAGGAGGATGATATGAAACAAATTCAAATTGCAAATACAGAAATTAAGGCCAGTCAAGTCGTACTTGGATGTATGAGGATGAATGAACCTAGTCTAGATGTTGCTACAATTATTCAAACAGCTTATGATAACGGTGTGAATTTCTTTGATCATGCGGATATCTATGGTGGTGGCACTTGTGAAACGATTTTTGCTAAGGCCTTAAAAGCAACCACTATTTCTCGATCAGATATCTACATACAGTCTAAAGTGGGGATCCGACCCGGTATAGCATTTGATTTTTCAAAAGCACATATCATCGAAGCCGTTGAAGGTAGTTTAAAAAGACTAGATACTGATTATCTGGATGCTTTATTATTACATAGACCAGATACTTTGGTAGAGCCTGAAGAGGTAGCAGAAGCATTTACGCAACTGGAAAAAGCAGGTAAAGTTCGTGCATTCGGTGTATCAAATCAAAATCCAGGCCAAATAGAGTTGTTGAAAACAGCCATTCAGCAATCGATGAATATTAATCAGTTGCAGTTTGGCTTAATGTATACGGGTATGGTTGATTCAGGAATTAATGTTAATATGACAAATCAAGCTGGATTAGTGCGTGATAGTGGTATTTTAGAGTATTCAAGAATAGAAAATGTGACGATTCAAGCTTGGTCGCCGTTCCAATATGGTTTTTTTGAAGGTCCTTTTGTGGGAAATATGGAAAAAATTTCCTGAGCTTAACAAACGCCTAATAGAGTTGGCGGAGCAGTATGATAGTACACCATCAGGTATAGCGATTGCGTTTATTAATCGACATCCGGCTAAGATGCAAACAATTATTGGTACGATGAATACCTCACGTATTGTGGAAGTGACAGAGGCATCAGATATCGTATTAACACGTGAAGAATGGTATTCATTGTATCAAGCAGCAGGGAATGTACTACCTTAATTGAAAATTGAGAGTTGCAGATGATAGGACGTGTATACACTTGTATAGTTGTATTATAAGGACTATTATTTGAATTTTTAGCAAAAATAACATATAATTAGGTTAACTACATAAATCAGAAGTGAGGTGGCAAATATGAGTTTTACAGATGAAACTGTACGTTTCGAGTTTGATGACTCGGACAAAAAAGAGATTGGTGAAACCCTTGCCAGTGTCTATAAATCTTTAGGAGAAAAAGGGTACAATCCCATTAATCAGATGGTTGGTTATGTATTGTCAGGAGATCCTGCCTACATTCCACGTCATAATGATGCACGTAATAAAATTCGTCGCTTTGATCGTGATGACATTGTTGAGGAGTTGATCAAAAACTATCTGAAACAACAAGGTGTAGATCTTTGATGCAACGAATAATGGGATTAGATGTTGGGAGTGTAACTGTTGGCGTTGCGGTAAGTGATCTTTTAGGGTACACAGCGCAGCCAGTTGAAACGATCCGAATTAACGAAGCAAAGCAAGATTATGGGTTTGAACGTCTAGCTGAGTTAGTCAAAGAATACCAACCAGCTAAGTTTGTTTTAGGCTTACCTAAACATATGAATAATGATGAAGGCATCAGGGCTCAAGCGAGCAGACATTATGGTGACTTATTGGTAGCTGAGTTTGGTATACCAGTTGCTTATCAAGATGAGCGCTTGACTACTGCTCAAGCAGAAAAAATACTGATCCAAGGGCATACGCGTCGAGAAAATCGTAAAAAGTATATCGATAAATTAGCAGCGGTATTAATTTTGCAGAACTATCTTGACAGCCAAGCTTTTTAACACTATCTAGGAGAAAAAATGACTGAACATACACATAATCACGACCATGAACAAGAATTTATTACATTAGTTGATGATCAAGGTAATGAAACATTATTTGAGATTCTTTTGACTATTGATGGGCAAGAAGAATTTGGTAAAAATTACGTCTTGGTCGTACCGGCAGGAGCTGAGGAAGACGAGAATGGCGAAGTAGAAATTCAAGCTTACGCTTATACACAAAGTGAAGATGGTACAGAAGGTGACTTGATTCCAATTCCTGAAGATGCAAATGAAGAATGGGACATGATTGAAGAAGTCTTTAACACATTTGTTGAAGAGCAGGATTAAGTTAGCAAAACTATTTGATTTTAAATCAGATAGTTTTTTTGATTTACTTTTGCGTTAAGTGGCATCAGTTAGCCTTGTCATCAGCCTATCAATCATTTATAACGATGCCTTATAAAAACTTGACGAATGAGGATAGAAGTGTTAAACTAACGTTAGTTAAATAAAACTAACGGAAGTGGTAAAGGTATGAAAAACAATCTAATTCGACTAAGAGAAAAATCTGGTCTAAGTCAAGCAGAGGTGGCCAGAAGTATCGGTGTATCAAAGCCTTCTTACTGGGCTTGGGAAAAAGGGAACGCAAAACCTAAGGAAGAAAGTCTCAGAAAATTAGCTGAATTATATGGTGTTGAGTTAATAGAGATTACAAAAGAAACTAACGAGTTAGGGGAAAGAATGGACAAATTTGAAAAATCAAGTAAATTGGATCATGTAGCCTATGATATTCGTGGCCCAGTATTAGATGAAGCAAACCGGATGCGCGCAAACGGTGAGAAAATCCTACGCCTTAATACAGGTAATCCGGCAGAATTCGGCTTCACAGCACCGGATGAAGTATTACGCGACTTGATTATGAATGCACGTGATAGTGAAGGCTACTCAGATAGTAAGGGAATCTTTAGTGCTAGAAAAGCAATTATGCAGTATTGTCAACTGCATGGGTTTCCAAATGTTGATGTGAACGATATTTATACCGGCAATGGCGTGAGTGAGTTAATCTCTATGTCAATGAATGGACTGTTAAATAATGGAGATGAGGTATTAATCCCTATGCCAGATTATCCATTATGGACAGCATCAGTAAGTTTGGCAGGCGGTAATGCGGTACATTATCTTTGTGATGAATCAGCAGAGTGGTTTCCTGATATCGCAGATATCAAGTCTAAAATTACCTCAAATACTAAAGCAATTGTCATCATTAACCCTAATAATCCTACGGGAGCTGTTTATCCAAAAGAGTTATTGTTAGAGATTGCAGAAGTAGCGCGCCAACATAATTTGATCATTTTTTCAGATGAGATTTATGATCGTGTGATTATGGATGGTTTACAGCATGTACCCATTGCTAGTTTAGCACCAGATTTATTTGTTGTGACTATGGGTGGACTATCTAAATCACATAGAATTGCTGGATTCCGTGTCGGTTGGATGGTGCTTTCTGGAGAGAAAAAACATGCAAAAGGCTATATTGAAGGTTTAGACATGTTGGCTAGTATGCGTTTGTGTTCAAATGTCTTAGCGCAACAAGTTATCCAGACTTCTTTAGGTGGGACACAGTCAATAGATGAGCTGTTGTTGCCGGGAGGACGCATCTATGAACAACGTGAGTTTATTTATAAAGCGATGAATGAAATCCCTGGTATCTCAGCTGTTAAACCAAAAGCAGCCTTCTATATTTTCCCTAAAATCGATAGGAATATGTATGACATTCAAGATGATGAGCAATTTGTTTTAGATTTTCTCAAGCAAGAAAAAGTAATGCTTGTTCAAGGACGTGGGTTTAACTGGAAAGAGCCAGATCATTTCCGTATCGTGTATATGCCGCGATTAGATGAATTGGCTATGATCCAAGAGAAGATGACACGATTTTTACACCAATACTGCAGGTAATTGTGTCTTAAAACAAAACAATAAATAATTTTCTGAATATTGTTGTATTTTTGGTTTAATTTGTTATAATTGAGATATCTAAACTTTAAAAAAACAGGAGAATCATGGCTACTTTATTAGAAAATACTAGAAAGATAACAGCGATTTTACAAGAAGGATTGAACAATTCAGGTGATGTACTCCCTTACAAAGGATTATCTGAACGTCTTTCAGGTGTCATCGATTGTAATTCATTAGTCATCGATGGACATGGTGATGTACTAGGCTATGCGATGCCTTATAAAACAAATAATGATCGTGTAGAAGCGATGTTTGATGAGAGAAAGCTTTCAGCTGAGTATGTACAAGTTGCTTCACGTACTTACGATACTGAAGCTAACTTGCCAGCTGATGCGGTATTGTCACTCTACCCACAAGAAGTTATCAAAGACTTCCCGAATGGTAAAACGACTGTGGCACCGATTTATGGTAGTGGGTTGCGTTTGGGTACATTTATTATCTGGCGTAACGAGGGTGAATTTGATGAAGATGACTTGGTGCTTGTAGAGATTGCAACGACTGTCATTGGTATTCAACTATCTAACCTTCAAATTGAAAAAATGGAAGAAAGCATCCGTAAATCAGCAGCTGTTAATATGGCAGTTAGCACACTATCTTACTCTGAGATGAAAGCTGTTAAGGCAATCCTTGAAGAGTTGGGTGGAGAAGAAGGACGTTTGACTGCTTCTGTTATTGCTGATAAAATTGGTATTACACGTTCGGTTATTGTTAATGCCTTGCGTAAGCTTGAATCAGCAGGGATTATCGAATCTCGTTCTCTAGGTATGAAGGGAACTTATTTGAAAGTTGTTAATTCAGGTATTTATGAAAAACTTGAAGGACGCAACTTCTAAATTCATTACAAAATAGCAGTAATCTTATCAAAAATCTGTTTAGAGAACACCTGTTGCTGAAAATGGTGTCAGATGGATAAGATGAAGAACACTATTTTTAAATTATTGTGAATAAAAAAAAGAGGTCATTTACTGAATAGATAAATGACAAATTAAGGTGGCACCACGACTCTCGTCCTTTTTAGACAGGAGATGTGGTGCTATTTTTTTATGACATGTATTGATAACGTCGTGTGTTACATTGATTAGAAGGCAATACGTATATAGGAGAAGAAATGAGAACAAAAACAACTAGCACAATTACAAAACAAGGTGAACAAGTAACCGTAAAAGGTTGGGTTAATTCACGCCGAGATCATGGTGGGGTAATTTTCATCGACTTACGTGATGATGCAGGATTACTACAAGTTGTTATCCAACCTGAAAATGTTGCTAATTTTTCAGCAGCAGAACACTTACGTGATGAGTACGCAATTGCTGTGACAGGTTTAATCCGCGAGCGTGGTGAAGGCTTAGAAAATCCAAATATCACAACTGGTAAAATAGAATTAGTGGCAGAAACATTCACGATTTTGAATGCCTCAAAACCATTACCAATTTCATTAAATGAAGCCAATAAATCTAGTGAAGAATTACGACTAAAATATCGTTATTTAGATTTACGTCGTGCTAAAATGCAAGAAACTTTAAAACGCCGTGCAAAATATTTGTCATTTATTCGTCGTTTTATGGAAGATCAAGAATTCTTGGAAGTCCAAACACCGATCTTAGCGAATTCTTCTCCAGAAGGTGCGCGCGACTTTCTAGTACCAAGTCGTATTCATGCTGGTAAATTCTATGCACTACCTCAAGCACCACAACAGTTCAAACAACTGCTTATGGTAGGTGGTGTAGATAAATATTATCAAATTGCACCATGTTTCCGTGATGAAGATCCACGTGCTGATCGTCTTTATGGTGATTTTTACCAACTTGATGTAGAACGTGCCTTTGTCGAAGATGGCGAAGAAATTCGTCGTGAGATGGAAGTGCTTATCCAAAACTTAGTTAAAGATTTTGCTGGAAAAGATTTAGTATCAGCAGAAATTCCACGTATTGCTTATGAAGATGCGATGAATATTTATGGTAGTGATAAACCTGATTTGCGATTTGGTATGACACTAGTTGATTTAGATGAAACGCTAGCAACGACTGAATTTGCTGTTTTCAAGAACGCTAAAAAAGTCAAAGCAATTTGTGTAAAAGGTGCAGCGAGTATGTCACGTTCTCAAATTGATCACTTTACTGAAATTGCCAAAAAAGAAGGAGCTGGTGGTCTTGCCTACCTCACTTTTGTAGATGGTGGTATCAAATCGCCTATCGCAAAATTCTTGAGCGAAACTGAATTAGCAGAAATTACGGCAAAAACAGGTGCTGAAGATGGCGATATCGTCTTCTTTGGTGCTGGAAAACCTGCGACAGTTAATAAAGTATTGGGTAGAATGCGTAATGAGTTTGCTGATTTTTATGATCTGAAAGATAAAAATAAAGTCGCATTATGTTGGGTTGTTGACTTTCCATTCTATGAATATGATGAGCAAAATCGTAAAGTTGACTTTGGACATAATCCATTTTCATTACCTAAAGGTGGCGTAGCTGTATTAGAAGCTGCTAAGACAGATGCTGATAAATTAGCGATTAAAGCTGACCAATACGATATGGTCATGAATGGCTATGAAATTTGTTCAGGCGCTGTACGTAATTACAATCCAGAAGTGATGTATAAAGCTTTCAGCATATTAGGATATGATGAACACTTTGTAGAAGAGAAGTTTGGTGCCATGCTTGAAGCCTTCAAGTTTGGTGCGCCACCGCATGCTGGCTGTGCATTTGGTTTAGAACGTATCTTTATGGTGCTTACGGGAGAAGACAATATCCGTGAAGTCGTTGCCTTTCCAAAAAGTGCTGCAGGTGTTGACTTGATGATGGCATCACCAAGTGACGTTGAACCAAAACAGCTATCAGAGTTGAAGTTGGTATTAGATATTGATTTTGACTAACCTAGTGATAAATTGATATAATAAGCTTGCAATCAGTAAATAATCTGACAAATAAAAAAGGAAGAATACATGGAAATTACAAAAGAAGATGTTAAACATGTGGCTAATTTGTCTAAGTTGTCATTTGACGAGACAGAAACAGCAGAATTTGCTGGATCATTAACCAAAATAGTTGATATGTTTTTAAAATTAGAAGAAGTCGATACAACTGGTGTAGCATTTACATCAAATGTTGCGGATAATATTAACACTTGGCGTGAAGACGTTGCTGTCGCTGGTTGGGATAGAGATGAATTGTTTAAAAATGTTCCTGAAACTGAAGATGGCTTTATCAAAGTACCAACAATTATGGAGGATAACTAAATGACAACAATTAAATCACTCCATGAAAAATTGGTGAACAAAGATATTTCAGCGGTTGAATTAACACAAGAGACCTTGAAAAATATAGCGGATCGTGAAAGTAAAGTAGATAGTTTTATCACGATCACTGAAGAAGCAGCACTTGCTCAAGCTGCTGCAATTGATGCACGTGGTATCGATGCGACAAACCCAATGTCTGGTATTCCATTAGCTTTTAAAGATAACATCTCAACAAAAGGGATTCTTACGACTGCAGCATCAAAAATGCTCTATAATTACGAACCCATTTTTGATGCAACAGCTGTAGAAAAATTATACAGCAATGACATGATCGTTGTAGGGAAAACCAACATGGATGAGTTCGCTATGGGTGGGTCAACTGAAAACTCAGCTTTTAAAGTAACGAAAAATGCTTGGGATCAAACTAAAGTACCAGGTGGCTCATCAGGTGGATCTGCTACAGCGGTCGCTTCAAACCAAGTTCTACTCTCACTAGGTTCTGATACTGGTGGCTCAATTCGTCAACCAGCGTCATTTAATGGTGTGGTTG
Organism: Pseudolactococcus plantarum; assembly: GCA_030454995.1. Taxonomy (GTDB): domain Bacteria; phylum Bacillota; class Bacilli; order Lactobacillales; family Streptococcaceae; genus Pseudolactococcus; species Pseudolactococcus plantarum_A. The sequence continues at coordinate 32,999 of JAKDQI010000002.1, read as the reverse complement.
GGCTGAAACCGACTTACGGTCGTATTTCACGTTTTGGATTGATTGCCTTTGGCTCATCACTTGACCAAATCGGTCCATTTTCACAAAACGTAGAAGATAATGCTTTATTATTAAATGCTGTTTCAGGACATGATCCTAAAGATTCTACATCTTCAAAAGTTGCGATTCCTGATTTTACATCTAAAATCGGTCAAGATATCAAAGGGCTTAAAATTGCTTTGCCAAAAGAGTATTTGGGTGAAGGGATTGATCCTAAAGTTAAAGCGCAAGTATTAGCTGCAGCTAAACAGTTTGAAAAACTTGGGGCAACTGTTGAAGAGGTTAGCTTACCACATAGTAAATATGGTGTAGCGGTTTATTATATTATTGCCTCATCTGAAGCAAGTTCTAACTTACAACGTTTTGACGGTATTCGTTATGGATTCCGTGCTGAGGACGCTGTTGATTTAGAGGATATCTATGTTAAAACACGCTCACAAGGCTTTGGTGAAGAAGTGAAACGTCGGATTATGCTAGGGACATTTAGCTTGTCATCTGGATATTATGATGCTTATTTCAAAAAAGCAGGTCAAGTCAGAACGCTTATCATGCAAGATTTCCAAAAAGTATTTGAAACCTATGACTTAATTATTGGCCCAACAGCACCAAGTGTTGCGTATGATCTAGATACACAAGGTCATGATCCAGTTGCCATGTATTTAGCTGACTTGTTAACAATTCCTGTTAACTTAGCTGGTCTACCAGGTATTTCAATTCCTGCTGGACAAGTAGAAGGCTTACCAGTTGGCTTGCAAATTATTGGTAAAGCATTTGATGAAGAGACAATTTATCAAGCTGCTGCAGCCTTTGAAGCGACAACTGATTTCCATAAAGCAAAACCAATTATTTTTTAAGAAAGGACTTTAATCTATGAATTTTGAAACAGTCATCGGACTTGAAGTCCATGTTGAGTTAAATACTAACTCAAAAATATTTTCACCAGCACCGGCTCACTTTGGTGAAGGCGCAAATAAAAACACGAATATCGTTGATTGGAGCTTTCCAGGCGTTTTACCAGTCATGAATAAAGGGGTTATCGAATCAGGTATTAAGGCTTCGCTTGCACTTAATATGGATATCCATCAAAGTATGCACTTTGACCGTAAAAATTATTTTTATCCGGATAATCCAAAAGCTTACCAAATCTCTCAATTTGATGAACCAATTGGGTATAATGGCAGCATTGAAATCGAATTAGCAGATGGAACTAAAAAGACTTTACGTATCGAACGTGCCCATTTAGAAGAAGATGCTGGTAAAAACACACACGGTACAGATGGATATTCTTATGTTGACTTGAACCGTCAAGGTGTACCTTTGATCGAAATTGTATCAGAAGCTGATATGCGTTCTCCTGAAGAAGCTTATGCCTACTTAACTGCCATCAAAGAAATCATCCAATATACAGGTATTTCTGATGTCAAGATGGAAGAAGGATCAATGCGTTGTGACGCTAATATTTCATTACGTCCTTATGGTCAAGAAGAATTTGGTACAAAAACAGAGCTTAAAAACTTGAATTCGTTCAACTTTGTTCGTAAAGGATTAGAATATGAAGTTGCACGTCAAGCTAAAATCTTGCGTGCTGGCGGTGTGATTCAGCAAGAAACACGTCGTTATGACGAAAAAACAGGTGAAACGACTTTGATGCGTGTCAAAGAAGGGTCATCAGATTATCGTTATTTCCCAGAACCTGATCTACCTCGTTTTGAAATCTCTGACGACTGGATTGATGATGTGCGTAAAACATTACCAGAATTTCCTAAAGCACGTCGTGCAAGATATGTTTCTGAATTAGACTTATCAGAGTATGATGCAGCACAATTGACAGCTTCTAAAGAAACAGCTGATTTCTTTGAAGCAGCTATTAAAGCTGGTGCTGATGCTAAACTTGCATCTAACTGGTTGCAAGGTGAGGTTGCACAATATCTTAACGCTGAAGGTAAAACTCTTACAGAAATAGGGTTAACACCTGAAAACTTGACTGAAATGTTGCAATTAATTTCTGATGGGACGATCTCATCTAAGATTGCTAAAAAAGTATTTGTAGAATTAGCTAAAAATGGTGGTTCTGCAGAGGCGTTTGTTAAGAAAGCTGGTTTGATTCAAATTTCAGATCCAGCTGTGCTTATCCCAATCATTTCAGATGTTTTGGCTAAAAATGAAAAAGCTGTTAGCGACTACAAAGGTGGCAACAAAAATTCAGCTAAGGCTTTGATTGGTCAACTTATGAAAGCAACTAAAGGACAAGCAAATCCACAAGTTGTGCAAGAATTGTTGTACGCTGAACTCGATAAATAATGAGTCAATTATAAATAAAAAGTAACAGCAGATAGCTGTTACTTTTTATTTGTTTAGCATTTAGCTTATACTTGTTCAGTACTAACGACTAGTCTGAAAGGTTCAACTAGAAATTCATTAATTTGGCTAGCAAATGCTTTAAAATGAGCTGTTTCATTATGTGCTGAAAGGGCTGTTTGACTTGCCCAATTTTCAACTATAATATATCTTGTATCATCTTTTGGGTCAGAAAAAAGGTCGTAAAAAATAGCACCTTCTTCTGTCTTAGACTGATTCACAAGTTCATTCATTGCTTTTAAATAAGCTGTTTTTTGTTCTTGTTTGATGTGAAAAAATACATTAATAACGATCATTTGTTGACTCCTTTTCTATCTTGTCATGATTATACAGTGTCTGTGGGCGGATGTAAAGTAAAACTATTTTGTCAGCTTATGTGGTAGTATAAGGGTTTATTTTTAATTTAAAATAAGGTAAACTTATCTTTGAGCAATATTATGAGATGAAGTCTAAGTTAGCTGCAGTAAAAGATGGACTGACAAATTTTGAAACACAGCCTATTGGCTAAAAGGAGGATAGAAATGTTTACTAAAAATGATATAAAAAAACGTTTTGAAAGAACGACAGGTGGTGCCTTTCAAGGGATTGATGTTATCACAGATAAGGTGACAGGCGTTCAATATTTATTAGCAACCAGAGATACTGGGGCGGGATTAACTCCCTTGATTGACGGTGATGGAAAACCTGTCTTATCAAAAACGGAAATAGTTGAAGAGAAATCTGTTTCGGATAAAGATGTGTCACCGTTTTAATCACGATATGATACGCATATTTATCATCGCGTTTTTGACAGCATAAGTTCAAAATTGATGAATACCTGTCATAGATGAGACAGGTATTTTTGTGTTAAAATAGAAATATGACAACTACAGAGAAAAAACTACTTTTGATAGATGGGTCTTCCATCGCTTTTCGTGCTTTTTTTGCACTTTATACACAGATTGATCGATTTGTTGCACCATCAGGACTTCATACAAATGCGATTTTTGCTTTTCATACGATGTTAGGGAACGTTTTAGAAGCTGTACAACCTACACACGTTTTGGTTGCTTTTGATGCAGGTAAAACAACGTTTAGAACTGACATGTATGCGGAGTATAAAGGCGGCCGTGCCAAAACACCAGATGAGTTTCGTGAGCAGATGCCTTTTATTAAAGAGATGCTTGAAGCACAAGGGATTAGGCATTATGAACTTGTGAACTATGAAGCAGATGATATTATTGGTACCTTAGCCAGTCAGGCAGAAAAATCTGGGTTTGATAAAATCACAGTGGTATCCGGAGATCGTGACTTAACACAACTGACAACTGAAAAAACAACAGTTGAGATTACAATTAAAGGTGTTGCAGAGCTTGAAACTTATACGCCGACCTATTTATATGAGAAATTAGGATTAACAACTGAGCAATTCATCGATTTAAAAGCACTCATGGGGGATAAATCTGATAACATTCCTGGTGTGACTAAGGTAGGTGAAAAAACAGGTATCAAATTATTACTTGAGCATGGGTCGTTAGATGGGATTTACAATCACATAGATGAGATGAAAACCTCTAAGCTCAAAGAAAACTTGATCAATGACCGAGAACAAGCGTTTTTGTCAAGACAGCTTGCAACGATCGATCTTGATTCACCGATCGAAATCAGCTTAGCAGACACACTATATGAGGGAAGTGACTACGATAAATTAAAAGCTTTCTATAAGGAGATGGGCTTCCATAAATTTCTAGAAAACTTGGAAGGGGCTACCGAGAAAGTAGTCGAAGCTATTGAGTTTAACATCGTGGAAGAACATCTTAGTGATGATATGTTTCATGATGATCAGTTTTTCTATCTTGAAATCCTAGGAGAAGATTATCATCGCGATACGATCATCGGATTTACTTGGGGTGATGCGAAGCAGATTTATGTGTCAAAAAATGTTGCCTTACTTAGTGATGTACGGTTTCCCAAAAATACCTTTGATTTTAAGAAGAATAAAGTCTTACTAGCACGTCAAGGTATTAATTACCCGGTAGTCAGCTTTGACACTATGCTTGCCAAGTACTTGTATTCTACGATAGAAAATAATAAAATTTCAACCATTGCTGAGTTATTTGGTTTTGAGTTGCCAGATGATGAGTTAGTCTATGGCAAGGGAGCTAAACGTGCAGTACCTGAAGATGCTATTTTATTTGACCATCTTGCTAGAAAACTAGATGTCTTAGTGAAAACGCAAGCACCGTTACTTGAAAAGTTGGTAGAAAATGATCAAGTGGATCTCTTAGGTCAGATTGAACTTCCTTTAGCTGATGTATTGGCTAAGATGGAAATTTCGGGGATAAAAGTTTCAGGTGGTGTTTTAAGTGAAATTGGGCTTGAGAATGAGCAAGTACTTAAAGGATTGACCGAAGAAATCTACGACCTTGCAGGAGAAAGCTTTAATATCAACTCTCCTAAACAGCTAGGGGTGATTTTATTTGAAAAAATGGGATTACCTGTTATTAAGAAAACGAAAACGGGTTATTCTACAGCAGTTGATGTACTAGAGCAACTTGCCCCACAAGCACCGATTGTTGATAAGATTTTGAAGTATCGCCAGATTTCAAAGATTCAGTCTACCTATGTTACAGGCTTACTTGGAGAAATCATGCCTGATGGTAAGATCCATACACGTTATGTCCAAGATTTAACACAGACAGGCCGTTTGTCTAGTGTACAACCTAACTTACAAAATATCCCGGTTCGGTTGCCTGAAGGACGTAAGATTCGTAAGGCCTTTTTGCCTGAAAATGAAGATTCAGTTCTATTATCAAGTGACTATTCTCAGATTGAATTACGTGTATTAGCACATATATCCGGAGATGAACACTTGATTTCAGCGTTTAATGATGGCGCAGATATCCATACATCGACAGCGATGCGCGTATTTGGTATTGATAAGCCAGAAGATGTGACAGCAAATGATCGTAGAAATGCTAAAGCAGTAAACTTTGGTGTTGTCTATGGGATATCAGACTTTGGGTTATCAAATAATCTAGGTATTTCAAGAAAAGCAGCAAAGACATATATCGATACTTACTTTGAACGCTATCCAGATATTAAAAAGTATATGGAAGATATCGTGCGAAGTGCTAAGGATACAGGATTTGTCGAAACGCTTTACCACAGACGTCGAAATTTACCAGATATTAATGCTAGAAATTTTTCCGTTCGATCATTTGCAGAACGCACAGCTATTAATAGCCCAATTCAGGGTTCAGCAGCTGATATTCTTAAAGTTGCCATGATTAATCTAGATCATACTTTGACAGCAGGTAAGTATAAAAGTAAAATGTTACTTCAGGTACATGATGAGATCGTTTTAGATGTACCAAATGAAGAGTTAGCAGTGATGCAAACATTAGTTAAAAAGACGATGGAAGAAGCAATTTCTCTCTCGGTTCCTTTATTAGTAGACGAAAATAATGGTAAAACTTGGTACGATGCCAAGTAGTTCTAAAACACAGACCAATTGGTTTGTGTCAGGCTGAATAAACCCTAGCGTAACTATCGCTAGGGTTTTTGTGTGGGTATGATAACAGGGAATGCCAAGGAAACTGATAAAACTAGTCAATTATATAGAAAACCGTGTCGACTCATCAGCAAGTAATCTTATCAGAAACATGTTATTTATATCTTGATCTTATTAGATGAATTTCAGTTAATTTGTCAGTTATTACAATTGTTTTAGTGCCATATGCTAATAATTCAATCATTTGACGACTTGTTATAAAAAATGAATAACGGTTATAAATAAACGCAAACGCTAGTGTCACCTAAACATAGTATGATTAGGTGTATAGAAAAAATATTTAGATTGGAAGATAATAAAATGAAGTCAAAAGTGAAACGTTTAATCGTGAGTGGGTTAGCGCTTGCTGTCATTGGTGGTAGTTTGGTCGCTTGTGGTCAGCAAAAAAAAGAAACGAAATCATCAGGTCAGCCGGCATCTGCCCCTCAAGTCCTCCATATTGGTACGTCTGGGGTCAGCAAGCCCTTTAGCTATAGAGAAAACGGAAAGCTGACAGGCTATGATGTTGAGGTGGTTAAGGCTTTATTTTCTGGATTGAAGCAGGAGTATAAGGTCGATCTTGAAACGACGGAATTCGAATCAATTTTGGCTGGTTTGGATACCGATCGTTATCAACTAGGTGCAAATAACTTTTCGTATAACGCAGAACGTGCTAAAAAGTATAACTTCTCATTGCCAATTACTAAAAATCCTTATGTTTTAGTAGTCCGAGAAAATGACAACCAAATCAAATCTTTAGATGATTTGACAGGCAAAAAAGCAGTGACAGAGGTCGGCAATAGTGGTGCGACTTTACTAGAAAATTATAATAAAAATCATAGTGGTAAAATTGATATTCAATACACAGATCAAGATTTTATCAAACAATTTCAGAATATTGAAGAGGGGAAATATGATGTACGGATTATCAGTACTATTTCAGCAAAACAAGCGATTAAAGAGCATGGGTTTAAACTGAAAATTGTTCCGTTCTCAGATCCAAGTATCTATCCTGATGCCTACCTGCTTTTACCTAAAACTAAAGACGGCGACAAGCTCTTAAAAGTAGTCAATCAGCAAATTAAAAAAATATACAAAGATGGTACGCTCGAAAAAATTAGTCAAGAACAGTTGGGCGCTAGCTATCTACCTGATGAAAAAGAAATTAATCAATAATAAGGAAGGACCAAGCGATGCAGTTAATCGTTGCAGGGGATTTGCTCTTTTCAAGTCGTAATTTGAAAGAGACGATAGATCCTAAACTTGTTGAGTTGTTACAGTCAGCAGACGCAGTTGTGGCCAACGCAGAATTTGTAACCCCTAAAAAAGATACCCCACCTGCTGCTGGAAGAGGATATGTAACCGCAGTTCGAGCTGAAACGCTTGACGAATTTACGGATCTAAATATGAAATATCTCTCTTTTGCCAATAATCATACGGGTGATTTTGGTATCACAGGGATGTTAGATACTTTGGCAGCAGCTAGAAGTCGAGGGTTACATCCTTTGGGTCTAGGCGAAAGTTTATTTGATGCTAGAAAACCACAGTTTATAGATACACGAGATGGTCGAATTGCCATTATCACTGTAGCTGTCACACGAAGTGAGGTATTTGCTGCAAGTGATGCTGGTAATGGTGTGCCAGCTCGACCCGGTGTTAATCCCTTGCGTTGGGACCGCAGCTATGTATTACCTAAGTCTGCATTTGATGCCTTAGCTGAGATAGATCATAAACTTGGAACACGAGCTAGTACAGAGCAGGGTAGTCGTGTAGAAACTTGGTCAGGACCAGATGATAGCGCTTTTAAATTTGGCTCTCTCTGGCAAGAACATGTATCAATCGAGTTGGGTGACGATTATGCTGTTCGCACCAAAGCGAATGAGCAGGACCAAGCTGACATATTAGCTGATATCGCCGATGCTAAAAATCGTGCTGATTATGTTTTTGTAAATTTCCATGCTCATGAAGGATTAAATGAAGATTGGTATGCTGATGAGCCTGCAGCGTTTATCGAAAAGTTTGCTAAATCAGCTATTGATTATGGCGCAGATGCAGTTATCGGACATGGTGCGCATTTTCTAAAAGGTATAGCGCTGCATCAAGGCAAACCTATTTTCTATAATATTCATAGTCTGGTGATGGAATTTGAGTCGGGAGAATCAATTATCCCACCAGAAATGTATGAAGCATATGGCTATCCAGCAAACTCAAAACCTTCAACATTACATGCTAATCGGGCTAAAGACAAAGCTGGTAACTGGCAAGGCTTTAATGCTGAAGATAGGTTTAGTCAAAGCGTTTTGATTAGTTTTGACTTAAATGCAGACCAAGAGACATTCGATTATCACTTGATTCCGATTGATTTGCAGTTGACGCATGACCGCCCCAGCAAGCGTGGTCGACCAAAATTAGCTGATCCAGAGACAGTAACAGCGATTCAAGAGAGAGTGTCACAGATCAGTCAAGTTGATGGTGTGGCCTTGATCGAAGCTGACGGTGTTTTGAAAGTCAGACAAACGCCACTTTCCAATTAGTTCATCTATTAACATTGTAAGGATAGGTCCATATGATGAGCTGTAACCTATATGCCAAAAACCGCTCAACAAGCGGTTTTTTGACATATAAACATCAACTAGAATAGGGAATAGCAACAGTTTCTTATAAGGTAGCTATCTCGAAACATGACAAGAATTCGGAGAAAACGACACAAAAAAGACAAAGCTTTTCATACTTTGTCTTTAGTCTGAGTAGATCATAGATAAGAAAGGATTAGTTTCTCTTTGGTGATGTAGCCATAGCAGATCTGATATGATATTTACGTTTGAGGAGGTAACGAATCCCTAAAGCGATAAGACCAATCACACCGACAACATAGCTATTTGGTGAAGGATTAAGACTAGCTGGTAATAAGGCAGACAAGCTATACAAAACAATCCAAGCCAGAAATGCTAGCGTGAGGATTGCATAAGATTTGAATCCGGGTCTTTTTTTACCTTCGTTTTGTGGTTTATATACAAGTCGGTACATGAGATAAATGACAAAACCAGCAGCAAAGCTCATCGTAACGAGTGTAACGATCCCATATGCGCGAGCACCTTTATTAAAGGTAGCCATAATAGCGTTTAAGATAGTGATGAACCCTAACATTAAGAGAGCACTATCTAGCCACATTAATACAGGTGTTTCGTTATCGTATTGGTCAGCTTTTGTATTTTTGCTGACTTGAGTTTGTGGTGTGTATTTAGCTGTGAATTCTGAAGGCGTACCAAGCAGATCTTTAGCGAGCACACGTTGCTCCTGTGCGGCTACAATTTGTGGCAATATTTCTGATAAAATAGCTTTTATTTCTTCATCTGTCTTACCTATTTTGACAAGTTCACGCGTGATGATATGTACGTATTCGCTATTTTTTCCTGTTAATTGATCAATATAATTTTCCATAATCTTATTTTAACAGAAAAAGTTGAACTTTTCATTAGTATTTCGAATAAATGAGACTGGTTTCATTTTTAAATAGCTTGCTTATGACAAACGAACAGGTTTAGAGAGAGTCTCTAGTTTGCTTATATCAATTGTAAGCGCTTCATGATATACTTTAGTTAAATAGAAACATAAAATTTAATGGAGTTGATTAATCATATGTCAAATCTTACAAACGCAGAACGCTGTACTTGGGAAATCATCCAAGAAAATTATGACAATATTCCAAAGTTATCAATTTCAGATTTGTCAAATTTGGCTCACGTATCTATTTCTACAGTCAATCGTACAGTACGAAAAAAAGGATTTTCAGGATATGGTGAATTTAGATATTCAATTCGTGAGAAAAAGTTACCTGATAGGACCGGTTTTTCTAGAGAATTTTTAGAGGCTATTGCTAAAAATGAGGAAGAATTATTACAGACGATTTATAGTATATCTGCTACCGACGTAGAGGCAGCAGTAAAATTAATAGATGAGGCTGAGGAAATTTTACTTTTTGCCCGGGGCCTGACGATAAATGTTGCAAATGAGTTATTAAGAAAACTACAGCTGTTTCATAAAAGTGTGAGTCTTTATGATGATCCACAACAAATGCTTTATTATACACGTTTTGTTAAAGAACATCAGCTTGTCATTGCACTTTCATTATCTGGCGAAAATGCTGAAATCAATATACCATTAAAACAAGTGAATCGACAATCAGGTAATATTTTAGCATTAACGACTAACCAAGATAGCGAACTTGTGTGTTTATCTGATGTTTGTCTGATAGGATATAAAAGTCGATTAGAGATTAATCATTTTGATTTAGACGTGCATAGCAGATTACCGCTTTTTATTTTGGGGCGGGTTTTGATAGATGGCTATTCGATTTATCAAAAAAATAAGGATTAATTGATCATAGACAAAGGTTACTTGATTAAAAAGATACTTTTAGTATCTTTTTAATATTGAAAGCATTTCCTAAGTAATATCTATAACTTGGAAATATTTTCCTAAGAGTACATGTTAAACTAATTATGTAAGCGATTTCAAATCGTAATTACTGGGAGGATTACCATGAACAGTGGAAAAATGAAGCAACTTTTATCGTATGGATTCGGTGCACTCGGGCACGATGTCTATTATTACTCAATTAGTACATTCTTTATTGCCTTTGTCACAGCACAGATGTTTGCTGGGACACCTCATGAAGATGCAATGATTGCACTTGTGACAAGTTTAGTTGTGATTATACGTCTCGTAGAAATTATTTTTGATCCAATTATTGGGTCAATCATTGATAATACACAAACACGATGGGGAAAATTTAAACCTTGGTTAGTTGTTGGCGGGCTTATGTCTTCGTTAATGATTATGCTAATGTTCTCTGACTTTTTTGGGTTAGCAAAAAGTGGCAATCGGACGTTATTTACGATCGTCTTTATTATTTCATTTATCATCTTAGATGCTTTTTATTCATTTAAGGATATTGCATTTTGGTCAATGATTCCAGCGCTATCAGAAAAAAACTCAGAACGCGAAACTTTAGGCACATTTGCGCGTTTTGGATCAGCTATTGGTGCACAAGGTGCGACGATTCTTGCAATCCCAATCACACTATTTTTTACAAAAGGTGGTCATACACAAGGAGCACGTGGTTTCTTTGCTTTTGGTGTCATTGCAGCACTAGTTCAAGGCATATCAGCTTTAGTAGCAGCTTGGGGAACCAAAGAACGAGAATCAACAATTAGACAACAAGGGACAAAAACAAATACATTAGATGTATTTAAAGCGTTAGTAAAAAATGATCAATTGATGTGGTTGTCGCTCTCATACATTTTATTTGCAATTGCTTATGTGGCAACAACAGCAACACTGATTTTAAACTTTACCTTTGTCATTGGTAATGTCAGCTTGTATTCAATCACTGGTATTGTTGGCTTTATCGGTTCGATTATTTTAGTACCACTATTTCCAATCTTAGCTAAGAAGTTCGGTCGTCGTAAAGTTTTGACAGGTGCCATCATCTCAATGCTTGTTGGATACGTCATTTTTACTGTAGGTACATCTGTGCCTATGACGGTAGCTGGGTTAATTTTCTTAACAACACCTTATCAATTAGTTTTCTTATCTGTTTTAATGACGATTACTGACTCTGTTGAATATGGGCAATGGAAAAATGGTGTGCGTAATGAGGCAGTAACACTTGCCATGCGACCATTACTTGATAAAATTGCTGGTGCATTTTCAAATGGGATTTATGGATTTGTTGCCATCGCAGCAGGCATGACAGGTTCAAAATATATTAGTGGGCATACTTATGGTGTTGCAACTTTTAAATTATATGCCTTTATTGTCCCAGCAGTTTTGATGATCATCTCACTAACGATTTACTTATTCATAGTGAAACTAACTGAAAAACGACATGAAGAAATTGTCAAGGAACTTGAAGAACGTTTTAAATAGTTAAACGCCTTGCTTATCAAGGTGTTGTTAAACAGATGCTACTGCTTAGTTGTTTTGAGTAGTAGCATCTGTTTTAGGAGGAACAGTATGGATATTAAGATAAGGGATTTTGGATTGGGCAGTAACCTGATTACTCTGACCAATCAACAGGGTGTGAGTATTAGTTTTACTAACTTTGGCGCGCGTATTGTGGATTGGCAAAAAGATGGTAAAAGCTTAGTTTTAGGATTCGATTCTGCACAAGAATATCTTGAAAAAGATGCCTATCCTGGTGCAACTATTGGCCGAACAGCCGGGAGAATTAAAGATGGAGTGGTTGAGATTTCTGGAGAGAAAGTACAACTGAATCAAAATGAAGGTCCACAAACACTACATGGTGGAGACTCAAGTATACATACAAAACTTTGGCAGTATGATATTTCTGAAACGGAAAGTAAAGCCCAAGTTAAGTTTAGTTACATCTCTAATGATGGAGAGAATGGTTACCCAGGTCAACTTAGTATGACTGTGACCCATTCCTATGACGAAGACAATAATTGGACAATTGATTATCAGGCAACAACAACCAAAGATACTGTTTTTAATCCGACTGGGCATGTCTATTTTAATTTGACTGGCGATGCTAGCCAAACAATTGATCAGCATATGCTTGAAATGTCAGCATCACGATTTGTCACATTAAAAGATAAAACAGAGATTGTACGAGGAGATATTGTTGATCTAGAAGGGACTGATTTAGATTTTCATCAGCCTAAATTACTGAGTCAGGCATTAAATTCTGCTATGGCACAAGTGCAGCTTGTTGGTGGTATCGATCATCCTTTCTTATTAGATGAGGTGACACTTGAAAAAGAACAAGCACGACTGAGTTTGGGAGAGTTAAGTATTTAAGTTCACACAGATCGTCCGAGTATTGTCATTTTTACAGCCAATTTTGGAGAATTAGGGACTGTCTATCATGGTAGGCAACAAGTAAACCATGGTGGGATAACGTTTGAATGTCAAGTATCACCAGGTTCACAGCAAATTCCAGAACTTGGAGATATTACATTAGTTGCTGGAGATACTTATCACGCGAAAACAGTTTACCAATTACAGGTAAATTAGCTTGTCGTAAGTATTAAGTGTCGTATAATGATAAACAGTTAGAGGAGAATAAAATGTCAACAGTTGTAGATAATAGTCAAGTTTTGTCAGGTTTAACAGACAAATTTGTATCCGTATTTGGAGATAAACGAGGAGTTTCATACTTTTTCTCTCCTGGGCGGATTAACTTAATTGGAGAACACACAGATTATAATGGAGGCTATGTTTTTCCAGCATCAATTACCATTGGTACAACAGCTATAGCACGACTAAGAGATGATCATAAAGTTAGGCTTTATTCAGAAAATTTTCCAGAAATAGGCATCATTGAATTTGATTTAGCAGACAGTGGTGTACAAGATGGCAATAGTTGGTCAAATTATGTCAAAGGCATGATAACGGTATTAAAAGAGGCAGGGTATAAAATTGATAGGGGATTTGAATTTTTAATACAAGGGGAGATACCTACAGCATCAGGGCTATCATCTTCAGCCTCTCTTGAACTTTTAGTCGGTGTAACACTAGATGACTTATTTAAGTTAAATGTCCCACGTCTGGAACTTGTGCAACTAGGACAAAAAACAGAAAATGAGTTTATTGGTGTCAACTCAGGTATTCTAGATCAGTTTGCAATTGGGTTTGGTGAAGTTAAAAAAGCTATCTTACTTGACTGCAATACATTAAAATATGAAATGGTGCCTGTAGAATTACGTGATTACGATATCGTGATCATGAATACAAACAAACCACGTGCTTTAGCCGAATCTAAATATAATGAGCGATTTTCAGAAACAAGAGAAGCACTTAAACGTCTACAAACTAAAATGCCGATTACTGCACTTGCAGAGCTTTCTAACGAGGAATTTGATGCAAATGTAGACTTAATTAATGATCCAACGCTAATTAAGCGTGCGCGCCATGCAGTTTATGAAAATAATCGGACTAAAATCGCCCAAAAAGCTTTTGTTTCTGGTGATTTAACGAAATTTGGAGACCTTTTAAACGCTTCTCATGCATCGCTAAAAGATGATTATGAAGTGACAGGAATTGAGTTGGATACCTTAGCAGAATCGGCTCAAAAACAACCAGGTACGTTAGGCGCTCGTATGACAGGCGCAGGTTTTGGTGGGTGTGCTATCGCGCTTGTTGCGCATGATAGAGTTGCTGCTTTTGAAAAGACAGTCGGTGACATTTATGAAAAGACAATCGGTTATCCTGCAAGTTTCTATGTTGCTCAGATTGGTTCTGGTGCAACAAAATTAGATGTAAACTAAAGTAAGGTGTTGAAATTTGACAAACAGATACATGTCAATTGAAGTAAATGATAAAGGTAATGAAAATAAATCTAGATTGGAATTAGACATGTCAAAGTATCAAACCATTCAAAATTTTATAGATATAGCAGAAGAAAATGGGACGATTAATGCAATAGATAAAGTCTACTTGCGGAATCAGTTGCTTCATTTTTTAGGTGTTGATGATTGGCAAGAACCAAAAGTTGGTGGTGAAAAACATAGTGCACTTATCTTGATGGACGATTTACTGGAGATTGCAAAAATAAATAAGCAATTTACTGAGGAAGATGCGTCTTTTTATGAGGCTGCATTGATGAATTTCATCACACCAAAACCAAGTCAAATTAACCAGGAATTTTGGGAAAAATATGATGAACAACCTGAACTTGCAACCAGTTATTTTTATCAATTGGCACGTCAAGTTGACCAAGTCAAAACAAGAGATATTGCTAAAAATATTGGCTTCATACATCAAACAAAATACGGTGAGTTAGAGATTACTATTAATCTTTCCAAACCAGAAAAAGATCCTAAAATGATCGCTTTGGAGAAAATGAAACAATCGTCAGGCTATCCTAAGTGTGCTTTGTGTCTTGAAAATGAAGGTCTGTATGGTGGAGGTAATCATCCAGCAAGAAGTAATCATCGTGTCATTAGAATGCGACTGGGTGATCAAAAATGGGGGTTTCAATATTCGCCATATGCTTATTATCAAGAACATGCTATTGTGTTTAATGAAACACATCAGCCGATGGTCATTAATGAGCAAACATTTGATAATTTACTCAGTTTTTTGGATGTGTTCCCGCATTATATGATAGGCTCAAATGCTGATTTACCGATTGTTGGAGGCTCTATTTTAACACATGACCATTATCAAGCAGGGTGCTATGACTTTCCGATGATGAAAGCACATATCCGAAAAACTGTTCAATTACAAAACTATCCAGATATTCAAGCAGGGATTGTGAATTGGCCGATGTCGGTTTTGCGATTAAGAAGTACGAAAAGGGATGTTCTGTTGGCTGCGAGTAGCGAAATATTAGAAAAGTGGAGACAATATGATGACAAATCGCTACAGATTGTCTCGAAAACTGAGGATAATGTATTGCATCATACGATTACCCCAATTGCTAGAAAAATAGGTACTGATTATGTGCTTGATTTAGTATTTAGAGATAATAATACAAGTGAAGCATTTCCAGATGGTATCTTTCATCCACATGAGACGCTACATCACATCAAAAAAGAAAATATTGGTTTAATTGAAGTGATGGGACTTGCCATTTTACCACCGCGTTTAAAAGATGAACTTAACGAAGTTGAAAAGTACTTGCTGAATCAATCAAATGAGATTGCTGATAGTCATCTTAGTTGGGCAAATCATTTGAAAAATACACTAGCTGTTACTCCCCAAGACGTACATGAAAAAGTTCAACAAGCAGTTGGTGCAGTATTTGAGCAAGTTTTACAAGATGCGGGTGTTTTTAAAGATAATCATAATGGACAAATAGGATTTGACAGATTCATAGCGGCTGTTAATGATAGATAAGATGTACTATTGATTGCTTGCTATGATTTAATGAGTGTTCTGATATAATTAACTTAAAATGTGATAGATTTTAAACAAGTAAAATTGTATAATTAAAGTATTGTTAAAAAATGAGAGTTAGATGACAAATATCATGAATAACTATCAGTTGCGAAAGTTTAAGGAGGAAAAGTATGACGGTTTTAGTACTTGGTGGCGCAGGATATGTTGGTAGTCACGCTGTATCCATGTTGATGGAAAAAGGGTATGATGTAGCAGTGGTAGATAACTTCGTTACAGGTCATCGACAAGCTATACCAGAGAACGTTCGTTTGTATGAAGGGGATGTTTTAGATCGTGAATTTTTAGCACACGTCTTTAACTCAGAAAACACTATTGAAGGGATTATGCATTTTTGTGCGTATTCTTTAGTTGGGGAATCTATGGTGAACCCAATGATGTATTTTGATAATAATGTAGGCGGATGTATCTCTATTTTGGAGACCATGCAAGCATTTGATGTAAAACATATTGTATTTTCTTCTACAGCTGCTACATTTGGTATACCAGAAAAGTCACCAATCTCTGAACTAACGCCTCAAAATCCGATTAATCCTTACGGTGAGAGCAAGCTTCTTATGGAAAAAATGATGAAGTGGCAATCTGAAGCAACTGATATGACTTATGTAGCACTTCGCTATTTTAATGTAGCTGGTGCTAAGGGCGATGGGTCTATTGGAGAAGCCCATAAAAATGAAACACATCTGATTCCGATTATCTTGCAAACTGCATTAGGACAACGTGACGTGATTACTATATATGGTGATGATTATCAGACAGCTGATGGGACTTGTATCCGAGATTATATCGATATGGAAGATCTGATAGATGCGCATATCAAGGCGTTGGAATATCTTAAAGCAGGTGGTCAATCGGATGCATTTAACCTAGGCTCAAGTAAAGGATACTCCAATTTAGAAGTGCTTGAAACTGCACGAAAAGTTACAGGATGCGCCATTCCTAGTCAAATAGGAGAACGTCGTGCAGGTGATCCAGATGCTTTGGTTGCAGATGCAAGTAAAGCAGGAAAAGTCTTAGGCTGGTCGGCTAAACATGATATTGAACACATTATCACGAATGCTTGGCAATGGCATAAAAATCATCCGACAGGATATTAATAGAGTATTGTATTGATAGATGTGTGTTTAACGTTGTGGGTAATACCTGAAAAAAATCATTAAAATGGCTTGATTTTAAAGTGAGATATGATATAATGTTCTAGTATGTTATGAAATGACTAACAAAAAAATACTACAGGAGAAATATATCATGGCTAAAGTATGTTACTTTACAGGTCGTAAGACTTCATCTGCTAACAACCGTTCGCATGCGATGAACAAAACGAAAAAACAAGTTAAACCAAACTTACAAAAAATTAAAATCGTTGAAAATGGTAAAGTGAAATCAGTATGGGCATCAGCTCGTGCACTTAAAAACCTTTCAGTGGAACGCGTTTAATTGTTATAAATTTACCGTGAAAAGACTTCACGGTTTTTTAATTGATTAGATTATGTTAAAATAAGTGAAAGGGCCTTTGATATTTGTGACCATGAGTAGGTTATAGATGGTTGTTAGGCTTTTAAACACAGGAGTTTTGCTTTTAAGTAAGCTTCACAAAACTCATCATAAGCGAGGATAAAATATGTCTGTGACAATTAATACAAAAAATGGAACAGTTGACATTGAAAATGATGTAATTTCTACCATAGTTGGTGCATCAACGACTGAAATTTTCGGTGTAGTCGGTATGACTAGTAAAAATGCTGTTAAAGATAATTTCAAAACACTACTACGTCAAGAAAACTATGCTAAAGGTGTTGTGATTTCAGCGACAAATAATGGTGTTGATGTTGATATTTATGTGATTGTATCTTTTGGTGTCAAGATTTCTGAAGTTGCTAAAAATGTACAAGAGCGTGTCAAGTTTAATCTAGAAAACCAACTGGGTGTAACAGCAAATTCAGTCAATGTTTTCGTACAGAATGTGAAAGTGGTGGCTGACTAACATGACTAATACAATTAATGCAAGCCAATTTCAGGAAATGATTCAGGCTGCTAGTACCAGATTAAATAGCCAAGCTGAGTATGTTAACTCACTTAATGTTTTTCCTGTTCCAGATGGCGATACAGGTACTAATATGGGGATGACGATCACAAATGGTGCAAAAGCCGTTTCTGATAAACAAGCGACTACAGTAGGTGAAGTTGCGGCTATTCTTGCTAAAGGACTTTTGATGGGTGCGCGAGGTAACTCAGGTGTTATCTTGTCGCAAATTTTCCGTGGATTTGGTCAAGCTATCAAAGAAGAAACAGTATTTACTGGAGAAAATTTAGCAAAAGCTTTCCAAAATGGTGTAGAAGTCGCTTATAAAGCGGTTATGAAACCAGTAGAAGGAACAATTTTAACAGTTTCTCGTGGGGCATCAGCTTTTGCAGGTAAAGCAGCAAATGAGTCTGATGATGCGATAGTTGTCTTGAAAGCAGCTCTTGAAGGGGCTAAAGTAGCACTTGCTAAAACACCTGATATGTTGCCTGTCTTAAAAGAAGTCGGTGTCGTTGACTCTGGTGGTCAAGGTCTTGTCTATATCTTAGAGGGTTTTGTTGCTGCAGCAACTGGTGAATATTTAGATTCAGCAGAATTTGAAGCAACACCTGCTGTTATGGATGAGATGGTTAATGCTGAACATCATAAATCAGTCGCAGGTCACATTGCAACCGAAGATATCAAATTTGGCTATTGTACAGAGATCATGGTTGGATTAGGTCAAGGGCCTACAGCGAGTAAATCTTTTGACTATGAGACGTTTAGAAATTACTTGAATGAAATCGGTGATTCTTTATTAGTCGTTAATGATGATGAAATCGTTAAAGTCCATGTGCATACTGAAGATCCAGGTCTTGTTATGCAAGAAGGACTCAAATACGGTGCTTTAGTTAAAGTCAAAGTTGATAATATGCGTGAGCAACACGATGCACAAATTATCAAAGAAGAAAAGCAAGTAGCACCTGTAAAAGCGGCTGAGCCTAAAGAATTTGGTATTATCGCAATCGCAGCAGGAGATGGTTTAGCTAAAATCTTCAAAGATATGGGCGTTGATTACGTTATTTCTGGTGGTCAAACGATGAATCCTTCTACGGAGGATATCGTTAAAGCGATTGATCTTGTGAATGCTAGAAATGTGATTATTCTACCAAATAATAAAAATATCTTTATGGCAGCCCAATCAGCAGCTGATGTTGTCGATGTGCCTGCTAAGGTAGTTGAATCTAAAACAGTTTCACAAGGTCTAACGGCTTTATTAGCTTTTGAAGCAAGTAAAACATTAGATGAAAATGTATCAGATATGACTGAAAATCTTTCAGAAGTGATGAGTGGTCAAGTGACAAATGCTGTCAGAGATACTTCTATCGATGGACTTGCCATCCATGAAAATGACTGGCTTGGTATGATCGATAATAAGATTGTGGTCTCAGAAAAAGACATACACGATGTCTTGACACAAACGTTTGCGAAGATGCTCGCTGATAACGAAGATGCTGAAATTATTAGTCTCTATATCGGTGCTGATGGCTCACGTAAATTAGCTGATAGGTTATCAGATGAATTATCAGAGACGTACCCTGATGTTGAAATCGAGATATTTGATGGTGGACAACCTGTTTATCCTTATTTATTCTCAGTTGAATAAGTGAAAACTAAAAAAGTTACCTTTGTGTAACTTTTTTAGTTTGCTGTAAAAGATAAGATAGACACAAAAATTGGAAAATGAAATTAGTTATCGTGACCTAGTGTTTGTGATGAACTTGATCAATTAAGTAGTTGAGCTGTTTAACGGTCAGTCTTGTCTGAATTGTTGTCACGATAAAAGAGACTACATAGATGATAAAAATGGAAAAAAACAAGTTGGTGTAGTTACCTGTGAAGTGCATGGCATAATTGCCAACAATCACAAATATATTAACCAATATATAATGGATAACTAAACAAGTGATAAAATTTAGGGCATCTATATTAAAAATATAACTTGTCAATGCAATAAAGATAGAGATTGCAAAGACATAGATAACTCCTGACGTGTAGACGACTATACCGTTATTGATGAACAGGATTAATAAGTAGATAAAAGAACCAATCCCTAAAGCTTTGAAACAGCGTTGTAAAATAGACATCTTAATTTTCCTTGCTATGAATTGTGAGTTAAGTTTAAGCGCTTAGGCGTGCTTTGGCTTGGGATGATTTAATAATGCCACCCCAAAATAGCCCAACTGTAAATCCAGAGATGATACCATAGGTGATATTGAAACTTAATACACTATAGAGTGAAGAATGAGTAGATAATAGTACATTTAAACAATATTTAATAGAAAAATTACTCATCATGATGCATAAGGGAATCTTGCTACCGGTTTGCATCAAAACAGTGTTTTGGACATAAAATCTTTTGTTGCGATAGAGATAAAGACTAGCACAAGCGCCCAAAACTAAACATAGCAGGTATGTCGTTAGAAGATAAAGCGGAAAGTGGAATTTGGTGGCAATTGTATCTAGTCCCCACAGTATAAAGATAATTGGCATGATAAAGGATTTGGCGAGGGACACAGGGGAATCTGTCTGTAAACTTATCCCTCTTTTTATCAAAATTAGGAGAATAATCCATACCCAGACCGGTGTGTGTGATAGGATTTGAACGATGATAGTTAATAATGCTGTCATGTGATGTATAACCTCTTTTCTTTCTATATTTTTATTATAGGTATGTCAGACATAAAAAGAAATAGCAGTTGACACATGTGGCAGTATACTGAACACATTCGGCTAAATTATGTTTGTTCAATCAAACATAATTTAAAATTCTTGATATAGCGACGGCTAACGACCAGTTTTTCATCAGTAGAGAGTTTGATGATTAAATTGCCACCGATATTAGTTTCTACAGATTGAACCTCATAGATGTTGACAGCGTTGTTTTTAGAAATCTGAACGAAGTGACTTGGCAGTTGGGTTAAAATTTTGATAAAAGAAATTTTAACCCAATAACTCGCATCTTTAGTGTACAAACACACATTTCTGTCAACGTAATCAAGATATAAAATATCTGCGAATTTGACTTTGTACTGTACAGCTGTTTGCAGCTCAGTTGCTAGAATAGTTGAGCTAGATTGACGTAACATATCAATGACTTTATTGATTGTACTATTTGTACGAAATAAATTAAATATGACAGATTCTTGCGCGGTTATATCCTTTAACTGATTCATGATAATTTTAAGATTCTTGTTTGCCATTTACTCCGCCATTTCCATTATAATTTCTCTATTTTATATCTAGTCGTATTTAAATTATGCTTTGACATCAGTCAATCATAAATTATGGTCATTTTAGTATACTGCTTTTTTTGAAAAAATAAAATGCTTTGGCGTATACTTTTTTATTTTTTGTGTGTAAACTAGAAGTATATATAAACTAATGTTTTACCTAATATTGCTTAATATATGTAGTAAATGACAACTTAGAAAGAAGAAAATATGAAAACACTAATTATCATGGCTCATCCAAATATATCACAGTCTCGGTTTAACCGAGCGTGGCAGCGTGAGCTGAAACAAGCAGATGTGACGCATCACGATTTATACGCGACTTATCCAGATGGTAAGATTGACTATCTAAAAGAGCAGGAATTACTAAAGCAACATGATCGGGTTGTTTTCCAATTTCCTTTGTACTGGTATAGCACACCACCTTTGCTGAAACAGTGGCAAGACGTGGTATTAACTCGAGGTTTTGCACATGGGTCAACCGGGACTTATTTGCATGGCAAATCGTTCATGTTGGTATTATCTGCAGGGTCTTCAGAAGCTGACTATCAGCCAGACGGGCGTAAACAACATACGATGACAGAAGTATTGCGACCACTTGAGATGACCAGTCAACTCTGCGGTATGATTTTTGAGGAGCCTTTTATTGCTTATGGTGCCAATGAGGCAACAGATGCAACTGTCACTTTGAGTACTGAACAGATGCTTAAACATGTACTTGGTAATTAGACGTGATAACTAAAAAAAATGACCTGCGTTATGTCACAACAGATAAAAAAATAACAGAAACATTTTTAGCCTTATTAGATATGATAGGCTATCACAAGATTAGCGTGAGTATGGTCGTTAGACAAGCAACAATTAATCGGTCTACTTTTTATGAACATTTTTTAGATAAGGAAGATTTGATGGCACAAGTTCAAATTCGACTGATCACCGAAATTATAGAAGGTCTACCTGAGGTGACTATACTTAAGTTAGATGATCATGAACTTGTCAACTCTCGGATTAATTTACTCATCAAACGGATTTATGAGCATAAAAAAATCATCAAATTATTTTTAAGTCCCAAGTCGGATGGATTATTTTTATCACGTTTCTCAGTATTTTCTGAGCAATTTTTGATTGAGGCAAATATCGTTCAAGCTATCAATATACCAGATGTATATGTATTTTCTATTTTTCAAAGCATGATGTTTAATCTAATCCAAAAATGGATTGAACGGGATTTTATTGAGACACCAGAGGAATTGTCTAAAATCGTTAGTCGCATTTTACCTAAAACGATGCGGCTTTTAATTGATTAAGTCGTGTTATCTTTGTTTTTATCTGTGTGAAGTTAATAAATATCATCACTATCCAACACTTGTGGGATATTGATGGTATTTTTTTATATATTTGTTTGATAAGATTTAAATATCAAAACAAAGGGAGTTAAGAAATGAAATCAACTTGGCGTTTTATTTTATCATTAGTCGTGATACTTACGGCAATACTAGCAATTATGATGGCAGCTTTTGCTTTACCTGCTGTGCATTCTGGTATCCACAAAGTACCTATTGGTATGATAGAAAAAGATGATGTAACATATGAAAAATTAAGTACTATGCTTCAAGAAAAAGGGTTTAAAGTCACACGCCTTGATACTGAGAAAGAAGCTACAACAGAGATTAAACAAAGAAAATTATATGGTGCATTTTCGATTGATACAATAGTTAATTTAGAGTTGTATAAAGCGACAGCCGCATCTGCCACGGTTGCCCAACTATTAACAGATGTAGCTAAGGATATGCTCACACAACAAAAATCAGCTGCACAAGCACAGCTGACGCAATTGATGGCAAAAACAACAGATAGTATCAAACTTAAGGGGTTCACTCAAAAACTAGTAGCAATTTCAGGTAAACAAGTCAAAGTCACGGATGTCAAATCATTTCCAAAAGCTGATGAAAAAGGGTCGGGATTAGCAGCAGGTGCGCTACCCATCGCACTCGGTGGTTGGATTGGTACGGTTGCGATTAGCCAATTAATCAAAGGAAAAAAACAAAAATTTATAGCCGTTATTGGTTTTTCAATCATCGGAGGACTTGGTCTTATCGCTATGATTCAATTTGGTATAGGGACATTTGATGGTAATTATCTGCTCACATCCTTAGGGGCAATGTTGGGGATTATGGCAACTAGTTTCTTTGTATTAGGTATATTAGAGGTGCTTGCGTTGCCGGGGCTTGGCATTGCAGCAATCGTTTTGATTTTATTAGGGAATCCATTATCTGGGTTAGTATCAGCACCCGAGCTACTACCGAGTGGTTGGGGAGGATTTGGACAATTATTACCACCTGGTGCAACGGGTACTTTACTGAGAAATATCGCTTTCTTTGAAGGTCATGCGATCAACCAACCGTTGATTGTGTTGTTAGCATATGTTGGATTTGGTATGGTAATGTTCAGATTTGGCAATAAGTCTGAGTAGTACAGTAGTATATAAAAATCAATTTTTTCTTAACAGCAACTCATCTATTTGATTTGCTGTTTTTTAATCCTTGTTTTTTTATACTTAGGATAGCCTAACCTAGCAGTAGTAATACACGAATTCATCCCCTACAAGCGCTAAAATATGATAAAATAGAAATGACTACTTATTTAAAGGACATGATGAAATGACAAATGATAAACAATTAGCAACTCAAGCATTAGTAGCTGTTTTAGATAATGCACTGACTGAGTCTGAGATCACTAACTTACTAGAAATACCAAAGAAACCAGAGATGGGGGATTTGGCTTTTCCTGTCTTTTCATTAGCTAAAACCCTACGAAAAGCACCAAATATGATTGCAGTTGATATCGTGGATAAACTATCTCAAGATGGTTTTGAGAAAATCGTTGCCACTGGGCCATATGTTAACTTTTTCTTAGATAAATCAGCGACAATGACATCAGTTTTAACAACGATTCTAAAACAAGGTGAATCCTATGCAACACTAGCGCCGAATGGAGAGAAAGTTGCTATCGATATGTCATCTCCAAATATCGCTAAACCATTTTCAATTGGACATCTACGTTCAACCGTTATCGGAGATGCTTTAGCAGAAATTTACTGTAAGATTGGCTACACACCTGTTCGAATCAATCACTTAGGCGATTGGGGCAAACAGTTTGGCATGTTGATTGTTGCCTATAAAAAATATGGCGATGAAGCGGCTATCCGCAAGCACCCAATTTCAGAGTTGTTGAAACTTTATGTTAGAATCAATGCTGAGGCAGCTGAGGATCCTACCATCGATGAATCGGCGCGGGAATGGTTCTTAAAACTGGAAAATGGCGATGATGAAGCATTAGCACTCTGGCAATGGTTCAGAGATGAGTCTTTAGTTGAATTTGATCGCATCTATCAAGAATTAGGTGTAACGTTTGATAGTATGAACGGTGAGGCATTTTATAATGATAAAATGTCAGAAATTATCGATATACTTGCCGATAAACAGCTACTAACTGAGTCAGAAGGAGCTACTGTTGTTGAATTGGAAGGGTTTGAAAACCCTGCCTTGATTAAAAAATCTGATGGGGCAACACTTTACATCACACGTGACTTAGCAGCAGCGCTTTATCGTAAGCGGACATATGACTTTGCTAAATCAATTTATGTGGTAGGACAAGAACAGTCAGGACACTTTAAACAACTTAAAGCTGTACTTGATAAGATGGGATACGCGTGGTCTGAGGATATCTATCATGTACCTTTTGGCCTAGTTACAAAAGCAGGTAAAAAACTATCAACACGTAAAGGTAACGTGATTTTATTAGAACCAACGATTCAAGAAGCAGTTAAACGAGCTCAGGCGCAAATAGAGGCTAAAAATCCTGATTTACCAAACAAAGATGTAGTTGCACATGAAGTTGGTGTTGGTGCGATTAAATTTTATGACTTAAAAAATGAACGATTGAATGGGTATGATTTTAATCTTGAAGAGATGGTATCATTTGAAGGCGAAACAGGACCTTACGTTCAATACGCGCACGCTCGAATTCAGTCTATCCTCAAGAAGGCTGACTTTAAACCAGAAGCGGTCATTGGCCAAAGTTTCTCACTTTCAGATGATGAGAGTTGGATAATTATCAAATTATTACAAGCTTTTCCTGATGTGATTAATCGAGCTGCTAGATTATTTGAGCCCTCAGCTATTGCCAAATATGCGATTAATCTTGCCCAAGCCTTTAATAAATATTACGCCCATACACGTATTTTAGAAGAAAGTAGCGAAAAAGCAGCACGATTGTCTTTAGCTTATGCAACAGGTGTTGTATTAAAAGAAAGCCTTAGACTCTTGGGTGTTGAAGCACCAGAAGAAATGTAAGTGATTGTCTAAATATCATCGTTAAATAAGATAATCAGTCAATTTGTGGTATAATTAGACATATGAAAAAACAAAAACGGCAAGAGATTATTCGGGAATTAATCCGTAATAATAAGATAGATACACAAGAAGAGTTATCACAACGTCTGTTAAAACTTGGTGTGTCTACAACACAAGCAACTTTATCTAGA
Source organism: Pseudolactococcus plantarum (assembly GCA_030454995.1). Taxonomy (GTDB): domain Bacteria; phylum Bacillota; class Bacilli; order Lactobacillales; family Streptococcaceae; genus Pseudolactococcus; species Pseudolactococcus plantarum_A. Next base: position 7,305 of record JAKDQI010000002.1, on the reverse strand, counting down.
GATATTCGGGAGTTGGGGATCATTAAAAATCGCTATGATGACGGCAACTTTTATGCATTATTTGAATATGATGATGTGTTAGATAATCCTAACTTTGTCAGTGCCAACATGGATTTGGTAGATGTCTTTTCAGCATATATTTTAAGTGTGAGTCGAGCTGCGTTTATCATTATTGTCCATACAGGTCTGGGGGAAGCTGACTTATTAGCCAATGCGATCGATGGTGCTAATAAGCAAGAAGTTTTGGGTACTATCGCAGGAGCTGATACGTTACTCATCACTTGTCGAGATGAAGCAAGTGCGGAAAAATTTGAAAGAGAAATGAATGATGCTAGAAACGCAAATAGATAGTGAGCAGTCTGATTACGATCACACGCTGAGCCTTTTTTTGAATGAATTGGCAGACCATCCAACAGTCATCCAGTTTCAAGCTGCAGAAAGCTTACTAAAAAATAGCACGGAACTCTATGAGCTCGAAGTTGAGATGAAATCACTAGCAAAAGATGCTATTTTGTATAAAAAAATAGGAAAAGAAAAAGCTTATCAAGAAACGATTGCACGCTCAAAAGTGATTGAGGCGCAACTAAATGATGAGCCTATCTTAATTGATTATCGCCGTAAACTAACTGCAGTAACTGAGTTGTTGCAGTATCTTTTACAAAATTTAGAGACACAAATTAACGAGGAACTTCATCGTGAGAACTGAGAATCTATCATCAAAACCTGCCGAAAAAATTTCACCGGGCATGAGACAGTATCTGGATATCAAACAAGCTTATTCAGATGCTTTTTTGCTATTTCGAATGGGTGATTTTTATGAATTATTTTATGATGACGCTGTTAAAGCCGCTCAGATACTAGAATTAACACTAACTTCTAGAAATAAAAATTCAGAGAATCCGATTCCAATGGCAGGTGTACCACACCATAGCGTCCAACAATATATAGATATTTTGATTGATCTAGGCTATAAAGTCGCAATTGCAGAACAGATGGAAGACCCTAAACAAGCTGTTGGTGTTGTTAAACGTGACGTTGTCCAAGTGATCACACCAGGCACGGCTGTAGATGCTCTGAATTCAGGTAAAGATAATAATTTTTTAGTCGCGATAGATCGAGACGAAGCACAGTATGCACTTAGTTATCTAGACTTAGCAACAGGTGAATTTTTTGTCACTAGTCTAGAAAATTTTGAAACCGTCGTAGATGAGATTGCATCACTTAAGGCGCGTGAGGTAGTCGTTGGCTATACGTTATCAGAAACTGATCCACAACTGCAGATCTTAGAAGTACAGCTAAATGTTTTGGTGTCATCTGAATTGATAGGTGTCGAAGCTAGTGAGTTAATCAGCGCTGAGTTGTCTAGCTTGGAAGCTAGGACAGCAGCTAAGCTTTTAAATTATGTGATTGGTACACAAAAAAGACACTTGTCACATTTACAAGCAGTTCAGCACTATGAAATAAAAGATTTTTTACTGATGGATGCATCGAGCAAAAAAAGTCTAGACTTGCTTTATAATGCTAGAACAGGTAAGAAATATGGTAGTCTTTATTGGCTGTTAGATGAGACGAAAACAGCTATGGGAACACGGATGTTGAAGATGTGGATAGATCGCCCTTTAGTGAGCCTAAACGCAATCAAAAAACGTCAGGATGTTAGTCAAGTCTTTTTGGATCATTTTTTTGAACGCTCTGACTTGTCTGAGGCGCTTAAGGGTGTCTATGATATTGAACGACTAGCTTCTCGAATTTCTTTTGGGAAAGCATCGCCAAAAGACTTACTGCAGTTAGCACAGACTTTGTCAAATGTTCCTGCTATTAGCACAGTCTTAACTCAGATGTCCTCAGATGTCTTGGTATCTTTAATCAACCAATTAGATCATATGCCTGACTTACTCGAGTTGATTACGTGTGCCATCGATAGTAGTGCTTCTGCCAGTATTACAGAAGGTAATATCATTAAAGATGGATTTAATGAGACTTTAGATGATTATCGTGTTATTTTGCGTGATGGGACAAGTTGGATAACTGAACTTGAAGCAAAAGAGCGTGTGAATTCAGGTATTAATAATCTAAAAATAGATTACAACAAGAAAGATGGGTACTATTTTCATGTAACGAATGGTAATCTGTCACAAGTACCTAGTCATTTCTTTCGTAAAGCGACTTTAAAAAATTCAGAACGCTATGGCACGCAAGAGCTGTCAGCTATAGAAACTCAAATGTTAGATGCTCGTGAAAATGCTGCTAGTTTAGAATATAATTTATTTCTAGAAGTAAGAGAACAAGCAGCAACGTTTATTTCACGTATTCAAAAACTAGCTAAAATAATAGCAGAAATTGATGTGCTCCAATCTTTAGCAGTCGTCGCGGAAAACAATCACTACATCAGACCAGCTATTCACGAAGACAGTCAAGAGATTCACATCAAAAATGGCCGCCATGCTGTTGTTGAAAAAGTAATGGGTGCGCAACAATACGTACCAAACTCTATTGACTTTGATCAGGATACCATGATACAACTTATCACAGGGCCTAACATGTCAGGTAAATCGACCTATATGCGTGAACTAGCCTTGAGTGTAGTCATGGCACAGATAGGTTGTTATCTACCTGCAGATCAGATTGACTTGCCTATTTTTGATGCTATTTTTACAAGAATTGGCGCTGCTGATGATCTAATCAGTGGTCAATCAACCTTTATGGTCGAGATGATGGAAGCTAATCATGCGATCAGAAGAGCCACACCACAGTCTTTAATTTTATTTGATGAATTGGGACGTGGGACTGCGACTTATGATGGGATTGCGTTAGCACAGTCTATTGTAGAATATATCCATGAACAGGTTGGTGCTAAAACCTTATTTGCGACACACTATCATGAGTTGACTGTACTTGAGAGTCAGTTATCTAAAGTTAGAAATGTTCATGTTGCCACACTTGAAAATGCTGGGGAAGTGACGTTCCTGCATAAGATAGAACCAGGGCCGGCAGATAAATCTTACGGGATTCATGTTGCTAAAATTGCAGGCTTGCCACAACCATTATTAAGTCGAGCTAAGCTGATTTTATCAGAACTAGAAAATTCGTCTACGCAACATGTGCTTGAAGCGCCCATAAAAGAAGCTGAACAACTTGGTTTATTTGGGCAATCTGATGAACTAGTAACTGCTGTTAAACAAATTGATGTAATGAATCTGACGCCAATGGATGCGATCAATCAACTGTATGAATTAAAAAAATTAGTATAACAACTATTTTTGTTACAGATGAGCAAAAATAAGTTTTGACTTATGAAAGGAGAGTATCGTGACAGATGTAATAGAAACATATTATGAACCTGGTGGTGAGTTTGAAGAACCGTCACTAAAAAAAAGACACAAACAAGCGATTATACTTGTTATCATTGGGTTGATCTCTATTTTTGTTTTATCACCCATATCAAGATCAGAAAAAGTTAATGCTCATTTTGAGAAATCTATCTCACAAAAACAAAAAGTATCACTTGAGTTGATGGGGGCAACGACTGCAGGATCTGTAACAGTATCCCTATTGCCTGGTGATGTTGGCAGTGCAGTGTCAGAACAACTTGCCCAACTTTCTGGTAAGTTTATGGTGGTATTAGGCGTTTTGATTATCGAGAAATTTTTACTGTCGATAGCTGGGACGATGACCTTTACTTACTTACTACCGATTGCAATCGGCTTAGGACTATTTTATATTTATAGACGGCAAGCCATTTTTAAAGTATTAGCAATTAAAGTCACAATTTTTGCCTTATTCTTTGTTGCACTTGTCCCCGCATCACTCCAGATTTCTGATCTAGTAGATCAAAAATTCGTGACCGAGATTCAGGAAACGAGTCAAAAAGTAAAGGCAGATGATGCAGATATTAAAGTCAAACAAAAAAAGATAGAGACTGATCAGAATTTTTTGCAAAAAATCGAATCAGGTATTACAGATTTTTTCTCTAAAACAGGTCGTGTATTGACTGCTGGGAAAGAGAAAGCAGTTAATATGTTAAATACGTTAACACAAGAGGTCACCAGAATGATCGTGACAACTTGTGTGATTCCTATTCTAACGTTTATCGTTTTCGGATTTGTCATAAAAATTTTATTTGGATTTGATTTAGCTATTGGGACAAGATTAAATACGACGAGCCAAAAAGGGTCACATGCTGTTAAAAAAATCCGTATAAAATCCTAACGTATCAAAAGCAACCATCATCATGCAAGTGATGGTGCTTTTTTATAGTGTTATACGATTAAAACTTCTGATATAAAAATTGAAACAAAAGGGAGTTTAAAAAAATGGTATAATAAAGTCATGAGTATACAGGAAAAAAAACACAGTACAATTATTGAACTTGGTGAAGAATTAGCCAATAAAATTGCTGCTGGTGAAGTGATTGAAAGGCCAGCTAGTGTTGTCAAAGAATTATTAGAGAATGCGATTGATGCAGCAGCAACACAAATCACGATTAGCATCGAAGAATCAGGCCTGAAATCGATCGAAATCACCGATAATGGTGAGGGGATTGCGCGTGACGAGGTTGCGTTAGCCCTGAAACGTCATGCAACGAGTAAAATCAAAGATGTAGATGATTTATTTCGGATTAGAACGTTGGGCTTTAGAGGAGAGGCACTACCATCGATTGCCAGTGTTAGTGAGTTGACCATTAACACCGCTGTAGCCGATAATGGTGATGTAAGTGGTACTTTATTGGTAGCCAAAGGTGGACAAGTGCTCCAAAATAATCCTGCACCTAAACGTGTTGGCACCCAAATCAAAGTAGAAAATCTATTTTTTAATACGCCAGCTCGTCTTAAATATATTAAGAGTTTACAAGCTGAATTAAGTCATATTACAGATGTCATCAACAGATTGAGTTTGGCACATCCAGAGGTCGCATTTACTTTAATCAATGATGGTCGTGAGATGCTGAAAACAGCAGGCAGCGGTGATTTGCGTCAAGCTATCGCAGGCGTCTACGGCATTTCGACAGCTAAGAAGATGTTGCGTATATCAAATGCTGATTTGGATTTTGAAGTGACGGGTTATGTCAGCCTACCGGAGTTGACGCGTGCAAACCGTAATTATATTACTGTGTTACTGAATGGTAGATATATCAAAAATTACCTCATTAACCGGGCTATTGTGGATGGCTATGGCTCAAAACTTATGGTAGGACGTTTCCCTATTGCGGTGATTGATATCAAAATTGATCCTTTTTTAGCTGATGTCAATGTACATCCGACCAAACAGGAAGTTAGAATTTCTAAAGAAAAGGACTTAATGTTGCTGATTACTAGTGCAATCAAACAAGCCTTACAACCAGAAACTTTAATTCCTAATGCTTTAGACAATTTGAATCAACCAAAACAGGCTACTCAGTCAACCATTAGCTCTCACCAAACGCGTCTACCCTTAACGAGTAAGCAATTGTATTATGATGCAGAAAAGCAAGATTTTTATGTGCAAGAAAAGTCTTCGGATGGCGTAGCGCCGACAGTTGAAAAAGTACCAACGACGCTCTCTGAGTTGATTGATACTAAAGATAACTATATCTCTGATAGCGCTAAAGACGATCAGTTTATTGCAGTAAATGAGACGGCTTATTTTGAAACTGATACGTCTAAAGAAGTGCATAAATCGTTTCCTGAATTAGAATTTTTAGCTCAAATGCATGGGACCTATCTCCTTTGTCAATCACCTGATGGCTTGTACATTGTGGATCAACATGCAGCACAAGAGCGTGTCAAATATGAGTATTATCGTGAAAAAATAGGACAGGTTAATTATGACCAACAACAACTCTTAACACCGATTTTGATCAAGTTATCCCAAGATGAAGTTGGACTAGTGCTTGAGAAAAAAGCATTACTCGCTGAAGCTGGTGTGTTTTTAGATGCTTATGGAGAAAATCAGCTTATCTTGCGTGAGCATCCTATCTGGATGAATGATAATGAAATCGAAAAAGCGACGTATGAACTAATCGATCTGCTTTTAGATGATCAAGAAGTATCTGTTAAAAAATACAGGGAAGATTTAGCGATTATGATCGCATGTAAGAGTTCAATTAAAGCAAATATGTTTATTGATCCAGCCAGTGCTCGGGATTTACTCAGCCAACTTGCAAACTGTGAGAATCCTTACAATTGTCCGCATGGTCGACCAGCACTTGTCACGTTTTCGAATCTTGATCTTGAAAAGATGTTCAGACGTATTCAACAAGGACATCAAGGTGGATGGCATACTCAGTTTTAATCGCTAATTAGTCTTGCTATATCAGCAGTTTAAGTAGTATGGTGTAGCATATAAGTTATAGAAGGAAGTTATGTACGAATATCTAAAAGGCACACTAGTCAAAATTACGCCGACCTATATTGTATTGGAAGTTTCAGGGATAGGCTTTCTGATTCATGTTGCAAATCCTTATTCATTTTCAACACTTGTCAATGCTGTCATACAAGTTTATACGCATCAAGTGGTACGTGAGGATGCCCATACATTATATGGATTTTCTGATGAGACTGAAAAACAACTTTTTCTACAGTTGATTTCCGTTTCTGGGATCGGGCCAAAATCAGCACTTGCTATCATCGCAGCAGATGATAATGTTGGGCTTGTGACCGCCATAGATAGTGGTGACATCAAATATCTGACAAAATTTCCGGGTGTTGGTAAAAAAACAGCTAGCCAGATGGTGTTAGATCTTGAAGGTAAGTTTGAGCAGGTTGCGACAAAGAGATCCAATGCTAATTCAGAGTCTAATACTTCCTTAAGTGATGCACTAGAAGCGTTGCGTGCGTTAGGATATAAACCGGCTGAACTTAAGAAAGTTGAAAAACAACTAGACAGTACACTAGATACCACTGAAGGATTTATCAAAACAGCTTTGAAACTGATGATGAAATGAAAATTGATATCTCAAACAAATAAAAGTATATAAAACTGGAAATATACTACATAGTCCGGCGCAAATCAGTTATTATAGAAATAATCGGTACTTATCAGGTGCTTAGGCTTCTTTGACGGTTTGGTTTTTTAACATCTTTGGGTAGCTAAAACGACTTTAGATATGACTTATAACTAAAAAGTGTTAAACAGCCTATCATGAATATAAAAGCTAAAATTGTTATTAACGCGACACATGATGAAAGCCTTTTGAAAATTGCCGATAAAATATATGAGATTAAACATTATGAATTTATGGGTAGAATAAATATCGTTAACAAGGGGATTTTGCTTAGCAGATCCAGTATGAACTGCGTATCAGTAAAAGTAGTCTGCTTAGAAACA
>JAKDQI010000118.1 GCA_030454995.1 Pseudolactococcus plantarum | reverse complement strand
TATCATAGATGCATAACTTATGAACATACTCAAAATCATGATGTGTTAAAACATTATAAATAGAAATTAAAACCACATGGAAAAACAAAATATTCAAGAAAAGTTACTTTCTAAATCAAAAAACTCTCAACTAGAAAAATTTGGCAAAACAATTACCTTTCTTTGTATCGCATTAATTGTCTTTGTTGTTGCCATGATTTTCTTCTTTGTCGCACAAAAAGGGTTATCAACCTTCTTTGTTAATAAAATTAATCCATTTAAATTCTTATTTGGTACAACTTGGAACCCGTCACAGCTCGGTCCTGATGGTAAACCTTTAGTGGGTGCGCTACCTATGATCGCAGGGTCTTTAATCGTGACACTCTTGTCTGCTATTTTAGCAACACCTTTTGCAATTGGCGCAGCAGTATTTATGACTGAAATCTCACCAAATCGTGGCGCAAAAATATTACAACCAGTTATTGAACTTTTAGTTGGTATTCCGTCAGTTGTTTACGGATTTATCGGATTAACTGTTGTTGTGCCTTTTATTCGCGGTATCTTCGGCGGGACTGGTTTTGGTCTTTTATCAGGTGTGTTTGTTTTATTTGTCATGATTTTACCAACAGTAACATCAATGAGTGTTGATGCATTAAAGGCAGTGCCAAACTTCTATAAAGAAGCATCACTTGGTCTTGGTGCAACAAGATGGCAAACGATTTCTCGTGTTTTACTTAGAGCAGCAACACCAGGGATTTTAACTGCGGTTGTATTTGGTATGGCACGTGCATTTGGTGAAGCACTTGCAATACAGATGGTTGTCGGTAATGCTGCCATCTTACCAAAAGGGTTGACATCACCGGCTTCAACATTGACGTCTGTTTTGACACAAGGTATTGGTAATACCATCATGGGAACAGTTCAGAATAATGTGTTATGGTCATTAGCTCTTATTCTATTATTTATGTCTTTACTATTTAACATCGGTATGCGCGCAATTGCGAAGAGAGGAAAATTATCATGAATCCAAAGAAAGTTGATAAAATTGCAACAAACGTCCTCTACGGCATCTCTGGCATTATCGTTATTATTTTAGCTTCTTTGCTACTTTACATTTTGCTTAGAGGGTTACCAAACATTTCTTGGCATTTCCTAACTAGTCCTGCAAAAGCATATGAAGCTGGAGGTGGGATAGGTATTCAACTGTTTAATAGTGTTTTCCTTTTAATCGTGACGATGGTTATCTCTTTTCCACTTTCACTTGGTGCAGGTATCTACCTATCAGAGTATGCGAATCAAAACTCATGGTTAACTAATCTGGTTAGAACATCTATTGAAATATTAAGTTCACTACCTTCAGTAGTTGTTGGTCTATTTGGTTTTTTAATCTTTGTCGTACAATTTGGCTACGGATTTTCTATTATCTCAGGAGCCTTAGCCTTAACAGTGTTTAACTTACCGTTAATGACTCGTAATGTTGAAGAATCTTTAAGAGCAGTACATCATACACAACGTGAGGGTGGACTAGCACTTGGGTTATCACGCTGGGAAACTGTTTTACATGTTATCGTACCAGAAGCATTACCTGGTATTATCACAGGTGTGGTATTATCATCAGGTCGTATTTTTGGTGAAGCAGCCGCACTTATCTATACAGCAGGACAATCAGCACCAGCTCTTAACTGGTCAAACTGGAATCCAATGTCTGTCAGCTCACCCATCTCTATTTTCCGTCAGGCCGAAACATTAGCTGTACATATCTGGAAAGTAAACGGAGAAGGAACAGTACCAGATGGTGCAGCAGTCTCAGCGGGTGCTAGTGCCGTACTCATTATTTTTGTTCTCTTATTTAATTTTGGTGCTCGCTTTATTGGTAAAAAAATTCATAGTAAGTTGACAGCGTCGTAAGTCCTCTTTGACAGATTAGGTGTTATCTCTTGATAAAATAAACGATGGTCATCAGATAACGACTAACTTGTAAGTAGTTTAAAGATAGACTTAAAACAGAAAGGAACTGAGTTATACTATGGCAACTTATGATTGGACACAACGTCACATTATTGGCCTTGAAGATAAAGAAATTGCGCTTGAAACAAAAGATTTGCATGTCTATTATGGGACAAATGAATCAATCAAGGGCATTGATATGAAATTTGAAAAAAATAAGATTACAGCTTTGATTGGCCCATCAGGATCTGGTAAATCAACGTATTTACGTAGTCTTAACCGAATGAATGATACAATTCCGATTGCTAAAGTAACGGGTGAGATTAGCTACCAAGGTGTTGATGTTAACAAACAAAATGTTAATGTTTATGAGATGCGTAAGCATATCGGCATGGTGTTTCAAAGACCTAATCCATTTTCAAAATCGATCTATCGTAATATTACTTTTGCACTAGAGCGTCAAGGTGTTAAAGATAAGAAAACGTTAGATGAGGTTGTAGAAACAGCGCTACGCCAAGCTGCGTTATGGGATCAAGTCAAAGATGACCTAAACAAATCTGCTTTAGCATTATCAGGTGGTCAGCAACAACGGTTGTGTATCGCTAGAGCAATTGCAGTGAAACCAGATATTTTACTGATGGATGAGCCGGCATCAGCACTTGATCCGATCTCAACGATGCAATTAGAAGAAACGATGATGGAATTGAAAAAAAATTATACCATCATTATCGTAACACACAATATGCAACAAGCAGCTCGTGCTAGTGACTATACTGGATTCTTCTATTCAGGTGATTTGATAGAGTACGATAAAACTAAAAAAATCTTTACACTACCAGAATTGCAATCTACTGGGGATTATGTCTCAGGTCACTTTGGTTAATATAAAGAGATAACTGCCAACTCCTGCAAAGCAACATGACAGATTACTGATTTGACAGGTTAGCGAATTGGCGTTAAAAAATTAAGGAAATAATATGACAGAACCTATTTTACAAGTTAAAGATTTGTCACTATTTTATGACAAGAAACAGTCTTTATTCGATATTAATATGGATTTTTATCCAGGCGAGATTACGGCGTTGATTGGTCCATCAGGATCGGGTAAATCAACATTGGTACGCTCTATTAACCGAATGAATGACTTAGTCTCATCAGCTAAAGTAACAGGGGAAATTTTTTACAAAGGGCAAGATATCTACAGTTCAAAAACAGATATGGTTGAACTTCGTAAAGAAATCGGTATGGTATTTCAACAACCTAATCCCTTCCCATTTTCTATTTATGAAAATGTTGTTTACGGATTACGCCTAAAAGGTGTTAGAGATAAAGCAATTTTAGATGAAGCTGTTGAGGAATCTTTAAAAGCTGCGAATATCTGGGATGAAGTAAAAGATAAGCTACATAGTTCTGCACTTGGTTTATCAGGTGGTCAGCAACAACGTGTTTGTATCGCTCGTGTGTTAGCTGTCAATCCAAAAATTTTGTTACTAGATGAACCTACCTCAGCATTAGATCCAATCTCTTCAGGGAAGATCGAAGCGATGTTACTAGACTTAAAGGAAAAATATACGATATTAATTGTGACGCATTCTATGCAACAAGCAAGTCGTATTTCTGATCGAACAGCTTTCTTTTTAAATGGAGAACTTATCGAGTATGATAAAACTAAGAAAATCTTCTTAGATCCAAAAGAGCAATCAACGTCTGACTACGTGACAGGCAAGTTCGGTTAAGTCACGATAAATAGCTATCAATAATTATTAGCACATTTAGGAAAGGAATCTTATGCTTAGAACACAATTTGAAGAAGAATTAAATAAGTTACATAATCAATTTTATTCTATGGGAACACAAGTTTCAGCACAAGTAAATAAAGCTGTTCGTGCTTTTGTCAGCCACGACCGAGATCTAGCTGAAGAAGTCATAGAAGATGATCAAGAAGTGAATGATCAAGAAACAAAATTAGAGAAAAAATCTCTAGAAATGATTGCGCTACAGCAACCCGTTTCTCACGATTTACGTACGATTATTACTGTTTTAAAAGCATCATCTGACTTGGAGCGTATGGGAGACCATGCAGTTTCTATCGCTAAAGCGACGATCAACCTTAAAGGTGAAGAGCGTATTCATATTGTAGAAGCTGATATTTCACTAATGGGTGAACGTGTCAAATCAATTGTTGATGCGTCTTTGAATGCTTATATCCAAGGTGATGATACACGTGCTAGAGAAATTGCAAGCTGGGATGATACTGTCAACCAAATGTACAGTGAGATTCAAAATAAAACGTTAACAGCTATGGAAGATAACAAAGAAACAATCACGACAGGTAAAGATTATTTGATGACAATCATTTATTTGGAACGTATCGGTGATTACGCAAAAAATTTATGTGAGTGGATTGTATATCTTAAAACAGGTAAGATTGTAGAATTGTAATCAGATAAAAAAGACGACCGGAATTATCCATGGTCGTTTTTTTGTTGATTAATTTGCAAGTGTTTTTTACAGAATATATGCTTAGAACCACAGTCTAAATTCTTTTGGTGTATAACTAGTGTGTAACTTAAATAGTTTACAAAAATGACTCTGATTGCTGAAATGGAGCAGCTGAGATATGATAGACAGAGGGAAATCTGTGTTAGAGAGTAAATATTGTGCTTCGGCAATTTTTTCACGAATAATATATTGATGTAATGAAATATTGGTCGTTTTTTTAAAAACTGAAGATAGATAAGTAGGATTTACTGATAAAGTATCAGCTATATCATAATTTGTCAATGGATCATATAGATTTGCATGAATATGAGCTATAGCAGAGTTAACAAGTTCTGAGTCATAGTTATCGGTGAAGTGACTGTTGAGATTTGAAAATTCAAGTAATAAATGTTCAGTAAAAGGTCGAATTTTTTCCATAGAAGTTACTTTATCTAATGTTTGAATGAGAGAATCAGATAGTCTGTAGGCAAGATTTGCAGAGCACCCCTGTTTAATTGATGCCCGTGTTAACATGGTTAACAAAGCGATTAGTTTATATTTCCTATCAGTTAAAATATCAGCTGAAAGTTGGCTACTAGTTACTGAAATTAATTTATTTAAAAGTAAGTTAAATCCTTTGGTATCACCTTTTTGAACTAATGACATTATATTTAATTCTAATTGATAATTATCTTGAAAATCTGTGTTGACTTGATGAGACGTTGCGAATTGTTTGTTAGAAATATGATTAGTTTTTGCATGGTCAGATTCGTCAATATTTACTAAGTCAAGTGGCTTTTCTATGCTAATGAGATAAGCAGCAGTTTCAAGGAGTATATAAAACTGTTCTTGTTCTATGCTAGACCACGCTATGATTTGTTTTTCTTTTAAAATAGTCATTAATGTATAATTTGAATCTGGTTGATGTGCTTTGATTGAGAAGCACGCCATACCTCTAAAATATTTAACAGTAATTGACTTTGAACACGTTTTGTTACCAACATGTTTCATCAAAGAGTTCAAAGTATATGTATCGGATAATTGGGATTCAAAAATGCAAACATCATCTCGAAATAATGCATATGGATAAGGTAGAAAATCTGAAAGTAAGGCAATATTTGTTTTCATTATTATAACTCTCTCTTTAATCTATATATAAATTATAGTATAAATTTTAAATTTAGGGAA
>JAKDQI010000021.1 GCA_030454995.1 Pseudolactococcus plantarum | reverse complement strand
GCATAAGCCCAAAGATTTGGAAAATCTGTTAGGCGATTTCGATTAGTTCTAAAAATACTATAATATGCAACATCAAAACGTGCTAGTGTTACATAAAGTCGAATATCACTATCAGTTAATTGATCACCAAATAAATAAGTCTTATCTTCAAGATGCGCTTCAAGTTGATCTAGTCGGTTAAACAAGATATGATAATTTTTTTCATAAGCAGTTTGCGTTTTAGCAAACCCTGCTTTATAAACTGCGTTATTGACTTCGTTAAAAAGAATTTCATTTAATGTGTCAATTTCTGATCGTAACTCTTCTGGATAAAGATTAGGTGTATCTTCTTTGATGTAATCTGTAAAATTTTCTGCGATTTGTGTCGTAATATGATGATAGTCATTAGTAATCACACGCCTAGTCTTTAAGTCAACAATAGTAGGTATCGTTGCCCGTCCAGTGTAATTTGAATCTGTTTCTTCATATATTTCCGATAAGTACTCAATGTTTAAAACAGGATCCTTGTCTCCTTCATCAAGAGAAAAACGCCAACCATGTTCTGTCCTAATGGGATAAACCTTCCCTTCACTAATGACATCTTCAAGACCTAGTAAACGGCGTACAATTGCAACGCGATGACTCCAAGGGCAAATCTCCCCCCATATCAAACGATAACGCCCTGCTTCTGCTGGAAATTCATCAGATCCTAGAATGCCAGTAAAATAATTCTTCTGTCTCTTGAAACTGCCATCTTCAGCTATTTCATGTTTATTTTCACTAAATACAACTGCCATCTTCTCTCCTTTATCTCTTAAAAGCTAACTTTTATCAAGCATTTAGTTACTTAGTATAAGTGACTAAGTAACTAGACTACCAAACCTATCTTTTTTCATTCTGAGACAGGTTTGATTTACTCTGCTTTACCTTCTAAAACAATATCTTTTGCAGTGATATCACTACCAAAGAAACTTTTCAGTGTTGCGTCATAATCTTTAGCAAAGAATCCTGTTTCACCCAACTTTTCTAATTCTTTATTCGTCCATTTGAGTAAAGACGTATTTCCTTTCTTAATACCAGGATTGATCGTCGCAACATCACCAAGTTCTTTAATCCCTACTTCAAAATCAGGATTTTCTTTAACCCAAGCATACAAATAGCTATTATCATCAGCTATTGCGTCCGCACGGCCATCTTTCAATGCTTGAAATTGCTGTGTTTTTGATTCATATTTTTCGAGTGTAACATCTGTTTGTTTTTGTGTGAAATAATTCTCTGCTGTCGTTCCTTTATTCACAATTACCTTTTTTCCTTTTAATTGTGAAACATCTGTGATGGCTTTATCTTTTAGACTAGCTACACCCACTGCAACTTTCATGTAGGGATTAGCGAAATCAATCACTTTTGCGCGTTCAGGTGTTTTTGTAAAATTAGCTAACACCAAATCTACTTTATTAGATTTCAATGCATCTACACGTTCTTCTGCGTTAACAATTACGTATTTAACCTTAACACCTAAATCTTTACCGATTTGATTGGCAAGATAGACATCATAGCCTTGGTTTTTTCCTGATGCATCTAAGTATCCATAAGGTGATAGATCTCCAAATACCGCTATTTTGATCTCTCCTCTTTTTTTGATTGCACTGACACTCGAGATATTATCTTCTTCTTTTGAGCTTGACTTTTTCTGTGATGTTGAACATGCTGCAAGTGATACTGTAATCCCTGCTACTGCGATAATACCTAAAGTTTTTTTCCAAATTTTCATACTGATTTCTCCTATAAATTTAATATGTTAAACTAGATAAAAATTGTTTAACTCGTGGGTGTGCTTCTGTTGTAAAAAATGACGTTGCTGTCGTTTCGACAATGATTTCTCCTGCATCCATAAAGATAATGCGATCTGCTACTTGTTTTGCAAAATTCATTTCATGTGTCACAATCAACATCGTCATGCCTTGGCCTGCTAAATCTTTAATCACAGTCAAAACCTCTCGAACCATTTCTGGATCTAGTGATGCAGTCACTTCATCAAATAATAAAACTTGTGGCACCATCACTAAACTTCGAATAATCGCAACTCTCTGTTTTTGTCCTCCTGACAACTGACGCGGGTAACTCTCAGCTTTGTCAGCAAGACCGATTCTTTCTAAAAGTTGTTTGGCGATAGCTGTGACGTTTTCCTTATCTCTTTTTTGGACTTTTATAGGACCCAATAAGATATTTTCTAGCACTGTTAAATTTGGGAAAAGATCGTAAGATTGGAAGACCATCCCTACTTCTGGCCGTACCTTTTCCCAGGCTTTTTCTGTTAGCGTTAAAATTTGATTGTTTAATAAGATATTGCCATTATCAATCGTTTCAAGCCCATTTAACGTTCTTAGCAAAGTGGATTTTCCACTACCAGAAGGGCCTAGCAATACTAATACTTCACCTTTTTCAATTTTTAATGAAACATCTTTTAAAATGGTATGATCGCCAATCGTTTTGCTAATATGTTGCGCTTCTAGCACACTCATCTTACCACCTCACTTTCTAAGTGCTTTGCTAACCTTGAAATCGGCCAACATAATATAAAATATAATAAAAAAATAAACCCATAAACCCAAAGTGAAGCTGTAGGCACCTTGATGGTATAATGTTCAATAATTTGCTGTCCAACTTTTATCATCTCCGGTACACCTATAATTAATAAAATAGAGGTCGTCTTAATTACTCGTGTAATCAAATTAAGTGTAGCCGGTATGACAAGTGGGAGCCCTTGCGGTAGATAAATAAATCTATATTGCTGTACTTGATTTAGCCCTATCGCTCTTCCCGCATCAATCTGCGTTTTAGGTATACTCACAAGGGCAGATCTAACTATATCGCTCATCTCAGAAGAAATCCACAGTACAAATACAATAATCGAAACCGTTATATTACTAATCGTTGTCTGAAACATCTCTGGTAAAATATAGTAAAACAGAAATAATAATACTAATAAGGGCAAAATTCTAAATATTTCCAGATAAAGTTTAAAAATAACTTTGACAATCCGAGACTTTGATGTGCGTAATATACCAAACAGAACGCCTAGAGATAGTCCGATGACTAGAGATATCAAAGATATCTCCGCTACCAACCACATCCCTTTGAGTAATCGTGATAAATTCGTACCATCAAATAGAATATCAAGACCCGAAAATCCCATATCTTACCCTCCTTTCAATAAAACTAATCAATAATGATAATGGTACCAAGATAACTGCATAAGCAACGACTAGCATGAGTAGATATTCACGTGTTAAATAGTACATCCCAATCAAATCCCTAGTTACATTCGTCAAATCCATGATCGCAATAGCAGAAAAAATCGAGGTTTCTTTTAGTAAAAAAAGTACGTTAGCTCCTATTGCTGGTACACTATTGGCAAGTCCTTGTGGTAAAATAATGAATCTTGCCAGCTGCCACCGTGTTAAGCCAATAGCTCGACCACTTTCTATCTGAATCCTAGGAACTGATGCAATACCTCCCCTAAATGCTTCACTCATGTAGCCACCGCCTAGAAATGCTAGGCCAATCAATCCAACTGTCTCTTTTTCCAACCGAATACCAATTCTTGGCAATCCATAATATAAAAAAAATAATTGAATCAATAATGGTGTATTCCTGGATAAAGCGGTATATGTATTTGCTATCTGTTTTAGAACTGGCACTTTAAAATAACTCATAAAACTCATAATCAAACCAATGAATAAGGCAAGTAGAATACCACCTAGAGCTAATTTTAATGTAAGTAAAGTTGCACTGATATATTGTGGTAGCGCTTCTTGCATCATCTGAATGTCCATAATTCTCCTTTCTATTTCTCAACTACTAACCTCTTTTATTATTTTAACGCCTTGTGATTCGATTAGAATTTAAAAAATCAAAACATCGTGATTAGTTAAATTTATCACGATATTTTGTAATATTCTCGTTTTTTTATAATATAAATTTTAGATTAGTAAGTCCTATCAGCTATCTATAAATCCTTCCTCAATGAACCATAATTTATTATCAGTTAAAAATTTGATAAATCCTGTATTTAAGTTAGAAAACCCGATCTTTTCATAATATTGAAAAGTCTGTGGGTGTGTATAAAGTGTTACGATTTGACCAGGTACCTGATCCAGTAGTGTCTCAATGATATGACGCCCAATTCCTTTCCCTTGTAACCTGTCAACTACTGCTATGTTATATATATTTGCCTGTGAGACACGATCTGAAAGCGCTCTCCCACACCCGACTAGTTTCCCAGATTCAAAAGCAAAAACAAGTACTTGTGAGTTTTTAAAAGATTCTTCAATTTGTATCTCATCTAGAGATGACAAGCCAACATCATGTAGGAGCTTTGTCACGTCTTTATAGCTTACATGTTCATCTGTTATTTCATAAGTTATCATCTGTTCTCTCCATCATAGGTTTTTGATGCCCATTAACACCAGCATCTTAATTCATTATTTTACAATACATAATAGCTGCTTGAAATTTAAAAAATTAAAGAGCGTGATAACCTCTGTCTAAGTAAGTTATCTCATAACTTTACCACGTGCTAACCAATATGAATATAGCAATTTTAGTGATCAAAAAAAATCGTATCGGCATGATACTGCCAATACGATTTTTCGACAAACAATTTATTCACTAATTTCTTCCACAACAGCATCTGTTTCAACAGCCGGTGCTTCAGGTGTTTGTGCTAATGGTTCAAGATTGCGATAACGTGCCATCCCTGTACCAGCTGGGATGATCTTACCGATGATAACATTTTCTTTAAGACCAAGCAATGGATCTTTCTTACCACGAATCGCAGCATCTGTTAACACGCGAGTTGTTTCTTGGAAAGATGCAGCAGATAAGAACGAATTGGTTTCAAGAGATGCTTTGGTAATCCCCATAAGAACTGGACGAGATGTCGCCGGTACACCACCATCAAATAGAATTTGTTGGTTAGCTTCCTCAAAGTCAGCAATATCCATCAAAGTACCAGGTAATAGATCCGTATCACCAGCATCCATCACACGAACTTTACGGAGCATTTGACGCACCATAACCTCAACGTGTTTATCGCCGATTTCAACCCCTTGGCTTCTATATACTTTTTGTACTTCGCCAAGTAAGTAAGTTTCAACTGACAGTGTATCACGTACTTGTAGTAAATGCTTAGGTTGGATAGACCCTTCAGTAAGAGGTGTACCACGATGAATAAAATCACCAACTTCCACATGCATACGTGCTGTAAATGGTACTTCATACGTACGTGTATCAGTTTCTCCTTTAACCGTAACTTCTTTTTTACGTGTCGCGGCTTCCTCAGTAATTTCGATAACTTCACCAGTTACTTCAGTAATAACAGCTTCCCCTTTAGGATTACGCGCTTCAAAGATTTCTTGGATACGTGGGAGACCTTGTGTGATATCTTCAGATGATGCTACACCACCCGTATGGAAGGTACGCATCGTCAACTGTGTACCAGGTTCACCGATAGATTGGGCTGCGATAGTGCCGACTGCTTCACCAACTTCAACTGCATCACCTGTTGCTAAGTTGACACCATAACAATGTTTACATACACCATGACGTGTTTTACATGTGAATACTGAGCGGATTGTCACTTCTGTGATACCTGCTGAAATGATTTGTGCAGCGATTGCCTCAGTAATGAGTGCATCCTCACCAATAATCACTTCACCTGTTTCAGGATGCAGTACAGATTTACGTGTATAACGACCATTTAAGCGTTCTGATAATGGTTCTACCATTTCTTTACCAGTTGCGATATCGCTAATGACAAGACCACGGTCAGACCCACAATCATCTTCACGAATAATCACATCTTGGGCTACGTCTACTAGACGACGTGTTAAGTAACCAGAATCGGCTGTTTTAAGGGCCGTATCTGTCATCCCTTTACGGGCACCGTGGGTAGAGAAGAACATTTCCAATACAGATAAACCTTCACGGAAGTTAGAAATGATTGGGAGCTCCATGATTTTACCATTCGGCGCTGCCATCAGTCCACGCATCCCCGCAAGTTGGGAGAAGTTGGAGATGTTACCACGGGCACCAGAGTCCATCATCATAACGATCGGGTTAGACATATCTTGTGCATCGATTAATCGACGTTCAAGCTCTTCTTTAGCGCCACGCCATACATCTGTAACGGCTGTATAACGCTCATCATCAGTAATCAAACCACGACGGAATTGTTTTGTGATTTGTGATACTTTATCATGTGCTGCTTCAATAATCAAGTGTTTATCTTCAACAACAGGAATATCAGCAATACCTACCGTCAAACCAGCTTTAGTAGAATGATGGTAACCTAGGTCTTTCAAACGGTCAAGCATTTCAGACGTTAACGTCGTACGGAAACGTTTGAAGACTTCTGCGATGATATTTCCTAGATGTTTTTTCTTGAACGGAGGTACTAAATCAAGATTTTCGATAAATGCTTTAACATCTTCACCTGGTGCCATAAAGAAACGATCATCAGTTTGAGACGTTAAGTTATCTTGTGTTGGCTCGTTCAAGTAAGGGAATTCTTCTGGCATGATTGCATTGAAAAGAATTTTACCTACTGTTGTGGCCATGATTTTATCTTTTTGATCATCAGTCCAAGGCTTGTTTAAAGATTTTGTCGCAATACCAACACGTGTGTGTAGATGGACAAAGCCATTACGCCAAGCAACTTCTGCCTCATCAGCATCAGCAAAGACCATGCCTTCGCCTTCACGATTGGCTTCTTCCATCGTAATGTAGTAGTTACCCAAGACCATATCTTGTGAAGGTGTAACAACTGGTTTACCATCTTTTGGATTAAGGATGTGTTCAGCAGCTAGCATTAAGATACGTGCTTCAGCTTGTGCTTCTTCAGAAAGTGGCAAGTGAATCGCCATTTGGTCACCATCGAAATCGGCATTATAGGCTTCACATACAAGTGGGTGAAGACGGATAGCACGACCGTCGATAAGCACAGGCTCGAACGCTTGGATACCGAGACGGTGAAGCGTTGGTGCGCGGTTAAGTAGTACTGGATGTTCTTTAATAACATCTTCCAATACATCCCAAACATCTGGATCTTGACGTTCAACTTTACGTTTTGCAGCACGAATATTTGGTGCCATTTCACGTTTTACCACTTCGCTCATGACGAATGGTTTGAATAATTCAATCGCCATTTCACGTGGTACACCACATTGGTACATTTTTAATGTTGGCCCAACGACGATAACTGAACGACCTGAGTAATCGACACGTTTACCTAGTAAGTTTTGACGGAAACGTCCTTGTTTCCCTTTTAGCATATGGCTGAGGGATTTAAGTGGACGATTACCTGGACCAGTAATTGGACGACCACGACGACCGTTATCTACTAAAGCATCGACTGCTTCTTGTAGCATCCGTTTTTCGTTTTGCACGATAATATTTGGTGCATTAAGCTCCATCAAACGTTTCAAACGGTTATTACGATTGATAACACGACGGTACAAGTCATTTAAATCTGATGTGGCAAAACGGCCACCATCTAGTTGTACCATCGGACGTAAATCTGGTGGAATGACCGGTAATACATTTAGTACCATCCACTCTAGTTTGTTACTTGATTTATTAAAGGCATCTAACACGTCCAGACGACGAATTGCTTTGACACGTTTTTGTCCTGTTGCTGTTTGTAATTCTTCTTTAAGTGCTGAAATTTCAGCATCTAAATCAACAGCTTTTAACAAATCTTGAATCGCTTCAGCACCCATCTTAGCAACAAATGAGCCAAAACCATTTTTCAGCATTTGTTCTCTATACTCACGCTCTGTCAGTAATTGTTTCTTTTCAAGTGCTGTTTCTTTAGGATCAATTACCACATAACTTGCGAAATAAATAATTTCTTCAAGAGAACGTGGACTCATATCCAAAGCTAAGCCCATACGTGACGGGATACCTTTAAAGTACCAAATATGAGACGTCGGTGCTGCTAATTCAATGTGTCCCATGCGTTCACGACGTACTTTTGCACGTGTGACTTGGACACCACAGAGTTCACAAACCTGGTTTTTATAGAAAACGCCTTTAAGTTTACCACAGCTACACTCCCAATCTTTTGATGGGCCAAAAATACGTTCGTCAAAGAGACCTTCACGTTCTGGTTTTTGTGTACGATAGTTAATTGTTTCTGGTTTTTTGACTTCACCAAAAGACCAAAAACGGATTTTTTGAGGAGACGCAATCCCAATTTGCATACTCTCAAACTTATTTACATCGACCATTTTTTCTCCTGTAATTGAGAAGATTTCTAGTCAGAAGACTGTGTTAAACTTCTGATTAAAATCTTTTGTTCTGGTTTTCTGTTCTGATAACTTACTTAAGATAGCTTGCAGTCTATAAACTGCTAATCTAATATTTTGACTATTATAAGTATTCATCAGAGAGTTTTATATCTTTTTATTTCGCATTCTCAATAGCGCTCTCTTCAGCTTCTACTGCTTTAGCGACTGCTAATTCTTTTGCTTCTAACATATCAACTGTGACTTCGATTTTTTCAGCATTATGTGGATCAGCATCATCGTCTAACTCACGAAGCTCTAATGCTTTATCTTCCGCATCAAGTACCTTCATGTCTAAACCAAGTGATTGTAACTCTTTTACCAATACTCTAAATGACTCAGGAAGTCCTGGAGCAGGAATTTTCTCACCTTTAACAATAGCTTCATATGCTTTTGTACGACCGACAACATCATCTGATTTGTAAGTTAAGATTTCTTGTAGAATATTAGCAGCACCATATGCTTCTAATGCCCAAACTTCCATCTCACCGAAACGTTGTCCACCAAATTGCGCTTTACCACCAAGTGGTTGTTGCGTAACTAGTGAGTATGGACCTACTGAACGTGCGTGGAGTTTATCATCGACCATGTGGTGAAGTTTGATCATGTACATGACACCAACTGACACTCGGTTATCAAAGGCCTCACCAGTTCTACCGTCATAAAGCACAGTCTTAGCATCATCAGCCATACCAGCTTCTTTAACGGTATTCCAGATATCTTCATCACTCGCACCATCAAAGACTGGCGTTGCAATGTGTAAATCTAGGGTCCGTGCAGCCATACCTAAATGGAGCTCCATAACTTGTCCGATATTCATCCGTGATGGTACCCCAAGTGGGTTCAACATGATATCAACTGGTGTGCCATCTGGTAAATAAGGCATATCTTCAACTGGTAAAATACGAGAAACAACCCCTTTATTACCATGACGACCGGCCATTTTGTCTCCAACATGGATTTTACGTTTTTGAACAATAAACACACGGACAAGTGTGTTCACACCTGTTTGAAGCTCATCCCCGTTTTCACGACGGAAAATCTTCACATCGTGAACAATGCCATCGGCACCATGTGGCACACGAAGAGAGGTATCACGAACTTCACGCGCTTTTTCACCAAAGATGGCACGCAACAGACGTTCTTCTGGTGTAGGATCTGTTTCACCTTTAGGTGTCACTTTACCAACAAGAATATCGCCTTCTTTAACCTCAGCCCCAATACGGATAATACCAAATTCATCTAGGTGACGCATTGCTTCTTCACCAACGTTTGGAATTTCGCGTGTGATTTCTTCAGGTCCAAGCTTTGTATCACGTGTTTCAGACTCATACTCTTCGATCGCAATAGACGTATAGACATCATCTTTGACGAGGCGTTCACTCATGATAACCGCATCCTCAAAGTTATACCCTTCCCAAGTCATATAAGCAACGAGTGGATTTTGACCAAGAGCCATTTCTCCACCTTCCATAGATGGACCGTTACCAATGATTTCATCTTTATCAACTTTATCACCTACTTGAACAAGCGGACGTTGGTTGTAAGATGTTCCTGAGTTTGAACGACGATATTTCGTTACAGTATATTTGTCTAATTCGCCAGTCGTTCTACGAATACGGATTTCTCCACCATCAACAAATTCTACTGTTCCTTCATGTTTCGCCAAGATTGCTGCACCAGAATCACGGGCTGCTTGATGTTCCATCCCTGTACCAACAAAAGGTGCATGTGGATCGATAAGTGGTACTGCTTGACGTTGCATGTTCGCTCCCATGAGGGCACGGTTGGAATCATCATTTTCCAAGAAAGGAATACAAGCTGTGGCAACAGCAACTACCTGTTTAGGAGAGACGTCCATGAAGTCAGCTTTATCAGCTTCAACTTCAATATTGTTTCCTCGTGTTCTAGCCATAACCGTATCAACAGCAAATTTGTTATCTTCTGTTAATGGAGAGTTAGCTTGAGCAACGATGTAATTATCTTCTTCATCAGCTGTTAGATAGTGAATATCATCAGTGACAACACCATTCACACGGTCAATACGACGGTATGGTGACATGATGAAGCCATATTCATTAATCTTACCAAATGATGATAAGTTATTGATCAATCCGATATTTGGTCCCTCAGGCGTTTCAATCGGACACATACGACCATAGTGAGTGTAGTGTACGTCACGTACTTCATATCCAGCACGGTCACGTGTCAAACCACCAGGCCCAAGCGCTGACAAACGGCGTTTGTGTGATAATTCTGACAGTGGATTATGTTGGTCCATGAACTGTGATAACTGTGAACTACCAAAGAATTCTTTGATTGCAGCTGTAACAGGACGGATGTTGATCAATGACTGTGGTGTCATATTTTCATCATCTGCCGAGCTCATACGCTCACGAATGACACGTTCCATACGGCTTAACCCGATACGGACTTGGTTTTGTAACAATTCACCTACTGAGCGAATACGACGGTTACCAAGATGATCGATATCATCAACGCGGCCAATACCTTCGTTAAGCGCTAACCAGTAGTTAACGTTTGCGATAATATCAGCTGGTGTCAGATGACGGACTTCTGGTGCAATTTGGCCATTTGAGATGACATTAATCACTTTTTCAGGATCTTTTGGAGAATAAACTTTAACCACTTGGATATCAATTGGTTCAGTCAAAACAGCATCATCTGAAGGATAAAGCGTCACAGTGTTTAAACCATTGTCTAATTCTGCTTCGATGCTATCTAAGACATCACGTGTCAATTCAGTATCTTGGCTAACTAAGATTTCTCCAGTTTCAGCACTGATTAAGGCTTCAGCCAACGTAAGACCTAATAAACGGTTCTTAAGTGCCAATTTTTTATTGACTTTATAACGACCAACTGGCGCAAAATCATAGCGGCGTGGATCAAAGAAGCGTGATGTTAATAAGCTTCTAGAACTATCTGCTGTTTTAGGCTCACCAGGGCGAAGTCTATCATAGATGTCTTTGAGTGCTTCTTCCGTACGTGTGTCATTTGCAAATTTATGAATATCTTTTTCAATAGTAGCTCGTGTTAACTCGCTATCACCAAGAATTTCAAAAATATCATCATCTGAACCAAAACCAAGCGCACGTAAGATTGTTGTAAACGGCAATTTACGTGTGCGGTCAATTCTTACATAACCGATGCCTTTAGCATCTGTATCTAGTTCAAACCAGGCACCACGGTTAGGGATAGTGGTATGTCCATATGATTCTAAACCATTTTTATCTACTTTTGGATGGAAATAAGTACCAGGTGAACGTACTAATTGAGAAACGATGATACGTTCAGCACCATTAATGATAAAGGTACCCATTTCTGTCATAATTGGGAAATCACCAAAGAACACTTCTTGAGTTTTTAACTCTCCAGACTCTTTATCAACAAGTCTGAACGTCACAAATAAAGGTGCAGAGTAGTTTGCATCATGCGCTCTTGCTTCCTCTATCGTATATTTTGGTTCTTTCATTTCATAACCGACAAACTCCAAGTCTTTTGTACCTGCAAAGTTATCAATTGGTAACATTTCTTTGAACACATCTGCTAAAGACTGTTCTAAGAAACGCTGATAAGAGTCAGTTTGAATTTCGATCAAATTAGGCAAATCAAGTACTTCTTTGATTCGCGAAAAGCTGCGTCTAGTACGGTGTTTTCCGTATACTACGTCATGTCCTGCCAAGATCTTCTCCTCTAATACTTATGTCTATTGATAAAAAATCCGTCAATAGACTTTACAGTGGATTGTGCAATGTGATCAACTAATAGCTTGACCACTCTTTTAAGTTTGTCTATAATCTTTTAAGAAAAAAGAATTTTCAGAAAGATTTTTTTTTGATTACAATTAAGGTTTTTAGCCTCTCAGAACATCAAAAAAAGCAACGAAAATAATTCTTCTCGTTGCTCACAAAGCACTAGGGACAATATTTCCTAGCATTTTGCCGACAAACTGTTTAAATCATTATACCATAATTACTAGCTTATTTCAATATTTCATCTTGTAGCTAAGTAATCTATAGGGGACAAAAAAACCACACAAATGTGGTTTTCTAACTACTACCAAATTTTGACACGATCTGCTTCATTACGCCACATACCATCGCCTTCTTTGATCTCAAATGTATCAAAGAATTCATCTAAATTACTAGCTTGGATATTTGCACGAAGCTTACCAGGTGCATGGACATCCATCGATAACAACATTTGTTGGTATTCCTGTGACGCTTTTATTCTCCAGATTTCTCCCCACTGAATGAAAAAGGCTTTCAAATCAGCATCCGGCTCTCGTAATGCAGCAGTCATCGCAGCTGTCAATCCACCGGCATCTGCGATATTTTCAGAGACAACCAGTTGACCATTGACTTTAGCACCAGCCAACTCAAGGCCATCAAATTCTGCTATCATTAGCGCTTGTTTAGCTTCAAATGCTTTAAAATCTTCATCTCGCCACCAGTTATTCATGTTACCAAATTCATCAAAACGTGCACCATTATTGTCAAAGGCATGTGAAATTTCATGCGCAATCACTGCACCGATACCACCATAATTTTGACTTGGTGTTTGATCATGCTCTGAATAAAATGGTTTTTGTAAAATAGCTGCTGGAAAAACAATTGTATTACTATCTGGACTAAAATAAGCATTGACCATATGTGCTGGCATGTGCCATTCAGTTTTATCAACAGGTTCAGTGAATTTTTCATAATGTCTATGTGTACGCAAAACATTGAAACGTGCCACATGACTGTAAATACTATCATGGGTTACTGTAAATTTTTCATAAATCTCGGGTAATTTATCAGGATAGCCGATAAATACTGTCATGGCATCTAATTTTTGAATTGCTTTATCAATCGTCTCTCGACTCAACCAATCATTTTGTCTTAACCGATCTTGATAAACGCTGATCATCTCAGTCGTCATGCGCTTCACGTCTGCTTTAGCTGATTCTCCAAAATACTTATGACCATAGTAAAGTCCAACAGCTTGAGAAAATTGATCCGTTGCCAAATCATAGGCATGCTTTTCTTGACTACGTGCTTGCGCAGTACCTGATAATTTACGCGAGAATTCACTACCTAAAATACGCAACTCATCTGATAAATAATGTGTTGCACTTCTAAGCAATTTGACTAATGTCCAAGAGTGAATCAGTTCAAAGTTTGCTTCATTGATAATATGATTAAAGTTGTCATAAATACGTTTTTCATAAACAATTACCTTGTCTGGTAATTTACCAATTAATGCCTTAATCACATCTGAAACTGCTAGCGTTGTGATCGTCGAACTAAACGCCTCTATCGATACCGGTTGGTATAACTCGGCATATTTCGCCCATTCTTCCGATGTGTTAGCGTATTTAGCGATTAGAGCATCAAATTTGATAATATTCTCAGCATGTTTAGTTGCTTCTAGCTTACTATAACCAAACTCCTGCATGATAGCAATCGTATTATCTGCATAAAATGCTAACAATTCTGCTTTACGAGGATGTGTCGGATCATAATAAGTTGTATCAGGTAAGATTAGGCCTGGACCAGAAAATGTTAAGGCATAGTGTACAGCATCTTTCATATCAGTATCTACTGATAAACTAAATGGTACAGGAAGTTGAGAGTTCAAAATAAGATCTGGAATTTGCTTGACCCAATCAGCAAAATTATCAATTGCTAAAAGTTTATCTATCTCAGGTTGAACTGGTGATACACCGAATTCAAAACGCTCTATGAAATCACCAGCTTTTTTATAAAATTTAGCAAACTCATTCATAACTGGAGAATCAAACTGTTTAATGGTTGCAAAATCCTGCATTAGCGTCTGTTCATTACTGATAACAAGTTCATCAAACGCTGCTATTCTTGGTCGATCCGAGGGAATTTCTGTATTTGCTAACCACTCAGCATTAACCGCTTCAAATAAATCATCTTGAATCTTAACCATTCACAAAACCACCTTCTAAAATTTAAATTACTTGAAAGACTGGCTATCACTAACCAATCTTTCTACGCTGTAAACTACTTTATCTCGTATCACATCTGGCAACTACACGTTGCTTCATCCAAGGCAATCAATACTTTATTTTGCTGATTTAGTGGGGATTGTACCGTCGATAGCTGCATATAGTTCATGTATAATATAATTCATGACATCTGGATTACCAATTAATTCACTGTGTTGGGCATCAGCACCATAAAAGTTTTTTTGTGTGAAACTAGCTACTTGTCCATCAAAAATCTTTTTACTTGCAGAAACACTTTCAAGTGGTACTACACCATCTCCTGAATTATTTTCTATCTCTCCTGCAATTGAGATCATATTCAAACTTTTTGGAATTTTACGCTTAGCAGCAACTAATTTTTGAAGTATATCTGTCTCTACTATCGTTTCCCCACCACTACTTGTTTTCTTTTCCAAAGGGAGCTGTGTATCAAATGGTGTACCCAAGGTAATTAATTTTTGCATTTTTTGGGTATACTGTCTTGGCGCTTGCTCTAAATAAATTGTCCAAGCTAGTCCACCATTTGAATGTCCTATCGCATTATAAGTATCAAAAGCACATAAAGTGTGTGCTTTTTTCAACGCCAGTTGAACCCACTTTGCTTGTTTACCTACAGTCTCTTCAGAACTATCAGCAAAACTAATGACGATAAACGGATTCACCAATTTATGATTTTGCGTAGCATTCCACTCTACTGTACCATCCGGTTGCACCTTTAATTTTATGACATCTTTATCGCCAACTTTAGCAGCCATTTGTGTAATAAAATCATCGAATCTATCCTCTGTTGCACTAGTTCCAGGAATTAGTATCAAAGGCATATCTTTCTTTATCACTATCTTCTTGTCACTCTTACTAAATGCTTTAGTAATGAGCAAAAAAGATGATACAGAGATGATGAGTAACAATACTAGGGTAACTATTATTGTCAGCTTATGTTTTCTAAGTTTCATATATTAACCCTCAACCTATGTAGTTATTATTAATCTTACAACATTTGTTGAAAAAAAACTAATAACAAGTTTTTTCAAAGTCTTATTCATCATTATTCCCTCTATTCTAACGGTAATGTTGCAATTAGATTCGTTATATTATAAGGCTATC
The DNA here is from genome assembly GCA_030454995.1 of Pseudolactococcus plantarum. Lineage (GTDB taxonomy): Bacteria > Bacillota > Bacilli > Lactobacillales > Streptococcaceae > Pseudolactococcus > Pseudolactococcus plantarum_A. The sequence continues at coordinate 6,492 of JAKDQI010000021.1, read as the reverse complement.
ACCTCTTAAGGATAAAAAAAGTGCCTCAGCACTTAAATCATTTTTTCTTTATGAAATTGTTCCACTGATTGATTCGGATCATTAAGATTTTCCCAAATTTGGACTGATCCGGTTTTCAATGATTTTTGCACATCTATTATCCGTTGATTACTTGAGCCACGAAATTGGAGTAATAGATTTTTCTTAGTTTGATCAAACCTACCATCTACCAATATATCCAGCTGAGACAATAAAGCTAGCTTATCTTCACCTTCCAACATCAACTCTTCCCATGTATAACCAGTCCAAGACCAAATATCTTTATCAGGTAGTTCTGCTTTAATACGTTTGACAAGTGGTAATACCGTATCGATATTTAAAAACGGTTCCCCACCTAACAGCGTCAACCCTTGTACATAAGGCTGAGCCATATCCAGCATAATCTGATCTTCTAAGTTTTTTGTATAAGGTGTACCAAACCTAAAATTCCAAGTCGCTTCGTTATAGCACCCTTCACAATGAAATAAACACCCACTCACATATAAACTGTTTCTAACGCCTTCACCATCAACAAAATTAAATGGTTTATAATCCGCTATATAGCCTTGAGAAAGTTCTGCTGACTGCCATTCTTTAGGTTTGGGATGATTCATTTTTTACCTGATTTCTTTTTTTCCAAATAGTGTTTTTTTATCGCTTCAAGCTTACTTTGCTTATCTGTTTTATCTACTTTAAGTTTTTCATGAAATTTTTGGACTGATTGTTGCCCTTTATAATCTAATTGAAATTTTCCCATCATACACCTCCTAAACTATTAATCATGTGAGATAGCTACTATTTGCATAACTTATCCAAGACAAGGCTATTTGATTCAATTAAATATGTAAGCGTCGTCTAATAGCAGTTCCCTTGTCACCAAATAATTTCTCTAAATAGCCTAGTTTTGCAGCCATCACTAAGTAAGCAACAAAGCCAATACCACCGGCTAGCACGATTGTCAAAATTGATCTATCTGGTAACACCACTTTAACCAGACTCATAATCACTGACATGATCAGGGTCATAACCAAAATACCCAAAATGCCACGATAGGTTACTTTGATTGAGAATTGTGTCACTTGCTGAATTTTTCGGATAAATAAGCAAATACCCACACCAAATGCAATTGTAGTTGCAATCAAAGGACCATATACTTCAAAAAATAGAATTGCTGGGATTTGAAGCACAAGTTTGATTGCTAGTGTAATCCCAAAATATTTCATGGCTGTACGACTATGATGTAAGGCTTGTAGTATAGGAGAAAGCATGGCATAACTAGCCAATAAGATACTTTGTAAAAAAGCAAATACAAACAAATCTAGTTGGAGCTGACTAGGTGCTACATAGAACAAGGTGTGTATCTGACGTGCTAATAAACTCATTCCTACGACTACCGGTATCATGAAGACTGCAAATAATTGAATACTAAAACTAATTAATTGTCCTGTTTCTTTTTGATTACCTTTAATATAAGCTGATGTTACCAATGGAATACTAACACCGCCTAGTGTCGTTGCAACCCCCAATAAGACCATCGTCAATTTATCTGAATTAGCCGAAAAATAAGCAAAAAATATCTTTAATTGCGTATCTGAATAATTCGAAATCCAGCGCATAATATGCGGAAAAGTTGATTGGTCAATCAATTTAAAAATTTGGATTGCCGATCCGATGATAATAAACGGGATTGCCTGCCTTAACGTTTCTACTAAGAGATGAAGTCCATCTACTTGTCGATGCGTTTCACCAGGATTTAGAATTTTATCGAAGTCCCCTTGTTTAACCAAAGATAATACTAATATGATAAAACTCGCGATCATACCAATAAACGCTGCAGTCGTAGACTGTGTCACAGCGGCTACCCAATCACCAGAGCCGATTTTCATGATCATAAATGCCGTAACTAGCATCCAGATTACACGAACAACCTGTTCCATCAACTGACTCAGTGCATAGGGTCTCATATCATTGATCCCTTGGAAATACCCTCGCATTACTGACATAGCCGGAAAAACTAAAACCCCTAACGATAAACTCTTCATCACAGGGATAAGCTCTGCACCCCCACCTAACAAATCAGCAAAAAATGGTGCCATTAAATATAATATTGCAGCAAACACAATACCCATGATAAACATGAAAAATAGCATCTGTCTCACTAAACGATAAGACATATTTCTGTCACCTAACGTATTATATTTGGCCACTTCTCTAGAGATCGCAACAGGAATACCCGCTGTTGAAATTAATAAAAAGAGTGCATAAACGTTATAGCCCATGGAGAAAACGGCATTCGCCTGATCACCATGAGTTCCCATCCAAGCATACCATGGAATCAAATAAACGACACCCAGTATTTTCGACAAGAAATCAGCACCTGTTCGCCAAAAAGCACCCACCAACATCGTATTTTGTTGATTTCGTGAACTAGCGCCTTCTTCTGTTTCAAAATCTGTATTATTCATTTGTCATGTTATCCTTAAAAATCGTCTTTACGATAGCCCATTGCGTGGATATCAACTTTTTTATCCCGCCAATTTGACTTGATTTTAACCCAAGTTTCTAGATAGACTTTATCACCAAGCATAAGTTCAATATCACGGCGTGCCATTTTGCCGACCTTACGTATCATATCTCCGCCCTTGCCAAGAATGATACCTTTTTGACTTTTACGTTCAACATATATCGTTGCCATAATGTGAACTTTGTTAGTTTCTTCGTCGCGTTTCATTGAATCTACTGTTACAGCGATAGAATGTGGAATTTCTTCACGTGTTAAAATCAAAACTTTTTCACGAATCATCTCCCCAACCAAGAAACGCTCTGGATGGTCTGTAATCATATCATCAGGGAAATACTTAAAGCCTTCTTCTAGATTATCTTTAAGAATCGTAAGTAATCTATCTGTATTATTGCCTTCTAGAGCAGAAATTGGAATGACTTCTTTGAAATCCATCTGTGTTCGAAAATCATCGATTTGTGCAAGCAAACGATCTGGATGGACTTTATCGATTTTATTGACCACTAAAATCACCGGCACTTTAGCCTGTTTAAGCCGCTCAATAATCATATTGTCACCTTTACCACGTGGTTCATCAGCAGGTACCATAAACAAAACTGTATCTACTTCACGCAAGGTAGAATAAGCAGATTCTACCATGTAATCTCCTAAAGCATTATGAGGTTTATGGATACCCGGGGTATCAATAAAAACAATTTGTTCTGTTTCTGTTGTATAGATACCTTGTATTTTATTTCTTGTTGTTTGTGCTTTATCACTCATGATTGCAATTTTTTGCCCCATAACGTGATTGAGTAATGTTGATTTACCAACATTTGGTCGGCCTATAATAGAGACGAATCCTGATTTAAATGTCATATTTTTCTTTCTTTGATGAGGTAATCTTGGTAATCATACCAACGACTGTACTTATGAATTTACTGTCCAAAAATGGACACAACTAAATTCATTATAACATAAAAAGCCGTTGCCGACTTTTCAATTCTGTTACTTATCACCCTTGTTACGGATTACGAAACCAGGTTTCTTTTCAGTTGCTTTAGGGTGTACTTTTTGTTTGTCTTTTTTGTAATAATCTTTTTTATTTCGATCATCACGATCACGACCGCCACCACGTTTATCACGGTTATAACCACCGCCACCACGACGATCATTACGACCACGGCCACCACGGTTACCACCGCGACCACCGCCACGACCACCTTCACCATTAAATGGTAGTGGTTTTTCAGGGGCAATATCCACTTTAGGACGTGTATCTGGATCGCTAACTTTAGCTTGAAGTAATAATGAAACTAAAAGTTTAGGATCATACTCAGCTAATAATTGTTCAGCATCTCCATCAAATTTTGCTAACTTAGCAGAAATTTTCTCATCTGTTAGGTCACGTTTGATCTCGTCAAAAGCAACAGCAAGACTTGCTTGGTAAGCTTCTTCGCGTGTTGGTGGTTTCATGCCTTTCATTTCTTTTTTAGTCAAACGCTCAATCGCACGAAGGTAACCCATCTCGTTGTTTGATACAAAAGTAATAGACAAACCTGATTTACCAGCACGACCAGTACGACCAATACGGTGAACGTATGATTCTTGATCTTGTGTGATGTCATAGTTATAGACATGTGTCACACCTGAAATATCAAGACCACGTGCTGCGACGTCAGTCGCAACAAGCACATCTAAATTATCGTTTTTAAAATCACGTAGGACTGCCAAACGTTTTTGTTGTGCTAAATCGCCATGAATTCCCTCAGCACGATAGCCTAGTAATTTCAAACCACGTGTGATTTCATCAACACGACGTTTAGTACGACCAAAGACGATTGCTAACTCAGGTTTTTGAACATCAATCAAGCGCGTTAATACATCAAATTTTTCAAATTCTTTTGTTTTAACAAAATATTGATCAATCAAATCTGACGTCATCTCTTTTGATACGATCTTAACGTGCTGAGGATCTTTCATGAATTTCACGCCAATTTTTTTAATTGCATCAGGCATAGTTGCTGAGAACAATAATGTTTGGCGTGTTTCTGTTGGTGTTGCTTTGATAATGAATTCAAGATCATCGATAAAGCCCATGTTAAGCATTTCATCAGCTTCATCAAGGATTAATGTTTCAATATCCCCAAGTTGTAAAGCACGACGTTTAATCAAGTCAACCATACGTCCTGGCGTCCCAACAACAACGTGAGCACCTGATTTAAGTGCTTTGATTTGTTTGTCAATGCTCGCACCACCAAACACTGAACGTACTTTAATGCCTTTATCGCGACCAAAGCGGAACAATTCCTCTTGAGATTGAACTGCAAGTTCACGTGTTGGTGCAATAACAATGGCTTGTAATCCACCATTAACATCAATTTTATTAAGTGTCGGTAAACCAAATGCGGCTGTTTTACCAGTACCAGTTTGTGCTTGACCGATGACATCTTTGCCTTCAAGTGCTAACATGATTGTTTGCTCTTGAATCGGTGTAGGTGTTTCATAGCCAACTTTTGTGATCGCTGATAAAATGTCTTCTGATAAACCAAGTTCTGTAAATTTCAAATATATCTCCATTCAAATAAAAACGGAGTTTTCGGTTATTTTCTAGTTTTCTGTAAAAAGATGTGTCTCAACACATAGTTCAGATATCAATATCGTGATATAAAAAACTTGTTTGCATTTCAAGCAAACAAGCTTAAAACGCTAAATCCAAATACTCCATTACTTCATCATTGCCCCAATTGGACAACTTATTTAGTATAACATATTTTGGATTGAATTAGTAGGTGGATATTTGGGAATACGTTTTCACGCAAACAAAATGCGCACAACTTTGCATTTCACTCAATACGTCAACTAGTTCAGATTGGCGCCTAACAAGACATTTTTTTCTTAATCATATCTATCCGAAACAAAAAAACTCATAACTTTTGTTATCAGTTCTTCTTTGTATATATTATTGCACTTGCCAATGATAACCAGCAGGTAAGCTCCCACCTGGGTGAATGATGTGACTATGCCCTTTTCTGGTTTGCCATGTATAGCCATCTTGTATTGCCCACTTATCTCTTGCAGTCGTATTGATGTTACCAGAATCAGCTACTTGAGCTGCTTGAGCCGCCTGAGCTGCTTGTTCGGCTGCCTTTTTATCTGCTTCAGCTTTTGCTTGAGCCGCCTGCTCGGCTGCCTTTTGTTCTGCCTCAGCTTTTGCTTGAGCCGCCTGTTCGGCTGCCTTTTTATCTGCTTCAGCTTTTGCTTGAGCCGCCTGCTCGGCTGCTTTTTTATCTGCCTCAGCTTTTGCTTGAGCGGCTTTTTGTTTTGCTTCATTGGCCTTGGTATTTTCAATAACTTTACTTGTTTGTGATTGTAAGTCATCAATATACGTGAAAGCATCAGACACATCTTTAGATTTTTTTACTTTATCTAAAAGACTAACTAAGTTTGACTTATCTGATTGTTGAATGTAAGGACTTTTAATTGTTTCTGTCGCCTGATTTTTTACAGTGTCAACAACTTGTGTCCTACCTTTAGATAAAACAGTCTGACATGATGTATAGAAAGCATTATAATTGCTAAAATCGTGAGATTCAGAAATCAGTTTATCTAAACTCTTTTTATTTGCTTGATCAATTGCCACATTTTTTTCAAGCTGAGTCATTGCAGCTACATCATCAGAAACTGATTTAGATTTTTCTTTAAGCGGTTTTAATATACTTTTTAATTTGCTTGTTTCATCAGTTAACTGTGATTTTGAAGTAGATGTTCCAATTTCTTTCGCACGCTTTAATTCTTTTTGTAAAGTTGCTTGATCATCTTTTGATAAATAGTCTATTTCCTTAGATGCTTTATCAACTTTTTCAATCTGGCTTGCTAAATCAGATTGAAAACCCTTTACACTGTTTGAACAGCCAAAAGCCGTTAGACTTAACGAAAGCACACTTAATGCCAATAAGTTCCTAATTTTTTAT
>JAKDQI010000020.1 GCA_030454995.1 Pseudolactococcus plantarum | reverse complement strand
CTGCTTGTTCACCTAACGCCTGTGGTCCAAGACGTCTAGCTATGGTTTGAATCGCCCTATCAACAGCCTGTTCCCCCTGTCTTTGTAGATAGCGAATATCATCTTCTACTGCTTCAAGTTGTCGGCGATTGGTTTGATAGTCTAAAATAATTTGTTCTTGGGATAAACTCATGTTAAACCGCCTTTCAACTGCGCTGCCAAGTCTTTATCTCTTTGCACAATCTCATGGATTTTAGCCTTAATCTCACTGACTAGGCGAGTAAAATCAGCGGTCATGTTAGCAATCTTATCTAGCTTGCTCTGATAGTAGGTGCAGGGCTCAGTGACCATCTTATACTGTGTCGCACCTGCAAAATATAAACACTCTTGAATCTCATATTCACTTAACAAACTCCCCATCTGTCTCGCTTCATAGAGTGTTTCTTGCCATAACGCTTGTGCATCACGAATCGCTTCTTGATAAAGCGTAACAATACTTTCAGTCGTGAGTTGAAAGTCCGATAAGGCTTTTTCGACGATCATCAAGGCTGCTTCGCTATCTAAGTAAAGTTTTTCATTACGCGTCAAGCCACCACCACTTGATGACAATAGTTGTCGTAATTTCTTTAACTTAATCATCTGCTTACTATAGGATTGACTCGCATAGATCCCGTATTGGGTGAGATATACCTTAACGCGCTCTTTGACGCCGACTGCTTCATCTGGATATGCTTTCCAATGTTCTTTCTTTCTAACCCAGTTTTTAGCTGCTAGCAATACCTGCTCCTTCGTCATGTCAGGGGCAAAGATACCAGCTTTAGCTAACCGATCTAAATTCAAAAAATTACCGTCAAAATAGGTGGCAAGTGTCCCATGTACGCCAGAACCAATCACGCCTTGGATGGTGCCATATTTATGGTCACGATTCGACAAGTCTGCCCAAGAATCATTTTGATAGCGTAGTAGTGCTTCTGGATTTTCTTTCAACCAATCTTGTTCAGACTTAGTGAGGGTCTTGATTTGGTTTTGTCCCCAATCGTCAAAACTTGTTGTCCTAAACCCACTTGCCTGTCCATGTCTAGCTGCCATCTTCATCATATAGCCACCTGATTGGCTAAACCCTGCCACATCAGTGATCGTCCCTTTATGTTGTGTAAGTTTATCTTTTGTCTGTGTTAAAAATCTTTCTGCATCATAATATTCCTCTGATAAGCCACCTATGTAGGCTACCCCAGCAGTCGCAAAACCATCTCTACCTGTCTCACCCCAAGTATTTGTCCCAGCATACACAACCGCAACATTATCATAATCTGCTTTGCCGTCTGAATTGATTGGTGCGATAGCCATGGCATTGAGTTGATTGTCTTTGTTGCTGGCGGATTTGTGGATGATTCTGAAATCTTGTTTTTTTCCTTGGATATCAAGTCTAACATTATTATTATTCGACTGAACACTGTCTTTTGTTTCATCTATGGCTTTAGCCAATACTTCTGTTGTAATCTCATTGCCCATATAAAGTATCCTCCTTAATATTTTAATTCATGAATTTTTAAGTTATAAACGACTTTAGCATTTTTACTACCTTCAGCTGCTACTCCAAACTTTTCAAATATTTTTTTTTCGTGAGAACTTAAGTCATATGTCGCATTCTCGAAATCAGATCGAATAGAAAACTCAGTATTTTTCGGATTCAAAGAGTCTAGTTTAACGTATTTTTTCAAGTTATCATCGTATTCTGTTTCATCATCTAATGTGAAATTAACATTAAAGCACCTATCATCCGACACATATACCTTAACATCTGTATCCACATAATTCCCAAACAAAGACGGGCCTAATATCGGTGAGTTTCGGTACTCTACCCCAATGCCTTGCCACTCGATTTTCTCAATACCTGCATAGTTTTTGACCAAATAATCTGTCACATAACTTTGAATCAGCTCGATCCCTTGTTGGTATTCTTTTTCTAATTTTCGTTTGTCCATGTACACTTTACCTCCAAATCCAGTACCTATGAGTACCAGTAACAATAAAAAGCCTATTATTTTTTTATACTTTAGTTTAGCCATTAGCCTCCCATCCCACCCAAGAATTTGTCCCAGCATACACAACCGCAACATTGTCATAATCTACTTTGCCGTCTGAATTGATTGGTGCGATAGCCATGGCATTGAGTTGATTGTCTTTGTTGCTGGCGGATTTGTGGATGATTCTGAAATCTTGTTTTTTTCCTTGGATATCAAGTCTAACATTATTATTATTCGACTGAACACTGTCTTTTGTTTCATCTATGGCTTTAGCCAATACTTCTGTTGTAATCTCATTGCCCATATAAAGTATCCTCCTTAATATTTTAATTCATGAATTTTTAAGTTATAAACGACTTTAGCATTTTTACTACCTTCAGCTGCTACTCCAAACTTTTCAAATATTTTTTTTTCGTGAGAACTTAAGTCATATGTCGCATTCTCGAAATCAGATCGAATAGAAAACTCAGTATTTTTCGGATTCAAAGAGTCTAGTTTAACGTATTTTTTCAAGTTATCATCGTATTCTGTTTCATCATCTAATGTGAAATTAACATTAAAGCACCTATCATCCGACACATATACCTTAACATCTGTATCCACATAATTCCCAAACAAAGACGGGCCTAATATCGGTGAGTTTCGGTACTCTACCCCAATGCCTTGCCACTCGATTTTCTCAATACCTGCATAGTTTTTGACCAAATAATCTGTCACATAACTTTGAATCAGCTCGATCCCTTGTTGGTATTCTTTTTCTAATTTTCGTTTGTCCATGTACACTTTACCTCCAAATCCAGTACCTATGAGTACCAGTAACAGTAAAAAGCCTATTATTTTTTTATGCTTTAGTTTAGCCATTAGCCTCTTTTCTAATTTTTCCATAATTATCATCTCGCCTACAGTATAACACGTTGATTTAAATTTTACAATAAAATTAAAAAAGAACCTTGATATTTTATAAGGTTCTTTTCATAACAATCAAGGAGTAATTGACGACTCGACAATTTGTTTTAGTAAAAAAATTTGGCACATATTCGGCACATAAATAATAAAAACCCTTACTTTATAAGGGTTCTTTATCGTATTATGGAGCCGAGGGGAGTCGAACCCCTGTCCAAATGCCTTGCTATATCAGCGTCTACAATCATAGGGACTGTCTAAATTTAACCAACTGACAAGACAATCCTCGAACAAAGTCAGTTAGCGAGTCTCTTAATCTCTTCTTTCATGTCAAGACGCCATAAAAGCGTATCCTACTAAATTAGGCCATCAAATCGTCATAGGCGAACGAAAGTCTGGCACGCCGGCTGTGGTTTAGGCAGCTAAAGCGTAAGTTTGTGTATTTTTAGCAGTTATATTTATCTGCGACGGTTTAGAGTGACGTCTCACTAATCGCAGCTCATACGCGACAACACCTGTCGAATCCAGAACGACCCCATATCATATGCTCAAAGGTCTAGCAAGTGACCTCTGAAATTTCATTATAACATCAAAGCGGTACTTCTACAAGTTTTTTATCACCCTTAGTCAGTTGTAATTGACCATTGAACTGGTCTGTCAGTCCCGCGATAATCAACGCCATTTGTACAGTATCACAAAAACACGTCACTGTCACCTGATCTGTAAACTCTGTATCTGCTATAGGTAAAGCCTCTTTAGAGAGATATCTAGATACACTATCAAATAAGTGATACCCCATAACAATATCAAGTTGTGTTTGTTCTACTATCTCAACAAGACCGACTGCATCGATAGCATGGTTAACACTCCCCGCATAAGCACGAATCAACCCGCCAGCACCTAACTTAATACCACCAAAATAACGTGTCACAACTGCTACAACATCAATCAATTCTCGTTTTTTAAGAATTTCTAACATTGGAACACCTGCTGTACCAGAGGGCTCGCCATCATCTGATGATCTCTGGATTTCTTGGTGATTACCGATGATAAAAGCAGAAACGTTATGAGAAGCCTTATGATGTTTTTTCTTAATTGATGTGATGAACTCACGCGCTTCCTCTTCACTAGTCACACGTTTTAGCTGACAAATAAACTTAGATTTTTTGATTTCTTCTTCTAATACGACATCTGTTTTAATCGTAATTGTCATGTTAATGCACATCTCCTTTCTATTTATTGTAACATGTGTCCTTAAAATACGTACTTGAAGGTATGAAAAACTTATTTGGTCGCCTACTCACGCGACAAGAACTCGATAGCGATCCAACTCACCTACCTGCTGAGGTGATCTCCATACCAGGCATGGTACAATCTGGTAAACACGTGATTTGCAATCGCTGCGGCACTAGCTCTGTAGCTGAATCAGTCGCACTTCAAGTCTCTGCATATTTTTGCCCAGCATGCATACAACTCGGTCGGGTCAGATCTGATGAATTGCTTTATCATATCCCACAACAGCCGTTTCCAAAACAAGATGCCTTAGCTTGGCAAGGCACACTTACACCCCACCAAGCTAAAATTTCTCACCAACTAGTAAAGGCAGTTGAGCAAAACCTAAAGATACTTGTACACGCCGTCACTGGTGCGGGTAAAACAGAAATGATCTATGATGCGATAAATACAAGTATTGCTAGTGGGGGAGCAGTCTGTATTGCTACACCACGTACCGATGTCGCACGAGAACTCTATAGTAGACTATCTCGTGATTTTAATATCGCCATCTCCCTATTACATGCTGATGCAGCACCTTACTTTAGAACACCTCTCGTCATTTCGACAACACACCAATTATTACGATTTAGACATGCATTTGATTTATTAATTATTGACGAAGTAGATGCATTTCCTTTCGTTAATAACACTATCCTCCACTACGCTGCTGATCATGCTCAAAAACGTATTGCCACAGTAATCTATCTGACTGCTACACCGACAGATAAGCTAAACGCACTAGTCAAATCTGGCCAGCTAACAAGCGCCACTTTATCTAGGAGATTCCACGGATATCCCCTCGTTATACCAAAACCCATATTTAGTGCTAACGACAAGACGATTTATCGGTATATTAAAAAACAGCGAAAAACATACTTTCCTTTATTAATTTTCGCACCTGTGATTACTTGGGGCAAAGCTTTTACAGCTACGTTAAGGCAATTATTTCCAGATGAACAGATAGGCTTTGTTGCCTCAACTAGCCAGGAGCGCTCTGATATTATTACTCAGTTTCGTGAAGGGAGTTTAAGTATCTTAGTTACCACAACCATATTAGAACGAGGTGTTACCTTTCCCAAAGTTGATGTTTTCGTCTTACATGCGCATCATAGGTTATTTACAACTGCTAGTTTAGTGCAGATATCTGGTCGTGTTGGCAGAAGTCTTGAGCGACCAACCGGACTTATCTATTTTTTTCATCAGGGATTAACCAAACAGATCACTCAAGCAATCTCAGATATCAGACACATGAATAAACTCGGAGGATTTTGATGACTACTTGCTTGCTATGTGGCACTTATCTAAGAGTAATGCCTAGTTTTTCAGATATTTTCTTTTCTAGACGATCCCACCAGAAACTGTGCGATACCTGTTTTGCCAACTTCGAAGTCATTACAGAGCCGTGCTGTCAAACCTGTTATAAACCAGACATAACTGGCATCTGTCTTGACTGCCAAAATCAGGCACATACCACCTTACATCGTGCTATTTTTCATTATAATGAAGCAGCTAAAACTTTTTTTCAACGTTATAAGTTTCAGGGAGACTTTAGATTAAGAGGTGCTTTTGATCAGGTACTTCGAGGCGCATTAAAACATGCTCGTATCATACCTATCCCGGTATCTGATAAACGACTAAACATCCGAGGGTTCAATCAGGTCACAGGATTTTTGACCAGCGCGGGACTGTCCTACCTAGATGTATTGGGTAAAGAAGAGACCGACCATCAATCTCATAAAACTAGACTAGAACGGCTATCTTCTAATAATCCATTTTACCTGACTAGTCCCCTAAAACTTCCTGATGAAGTGATCATTTTTGACGATATTTATACCACTGGCACCACACTGCAACACGCCCGTGAAGTCATAGAAAAAGCGGGAGCTACCCGCATCTCTACTTTTTCCTTATTTCGATAAGTTTAAAAAATCAAATGCCAAATTTTGGGCAAGAAGATGAAGAGGCCAACAATGACAGCGAAACTAGAAATAAATAAAACAGCACCTGCTGCCATATCCTTGGCATTTTTGGCTAACATGGAAAAATGGTACTCACTAGCTAAATCAACCACATTTTCAATAGCCGAATTGATAATCTCTGCAAAAATGACTAAAAAGATAGCTAGCAGTAAAAATAGCCAATCTACTTTAGAAATGTTAAACACAAAACCTAATACGATCGCTATAGCTGCACTGACAGCATGTTTTCGTAAATTTCGCTCTTCACGAAAAGCAGTTACGATACCAGTTAAAGCAAATTCAAGCGATGCATAAACAGTTTGATTCTTCCACTTTTTTTCTGTATTTTTATCTCGTAAGGCCATAAGCTGTCAAAATCTCTTCCTGAAGCGCAAACATCACTTTTTCATCTTCAGCTACCATATGATCGTAACCGTTAATGTGTAAAAATCCATGGACTGCTAAAAATCCCATTTCTCTTTCATAGCTATGACCATAGTTATCAGCTTGCTCTTGCGCTTTTTCTATCGAAATATAAAGTTCACCAATAAAACTATCAAATTCTGCTAATTCTGCTTGAAGTGCTTCTGGCATCTCAAACGCATCATCAAACGTAATTGTTTCTGGTTCATACTCTAAACTAACAACATCAGTAGGCACATCTTTACCCCGATACTCTCGGTTAATATTTTGAATTTCATCATTCAAGACATATGTAATTGCCATTTCTTTATGCTCAGGCAAGTGAATAAACTCTGCCGCAAATTTCAATAGTTTAACTGTTTCTGCCTGCATTTCCTGAGAAACTTGGCCCGTATTATCTGTCATTTCGACATACATGATTCAACATTACCTTTCAAAAAAGTTTTGACTAGTTCTATCACTCACAACGATCTAACTCGTGCATTATTCGTCATAAGTGTCAATAACATATCCCGATATCCCTACTCATGATTCATCTGTTTCTGCTACACTTTGAGCAGCTTCTTTCAACTCATCTGTTTCATAAGCTTTTATAATCTCAGCTACGACAGGATGTCTCACGACGTCTTTGGCTGAAAAATAAACAAAGGACACTTGTTTGACTTTGGCTAATTTATCTTTAGCATCAATTAAACCAGATTTTGTTTTTCTAGGTAAATCAATCTGGCTCACATCACCATTAATAACCATCTTAGAATTAAATCCTAGCCTTGTTAAAAACATTTTCATCTGCATGGTGGTTGTATTTTGTGCTTCATCTAAAATAACAAACGCATCATCTAAAGTACGTCCACGCATATAAGCTAGTGGGGCAATCTCTATTGTCCCACGTTCTAACATCCGCTCAACCGTCACCTTACCTAACACTTGATGCAGTGCATCGTAGATAGGCCTTAAATAAGGATCTACTTTCTCTTGTAAATCCCCAGGTAAAAACCCAAGACTTTCTCCTGCTTCAACAGCCGGCCTAGTGACAATAATACGCTTGACTTGTCCACGACGTAACGCTGTCGTAGCCAATACAACAGCTAAATAAGTTTTACCTGTTCCAGCAGGGCCGATACCAAAAGTAATGTCATGGTGTAAGATATCATCGACATAAATCTTTTGTCCCAGCGTCTTCACTCGAATTGGTTTTCCACTGCTATCTTTGGTAATTTCTTCCTCATAGAGTGCGACAAACTTATTAATCTCACCATTTTTGGCCATAGTTACAGCCGTTACAACATCTGGTGTATTGATTGTTTGACCTCGAGCGACTAGTACCAATAAAGCTTGCAAAATCAATCTAGCCAACTCAGTTTTCTCATCAGAATCGGATACAATCTGGATCACCTCACTACGAAAATGAATCGTCACACCAATGGCATCTTCTACATATTTGAGATGCTTTTCCTGCGCACCAAACAAATTAGTACCATCTGCAGGATGAGTTAATTTGAGTTCAAAAGTTTTCAAATGGCTGTATCTTCTTTCTTATTGTCTTTTTTTAATGCATCGAGTGCCGCTTTTTCACGATCTAACCGTAACTTGCGATTAGGATTAAACTTATCAAACAATGCCGCAATTTTTTCAGGTGGCCAAGCATCAGCAGATGCTATAAATTCGCCATCTTCTCCTCTATTACCGATAATTTTAAACCCCATCGAAACACCTCCAATACTCAAGACCAACTATAGTTGTTCACCTTTGCAAAGCAGAGGGTATATTAATCAACAAATTCAAATTCAAATTTACCGATTCTAACAATATCACCATCTCTAGCACCACGGCTACGCAGATCCTCATCGATTCCCATACCACGAAGTTGTCTAGCAAATTTGAATATAGAATCATCATGATCGAAATTCGTCATAGTGAAGAGTTTCTCTAATTTTTCACCAGATAGGATCCATGATGCATCATCAGCACGTGAAATCTCGTACTCTCTAGCACCCTCATCAAATCCATAGTAAGCTTCTTGCTCTTGACCAACAAAGTCAGCTTCTTCATACAATGGAAATTCTGGTGTTTCACCTAATAATTCAGCGGTCGCTTCAAGTAGATTTTGCAATCCTTGTCTTGAGATCCCTGATACTGGGAATACCTGTGGCAGATCTTCAAATTCATCATAATTTGCAGCTAATTTTGCTTTAAACTCGACTAAATTTTCTTGTGCATCAGGCATATCCATTTTATTTGCAACAATAATTTGAGGCCGTTCCATTAGTCTCAAGTTATAACCTTCTAACTCATCATTAATGGCAACATAATCATCATAGGGATCACGCCCTTCCATCCCACTCATATCGATGACATGCAGTAGTACTCGCGTACGTTCTATATGACGCAAGAACTGAGTCCCCAGTCCGATTCCCTGACTAGCTCCTTCAATTAACCCTGGCATATCAGCAACGACAAAACTTTCCCCATCGCCAACGCGAACCATACCGATATTAGGCACTAAAGTTGTAAAATGATAGGCACCAATTTTAGGGCGTGCATTAGAAATCACACTTAATAATGTCGATTTACCAACTGAGGGAAACCCAACAAGTCCAACATCTGCTAAAACACGAAGTTCTAGTATCAAGGTTCTTTCTTCACCAGGTTCACCATTTTCAGCAACCTCCGGCGCAGGATTTCTAGGTGTTGCAAACCTAATGTTTCCACGGCCACCACGGCCACCGTGTGCGACAGTAAATGTTTGACCCGGCGCTAATAAATCAACCAATATCTTATCACTATCTACTTCTTTAACGGTTGTACCTTGAGGTACTTTCACGATCAAGTCTTCTGAGCCTCGACCGTGCATGCCTTTGTTCATCCCTTTTTCACCAGGTTTCGCCTTGAAATGACGATTGTAGCGAAAATCCATCAGCGTACGTAGCCCTTCGTCTACAACGAAGATAACATCTCCGCCACGTCCGCCATCGCCACCAGCAGGACCTCCATCTGGAACATACTTTTCTCGGCGGAAAGAAACGGCGCCATCGCCACCTTTACCAGCTTTTACTTCAATTCGTGCTGTATCTAAAAACATTGACATTTTGTCACCTTGATTTTCTTTAAATTTATCTATAGTTATTTCCATTATAACAAAAAACACAAGCTTTCGCTCATGTCTTAAACAATTCATAAACAATGTTTTCAAACTTTTCTCTCATGGCAGACTTAACTATTGACCTGCTGCAGTTGGATTAGCTGCAGCTGAGCTAGAAGTAGTTGCGCTATTAGTAGCCGAATCCCCTGAAGCCGGGGGAGCTGGGTTGTTAGATTTTTGTGTTGTTTTTTTATTAGCATCATCTAAGTCTTTTTGATAAGCTTCCTTAGACTTCGCATATATACCTGCTTCCATATCCACAACACTAGGTTCTGTCAATTGCGCAGCCACACTTGTATAATATGGTAATTTATCGTCCATCTGACTAAGCGGCACCCGAACCTCATTGCCATCTTTCATCTCTATTGCGATAAAATCTTTTGTAACATTAGTAGGTGTTTTTGTAACCGTCGTAATTTGACTTTTAACTTTATCTTTTAGCGTCTCATAAGCTATTACAAATTCCTTGGCCTCTTGCAGTGAAAAGTTATCTAGTACCGGCATATCATTAAGTTTTTGATCATCAATTTGCTTGTCTGATACAACAGCACCGTTAGACAACACAATCTGATAATTATTACCCGTCTTGAGATATAAACTCTCTTTATACTCTGTAATTTTTGCAAAAAAGTGATTTGGAAACTTAAAAGTGATTGCAGCAGATTTGATTCTTGGAAATGTCTTAATAATGTTTGAGGAGATTTGTTTATTTGAGTTAATAATTCGCCAAACATGATCTCCTGTTTTAATATTTGTTGCTGCAGCGATTTGTTTAGCAGACTCATGCTGATTACCTTGCGAGGTAAAACTACCAATTTTGCTTAACGGTGATATAACATAAGCACTACTCACAACACCTACAACTGCAATTAAAAGAAATGGCCACATCTTGATTAAATTTTCAGCTACTGGTTTTTTTTCAGTTGACACAAACAAATTTTTTAACTGTTTTAAAATCGGCATCCTTACTTTTTTAGTTTTAGATATTTTTGTTGGCGCATCATATTTTTCAACTACGGATTCAGTTTGAGTCGGTTGCTTTTTTCGTTTTTCTTCACGTGCTTTTTTCGCTGCTTCTGCAGCTTTCTTTTGTTCAAATGCTGCGTGTTCTTTTTGCCATGGGGTTAACTCGATTTTTTTATCCTTATTGGCCATTTATTACATCCTTAAGTACTCGATATAAGCGTTGACTTGCATCAGGAACACCTTCACGCAGAGCATTTTCAGCCATTTTTCTATAGCTATGGTCGTCAAGTAGTAAACTATCAATCGCTTGAACAATCTTTGCTCCAGTCAACTCTGCATTATTAATACTGATAGCAGCACCAGCATTTTCCAATGCTTGTGCATTTTTCGTTTGATGATCAGCAGTTACATAGGGACTAGGCACTAAAATAGCAGGTAATCCAAGTGCTGTAATCTCAGCTAGCGTCGTTGCACCAGCTCTAGACAAGATGAGATTCGCATCATTTAGTACCTCAACCATATTTTTGATGTAGGGTACAATTTTGATATTTTTTTCTTGATTATAGGTTGCAAAAGTAGCAGCAAATTCGGGATCATTAAAATAAATTTCACCTGATGCATAAAGAATTTGATAGTCTTTTTTAGCAAGCTCTGGCAAAGCTTCAAGCACTGCCGTATTTATTTTTAAAGCACCTCTACTACCACCAAAAATCACTACAGTTTTCTTATTGCCATCAAGATCATACTGACTTAGTACATTACCAGATTCAATCAAATCAGCTACCTCTTGCGCACGAGGATTACCGGTAAAGACTGTCTTATTTGAAGGGAAGAAAGTCCCTGCTTCTTGAAATGCCAAAGCAACCCGTGAGGCATATCGACTTAAAAATTTGTTAGTAATGCCTGGAATAGAATTTTGTTCATGAACAATGGTTGGTATTTTTAATTTTGCTGCAGCATATACAACTGGACCCGCCACATAACCGCCCGTCCCAACAACCACATCCGGCTTAAAATCCTTAATAATTTTTTTGGCATCAGAAACTGATTTAAGAAATTTATAGACTGTTTTGACGTTCTCTAGAGATAAAGACCGCTTAAATCCCTGAATATCGATCGTTTTGAAATTAATACCATTCTCTGGCACAATTGTAGATTCTAGACCTTTTTTTGTGCCAATATATAACACACTAAGATTAGGTTCAACCGTTTTTAGATACTTGATAAAACTAAGAGCTGGATAGATATGACCACCTGTTCCACCACCACTAACAATAATTTTCATTTTTAATTTTCTTTCAATTTATTAAAGGCATCAATAAACAAATCCCCACGTTGCTCAAAGGTCTTATATTGATCCCAGCTTGCATTAGCAGGGCTTAGCAATACTGTGTCTCCCTGATCTGCCTGCTCAAACGCTAGAGCTGCTGCTGCCGCAACATCTTCGCTATTAAAAACTGGAATACTTAATGTCTCAGCTAAGGCTTTAAGTTTAGGTGCTGTTTCGCCAAATACGATCAACCCTTTCAAACCAGCTATATCTTTAGCCAAGGAATCAAAACTATTGCCTCGATCAAGCCCACCAGCTAATAACCAAAGGTTATGATTATCAAATCCTGATAATGCTTTTTGCGTTGCCAATATATTAGTTGCTTTACTATCATTATAAAACTTAATCATTGATTTTGTGCCAATATATTGCAACCGATGTTTGACACCAGAAAATGTCATTAACACATCTTTGATAGCTGTGTTTGATATGCCTGATAATTTCGCCACACAGATGGCAGCAAGTGCATTTTCTAAGTTATGGTCACCAGGTAAAGATAACTCGCTAACCTTCATGATTTGCTCATCTTTATAAAAGATCATCCCATCCTGACTATAAGCACCTTCTAAACACTTTGTTGTTGTTGAAAACGGCACAATGCGTGCAGCAGTATTCGTTGCCATCTCTTTAAGTTTTTCTTGGTTATAGTTCAATACCAAGAAATCCTCAGCTGTCATATTTTCTTGAATGCGCCACTTAGCCGCTTCATAATTATCTTGTGTGCCATGATAATCTAAGTGTGCTGAAAAAATGTTCGTAATCACAGCAATTTTAGGACGAAATTGATCAATACCCATTAATTGGAAACTTGATAATTCCATGATTAAACTATCATTAGCTGTCGCATTAGCAGCAACTTCTGATGCAGGAAAACCGATATTACCTGATAATTTAGCGATATGTTTATCAGCATTAAAAATATCTGCTATCATCGTCGTTGTCGTTGTCTTACCATTAGTTCCCGTTATCCCAACTATAGGCGCCTCCGATATGAGATAAGCAAGTTCAACCTCAGTTATAATTGGTAAGTTTAATTCTAGTGCACGACTTACCATAGGATTTTCATAAGGAATACCAGGGTTTTTAACCATCACCTCGAAATCCTCTTCGAGTAATCCTAATGGATGACCGCCAGTAATCACTTTGATCCCTTCTGACAAAAGTTCTTGTGCAGCTGGATTTTCATCAAAAGGCTTACCGTCATTGACCGTGACAATTGCGCCTAGTTTTTGAAGCACGCGCGCTGCAGATTCACCTGACTTGGCTAAGCCTAATACCAAGACTTTTTTATTTTCGAAATTTTTAATAGTTTTCATTATCGTATCCTTAGCTTCACTGACAAAAAATGATTGTCTTTTTTGTCTCCATATCCTTTAATTCTATCGTTTTTATATCATTTTTTCAACACTAAGTATCGTCAAGCACACATAAGCTAATCAAAAAAACATCTAACTCTATAAGCTAAATGTTTTTGATAATCGCTATACTTTAGATAGCATCTCCGCCTTGTTCACCTGTTCGGATACGAATGACATTTTCAACCGGTAACACAAAGATTTTACCATCTCCAACTTCACCAGTCTGAGTTGTCTCGCGAATAACTTCAACTAATTTTCCGACGCGCTCCTCAACAGTAACGATTTCGATTTTGATTTTAGCAAGTAAAGTTGTATTTAACTTTTGACCGCGTACATATTCAGCAAATCCTTTTTGATTACCATATCCTAAAACCTGCGTAACAGTCATACCTTTTGCTAAATTATTTTTAACTAACGCATCTTTTAAATCTTCCAATTTTTCAGTGCGGATAATCGCTTCAACTTTTTTCATTACTTAACTCTCCTTTTACTCTATCCATTTATATAGTCTTAACTGTCAAGACCCATAAATGTTGGATAAGCTGTTTCATCATGCTCACTATCATCAAGCCCAACAGCTTCAGCACGATCGCTAACTCTAATTGCTGTAAATAGTGAAATGACTTTGATAATTATAAATGTCATCACAGCACTAAATATGATTGTAAATACTATCGCACCAATTTGTGCAATGAAAAGTTTAGCAGAACCATAAATTAAACCAGAATATCCTTTTTCTAAAGCAAGTGCTGGCGTTGTGAAGATACCTGTCATGATACCTCCGAACATACCACCAATACCATGAGCACCAAAAGCATCTAATGCATCATCATAGGCGAATTTGTGTTTGACAACTGAAATAAAGTAATATGAAATTGGAGAAACAAGTGCACCAATCAAGATTGATGACCATAATGAGACAAAACCAGCACCTGGTGTTATCGCAACAAGCCCAATTACCAACCCTGTTGAGGCACCAACAACTGTCGGTTTACCAATCATAATTTTTTCAACAATTAACCAAGAAAGCATTGCTGCCGCCGCTGCCGTATTTGTTGTCATGAAAGCATGTACTGCTAATCCATTTGCTGAAAGTGCTGATCCAGCATTAAATCCAAACCAACCGAACCAAAGTAATCCAGCACCTAATAAAACAAACGGAATATTATGAGGTCTATACTCGAGACGAATGTAATCACGACGACGACCAAGTACAATTGCTAAGACAAGTGCACTAACACCAGAAGAAATATGGACAACATTCCCACCAGCAAAGTCGATAGAGTGAATTTTAGCAAGGAATCCGCCGCCCCATACCATATGCGCTAAAGGATAGTATACTAGAATCAACCAAAATACCATAAAAATAACTAATGGTGTAAAACGCATACGTCCAACTACAGAACCTGTAATCAAGGCAACTGTAATAATTGAGAACATCATTTGAAATCCACCAAATAAACCATCAGGAATTTCAAGTCCATGTAAGGTATTTTTAGACATGCTCACGCCTTCAAAAAATAGGTGATTAAAGTTACCAATCCAACTACCATCTCCTGAAAACGATAAGCTATAGCCGATAGCTACCCATAAGATAGACGCTATACCAAGAGGGATAACCGCCATAAGCATCGTGTTTAGCACATTTTTACGTCGTTCTAAACCACCATAAAAGAATGCAAGCGCTGGTGTCATCAAAAACACCAGAGCAGCACACACAAGGATAAAAGCAATACTTCCTGAGTTCATAGAAAATCTCCTAAAATAATATCAAACTGAGCATTACACTCATATGCCTATGTCAGAAGTTCTGACATCTGTTATAAATCATATTCTAACACAGAAGTAGCCACTTGTAAATAGTGAATATTCTAAAAATTCAAATAAATATCCAACCCAAAAAAAAAGCGCCAGATTTCTACGCTTTTTTAACATATTTTTTATGTATCCTTTGGAACCTTAAAGGTGAAGACAGACCCTTTACCAACCTGTGACTCAACAGAGATTGAGCCTTTATAGATCTGTGCGATATTATCAATAATCGCAAGCCCTAACCCTGTACCACCAATTTCTCTATTTCGGGCTTTATCTGCTCTGAAAAACCGTTCAAAAATATATGATTGGTCTTCTTTACAAATACCAAGCCCATGATCTAAGACCTTGGTGATAATCATATCATCATCTTCAGACAAAGTTACTTTAATATAATTCCCTATCTTTCCTGAATACTTAACGGCATTATCTAGCAAAATCGTCACGGCTTGAATATAATGATTTTTATGAATTTGTGCTATACCAGGTGAAATCAACTTGTTTTCCAGTTCGATATCAAAGGTTGGGTGGACAATACGGAAGTTTGTCACTAATTCTGACATACTACAAGCGACCGATATTTGCTCTAATTCACTGTTATCAGTATGCTTTAATCTAGCAATATCTAGCATATCTTGAATCATATTAGACATTTTTTTTATTTCTTGTCGTGATGCTTCCAGTGACTCAGTCAATTGTTTAAGATCATCTTTCCCCCAACGCAGCAACAAATTAATATGACCATCAAGCACGGCGAGAGGTGTCCTTAACTCATGACTTACATCTGAGACAAAGCGTTCTTGACCTTCTAAATACTCCTGTTTCTTATGCATCATATCATTAAATACATCTGCTAACTCTTCAATTTCATCACCAGTATTGATCTCAATTTCTTTAAACTCACCAGAAGGTAGATGATTATTTTTTTTCATTTCTGCATGCAGTCTCGATAAAGGACTTAACAAATGATGGGATACAAAGTAACCAATAAAATTAGCCCATAACATCGCCACGACTTCAAGCGCGATCAATATAAATAGCAACTTATTTCGAATCGTATAATAAAAGTTTAGTTCATTGAAAGACTGTAGATAGCCAATGACTTTACCAGTATTTTTAGACCTAATCGTTCGTGTGACAATAAACCCGGTTTTATTACCAATTTTAACAATAACAGGTTTTGTAGTTTTCTTACTATAGAGAGACAGTTTTGCTGTTTGAGCTGCAAAAATTAGCTGTTGCTTATCATCATAAACTTGAAAAGAACGCCAATCTACTCGAGGAATTCCTACTTCTCGTGCTGATTTTATCTCATGACCTTTGTCATCATAAAATGTTTCAAGCACGCCTTCTGCCCGGTAACCTAGATACTTATATACATTTTTAGGACTTAAATTTTCATCAGATTCCGACAAATGATTATCAACCGTATTCACGACTTTAATTAAGTCTTCTTTTTCACCCTGTAAAAAATAGATGACAGAAGTTTGGTAGGCAATGACTGCAAAAATTGTAAATACCAAAAAACAGAATAGCATATTAGCAAAGGACCACTTAAGCTTAATACTCCGTTTAGGTACTGGTTTTGTTTTAGATGGCAAAATACCCATCATGCTCTCCTAAGAAATTATATAGCTATCAGTTTACTGACTTTTCTATAACTGCTATACTCAGCTATCTGATAGAGGGGGATAAAGCGACAATAACGACCATCCAGATAGATGATCGTTATTATCAATCGACTTATTGGTAAATTAATTATTTTCACGTAACATATAGCCTAGTCCACGGACAGTCTGAATATATGAATCCTTACCATCTTGATCTAACTTATTACGTAAATAACGAATATAGACATCAACTACATTAGTTTCAGTTCCTTCGTCATATCCCCAAACATTTTGAACAAGTTGTTCACGTGTTACCACATCGTTAACATTTTTCATCAATGTCGCCAATAAATCATATTCACGTTTTGTAAGATCAATCACTTCACCACCACGCTCAACTTGACGATTTTTCTTATTGATTGTTAAATCACGGAAAGTAGTACCGTCTGTTTTCTTACGTTTTTGTATTTCGCGATCTTGACGACGGAAGTTAGCACGAAGACGCGCTAATAACTCTTCAATCGCAAAAGGTTTCGTGATATAATCATCTGCACCGATATCTAATCCAGCTACTTTATCCATTGTACTATCACGAGCTGTCATCATTGTAATCGGTGTTTGTTTTTCATTGCGCAAACGACGCGCAACCTCAAAACCATCTAATTCTGGCAACATCAAATCCAAAAGGATCATGTCCCAGTCCTGTGAAATAGCCGCTTCCAATCCGCTACGACCATCATGGCGTACTTGAACACTATAACCTTCATGTTCTAGCTCAAGCGAGACAAAACGTGCTAATTGTTTTTCATCTTCGATAATTAAAATCTTTTTTACCATTAATTTCTCTTTCTTTCTGACTTTATGAGTCATAGCTACACACGTCGACTATAACGTTACAACACTACTAATTGATTAACGAGCAAATACATATGCCTAATTGAAAATATAGATTTTTAACGATTACCAAAACTGGTCTGTCTTTTCAAGCACCATAATATTAGCAATCAATCTACAAAGATTGTTTGTTTTATTTTTTTTCTAGTTAAAGACGCGCATGCTTATTATTTTTCTTCATACCAAGAATAGTGATACGTCCCTGGCTTGTCTTTACGTTGGTAGGTATGTGCACCAAAATAATCTCTTTGGGCTTGGATCAAGTTTGCAGGTAGATTTTCTGATCGATAGCTATCAAAATAAGCTATTGCGCTAGAAAACGTTGGTACTGGAACTCCAGCTTGAACCGCAATTGCAACAACTTCACGGACAGCCTGTTGATATTTTGCTGTGATATCTTTAAAATATTCATCCAACAACAAATTATCTAATGCTTCATTACGGCCATACGCATCTGTGATTTTTTGTAGGAAACGTGCACGAATGATACAACCTGCACGCCAAATTTCAGCTATTTTTCCAAATGGTAAATCCCAGTTATTTTCATTAGAAGCGACACGCAATTGTGCAAAACCTTGTGCATATGACATGATTTTTGAGAAATAAAGCGCTTGACGAATTTTTTCGATCAGTTCAGCTTTATCACCTTCAAATTTATAGTCTGGACCTGTTAGGACTTTGCTTGCCACAACACGCTCATCTTTATAAGCCGAAATGTAACGTGCAAAAACTGATTCTGTAATCAAAGGTAGCGGTACACCAGAATCAAGTGCTGATTGGCTTGTCCATTTTCCTGTTCCTTTATTACCTGCTGCATCTAAAATATAATCAACAACTGGTCCATCTTGTCCTTGATCATCTTGATGCGTTAAGATATCTGTTGTGATCTCGATTAGATAGCTATCTAATTCACCTTTATTCCACTCAGCGAATACTTTTTGCATATCAGCTGCCGTTAGGCCTAATAAACGTTGCATCAAATCATATGACTCTGCAATTAACTGCATATCACCATATTCAATCCCATTATGTACCATTTTGACATAATGTCCAGCACCTGCTGGTCCAATATATGTCACACATGGTTTACCATCTTCTGGTGCTTTAGCTGAGATTTCTTCTAAGACATCTTTGACTAATTCATATGCTTCTTTTTGGCCACCAGGCATGATAGACGGACCTTCTAAAGCGCCTTTTTCCCCACCTGAAACACCTGTTCCAATGAAATTGATGCCTGAATCAGCTAGTGCAGCATTACGACGTTCTGTATCTTTATAGAATGTATTCCCACCATCAATTAGGATGTCCCCTTTATCTAAGTGAGGTAAGAGATTTTGAATCGTTGCATCTGTACCAGGTCCTGCTTGAACCATCAACATGATACGTCTTGGTTTTTCAATTGATGCCACGAACGATGCAATATCATAGCTCGCAACGAATTTCTTTTCTGGATGCGATTGAATCACATCTTCAGTTTTTTCTTTCGAGCGATTAAAAATTGCGACTGTATATCCACGAGATTCAATATTTAGTGCGAGATTGCGACCCATTACAGCCATACCAACCACACCAAAGTTTGCTTGCGTCATTGCATATTCTCCTATTTCATCCTATTATTATAATTATTTCTTATGAGTATTAATTATAATATAATTTTAATTATTTTTCAAGCCCAAAACGAAAAAAACTTAATTTTTTTGTCATTATCATAAAGGTTTTTAAATAAACACACCATCACACAATTTAATCCGCCAAAAATAAAAAAACGGTGAGGAAATCCCCCACCGTTATCGGATTATGTAGCTCATATTAATCAAATAGTCCATCAAGTTGAGAAAAAGGCGTCGATTTATCAACTTGTTCTTCCTCAGCTTGCATTTGCTGATAAGTTTCTTCAGATAAAACCTGCCAAGCTGTTCCTGATGGCAATACATCAGTTTGCTTCTCTTCTTCCGTTAATACTTGTAGTGGTATCTCTAATAAAATATTATCAGCAACAGATTCTGTTAAATCTATTAAATCTTTATCCAAAATGAACAGCACATCAGCATCTAAATCTGCTTGGTGTGTTTCAAAATACACCTGAGTCGTAAAGAGTTCTGCTACGTTAAGTGTCATCGGTACGTCAACAGGTGTCAAACTTCGACTTGACGGCATCATTAAACTATAGTCTGCCATATATGTTAAACTATATATGCCACCAGATGCATCCACTCTCCCCTTGACAACAATAGGTGATATACCTAGAATTTCTGGCTCGCGCTTTTGCAGATCACTGCTTAACTCAAACGTTGTATCAAAGGTAATTGATTCTTTTTTATTTAGTTCTTGTAAAGACCATTTCATCTTGTTATTCTCCTAACTATTATTGTATAATATTTAAAATGAGAATGATAGTAGATAACTCAAATTTAAGTAAGGAATAGGTATGATATGGCTATTATTACACTAAAAAATGTGACGTTTATCCGAAAGCAAAAAAAGATTTTAGAAAACATCAACTGGACAGTTCAAAAAAATGAAAACTGGGTGATTATGGGCCGTAATGGTTCAGGAAAGTCCAACCTTATCAAACTTATAATGGCTGAAAACTGGAAAACCTCTGGTGAGATTACTGTATTGGGTACAAGATTTGGCCAAGATCAGATCCCTGAACTTCGTGCTAAAATCGGTATTGTCGGATCATTTATCGCAGAACGTTTTCGACCTGACATCGTGTCTGAAAATCTTGTTTTAACCGGTAAATATAACTCTTCTATGCTATACAGAGCTTTTTCAGAAGATGATTTAGCTGTGGCACAAGAGCTAATGCATCAAATTGGTGCTGGAGAGCTAATTGGTAGGATCTACGGTACCTTATCTCAGGGAGAAAAACAATTATTGTTGATCGCACGTAGTTTGATGTTAAAACCTGAGATTTTGATTCTAGATGAAGCGACAAATGGCCTGGATTTATTTGCTAAATCGCGTCTATTGAGACAACTACATCAGATTACACAATTAACAGACGCACCCACTTTAATCTATATCACCCACCACCCTGATGAAATCACAGATGATTTTCAAAAACTCTTATTTTTAAGAGATGGTAAAGTGGTCAATAGCGGTTCTCCTACCCAACTCTTAACAGCTGATAACTTGACAGATTTCTACCAAGAACCTGTACAAATCGAAGTAGTCGATGGACATCACTTCGTGCTACCACTAAGACATTAGGCTAATATCAGCAAAAGTTGTCAACATCAGACAGCTTTTTTACTTATCAGATTTTTGGCAATCAAAAAAGTGGTTTTACACCACTTTTTCTATCTGATTATTTGTTATAAGACTCTGTTAATTGTGGTACTACTTGTTTCTTACGAGACACTGCACCTGCCAAGAAAGCATGGTTATCGTTAAGTTTGAAATCAAACGCAGCCTCTATCTTATCGATATTTGCGCCTATTGCTAAAATTTCTGAATTTGAATTAACGATATCTGTGATCATAAATACAAAATCAGCATAGTCATTTTCTGCCATTGACGTTTTGATCGCAGCTTCAATTTCAGATTGACGTGTCAAAACTTCAGGAATATCAACTGTATTTACTTGGGCAACACGTACGTTTTGTCCATTCAACTCGAATGTTTTAGCATCGATATCAATTAACTCTTCCGGTGTTTTAGTTGCTAAGTTAGTACCTGCTTTTAGCAAGGCAAGACCGTAAGTTTCAAGATCAACACCCGCAAGCTCAGCTAATTCTTCAGCAACTTTATAGTCAGTTTTATGCGTTGTTGGTGATTTCAATAATAATGTATCTGAAATCAATCC
The DNA here is from genome assembly GCA_030454995.1 of Pseudolactococcus plantarum. Taxonomy (GTDB): domain Bacteria; phylum Bacillota; class Bacilli; order Lactobacillales; family Streptococcaceae; genus Pseudolactococcus; species Pseudolactococcus plantarum_A. Next base: position 470 of record JAKDQI010000020.1, on the reverse strand, counting down.
TGATAAAAGTAAGCCTGCAGTCGCCTTAGGAATGGCGTGACCATCTGCTTTAAACTGACGATAAACAATAGATGATGCTGAACCTACTGGTTCTAAAATCATAAACAATGGCGACTCAGTTTCAAAATTAGCCACACGATGGTGATCAACGACACCTAAAATTGTGACATCTTTTATGTCAGAGATAGATTGTTGAAATTCATTATGGTCAGTTAAAATGACACTGTCAGCCCCTTCTGCTTTAGCTGAGGTCACTACACGAGGTGCTGCTACACCAAAATAATCTAGTGCAAAAGCAGTTTCCTCATTTACTTCACCAAGTGCAACAACTTCTGCAGTTTCTAAACCACGCAAACGTGATAATTCTGCAAAAGCATACGATGATCCAATCGCATCAGTATCAGGATTTTGGTGACCAAAAACTAAAATTTTAGACATATTATTTTCCTCTTTATTCTAATCAATCATTT
>JAKDQI010000117.1 GCA_030454995.1 Pseudolactococcus plantarum | reverse complement strand
GGTTATTATAACTTATCTCCTGATATGACGCTGACAGATATTGCTAAAAGGCTACAGCAAGGTGGAACTGAAAAACCTGTTGCGCCTGTATTAGGGAAGATAACGATTCCTGAAGGCTTTACCATTGATCAGATGTCAACTAAAATTTCAGAAAATGCTGAATCTAAATCAGAGAAAACACCGTTTTCTAAATCAGACTTTCTAAAAGTGGTACAAGATCAGAATTTCATTAATAAAATGAAAGTAGCTTATCCAGATCTTTTTGCTTCGATGCCAGATGCATCATCAGGGGTCAAATATCAACTGGAGGGATATCTCTTCCCTGCAACTTATGAATATACCAAGAATTCAACAATGCAATCAGTTGTTGAAGAAATGATTGCGGCAATGAATCAAAATATGTCCCCGTATTTTGAAGAGATTAAAGCAAAAAATATGACAGTTAATGAAGTTTTAGCAATTGCTGCTTTAACTGAAAAAGAAGCAAACAATGATGAAGATCGTAGAAATGTCGCACAAGTATTTTATAATCGTATTGACAGCGGAATGACCTTGGGGTCAAATATTTCAATTTTGTATGCTGAAGGTAAGTTAGGGGAAAAAACATCTTTAGCAGATGATGCGGCGGTTAACACAAAGCTAGACTCACCATATAATTTATACTTGAATTTAGGTTATGGCCCAGGTCCAGTAACAAATCCAAGTTTATCAGCTATAAAAGCAGCAGTTGAGCCTACAGCTAACAACTATCTATATTTTGTTGCTGATGTCACAACTGGTAAAGTTTATTTTTCAGAGACACAAGATGAACATGATGCAAATGTACAAAAATACGTCAACGATAAATTAACTAAAAGCTCTAGCTCAAACTAAGCAGTGTCAACTATATACAAAAGAGTGACATTTACTAAAACATACTCGTCCAAGAAAGGAAGCAGTCTTACAAACTATATCGGATTAAATAAACTATGTTGCATTTATATAAAAGTAACAGTGATAACGTAATGTGATTATACGTAGACTCAATATTATTTATGGTAGAAACAAAAACATATCAAATGACCCGTGAGGGATTTGAAGAATTAGAAGCAGAACTAGATCATTTGAAACTTGTGAAACGTGCAGAAATTGTTGAGCGTATCAAAGTGGCTAGATCTTATGGTGATTTATCAGAGAACTCTGAGTATGAAGCGGCCAAAGATGAACAAGCCTTTGTTGAAGGACGTATTGCAACAGTTGAAACGATGATTAGAAATGCCGAAATTGTTGATAATGCAGGTGTGAAACGCAATGAAGTTGCCTTAGGGAAAACAGTAACTTTTGTTGAACTGGGTGAGAAAGACGAAGAAACTTATAAAATCGTTGGTTCTGCAGAAGCAGACCCATTCAATGGAAAAATTTCAAATGAATCACCTATTGCTGCTGCATTAATCGGTAAGAAAACAGGGGATGAAGTTGTGATTCCATTGCCTGTTGGTGAAATAAAAGTAGAAATTGTTAAAGTATCGACAAAATAATACTGGAAAAGCACTATCATTAACAAAAAAATGTTCTTTTATGTTAAGATGCACGTCAATATAGAAACTTTCAAATTTTAAAATTTGGAGGTTTTTTTGTTGCTAAAGAAAATGGTATCAATCAGTTGTTGCAATCATGATGGGACGTGACTAACCCATGCTGACAAGTACTAATATTAGCAAAAAAAGCTGTAAAATGATACAATGGTCGAATAAGGTCAAAGTTATTTTGGGAGATGATAATAGCTAAAAGGTTGGCTCGTTTTATTCATCCTAAATAATAGCTGAATCACTAATAACAGGAAATGAACCAGCTGATAATATTAAATGATAATAGCAGTCAAGAAATAGGTTGATGATATAGCTTGATGAGGAGGGGATTATGAGAAATACATCAGATATGATTGAGAAGTATCTAAAAGAGCTACTGACTCAAGCTGCTGAAATTGAAATTAGACGATCAGAGTTAGCCGCAAACTTTGGTGTCGTTCCAAGTCAAATTAATTACGTAATTAAAACAAGATTTACATTACCAAAAGGGTTTGAAGTAGAAAGTAAACGCGGTGGTGGTGGCTACATTAGAATTGTTAGAATACAGTACTCAGACGAGCATGAATTTCTAATGGATTTAATGGATAAAATACCCGAAAAATTGACGATTACTATGTTAAGAGATTTATTGCAGCTGCTCTTTAATGAAAAGATCGTAGCTGAACGGGAAGGCAACTTATTTTTATCAACTTTAAGTAGTCCTGTATTGACAGACTTACAACGTGCGATTTTATTTACTAACTTAGTTCAGGGACTCGACAAGTGTTCAAAGGACTAGCTCACCGCTCGGGGATACTAAATATGTTGATGGGTAAGTCATTGGCATTTCCCGGTCAATCAAAAATGTAGAATATATAAAAGGAACAATTCATAAATGACATCAAATTATACACTGATACTTAATGAAATACTCAAAACAGCACGGATATATGCAGCTGGTAATGGTGCAGACTATGCTGAAACGCAACATATTTTAGCTGGGATGCTATCTGTTAGTGATAGCTTTAGCCAAAATATTTTGACAGATCATGATGTGACACTAGATATGGTATTGGATGAAATCGAGCAGCCTGAACTACCAGAAAAAGCACAAGAAATAGCAGCTATTACTTTTTCACCAAAAGTTATTCAATTACTTGGTGAATCAGAGCTATTAGCACAACAAAATAAGCTACCAGAGACTGGATCAGAACATTTATTATATTGTATCTTAGTAGATGATGATAATGTGGCTAAGAAAATTTTAGAACTTAACAAAATTAAAATTACCGAAATCATCAAAGATTTGGTGGAATTAGGTAATATGTCTGTTAAAAAAATCAGCAGAAAAGCAGTCACTCCTATGGGCAAACGTGATGCTGCTTCAGGTGTATCGCCGACCAGCATTACCCCAACTCTAGATTCAGTTGCACGTGATGTAACAGAGGATGCTAGACAGGGTAGAATTGATCCGATGATTGGTAGAGAAAAGGAAATTGAGCGTGTCATCCATATCCTTAGTCGTCGTACAAAAAATAACCCTGTACTTGTTGGGGAGCCTGGGGTCGGTAAATCAGCTATTATTGAAGGGCTTGCGCAGCGGATGATAGATGGTAATATCCCAATTAACATGCAAGGCTATAGACTGATGTCACTTAATATTGCCAATGTAGTTGCAGGAACCAAATTCCGAGGTGAGTTTGAAGATCGCATGACTGCAATCGTGGAAGAAGTTAGCCAGGATGCAAATACAATTGTTTTCGTAGATGAACTACACACGATTGTTGGTGCTGGTGGTGGCACGGACTCTGTGACAGATGCTTCTAACATCATGAAACCAGCTTTAGCGCGTGGTGACTTCAAGTTAATTGGTGCAACTACTTTTAATGAATACCAAAAATATATTGAAAAAGATGCTGCCTTAGAACGTCGATTTGCAAAAGTGATTGTTGATGAGCCATCATCTGATGAAACGATAGAAATACTTAAAGGATTAAAAGGTAAATTTGAAGCGTTTCACCATGTTAATTTTGAAGCAGCAGCCATTAAAGCAGCAGTTGAGTTGAGCGTTCGGTATATGCCAAGTAGACGCTTACCAGATAAAGCAATTGATTTACTTGATGAAGCAGCAGCAGCTGTTAAGATTTCTGCTAAAAGTAATTTAGCACAGCAAAGTGAGATAGATAAAAAAATACGCTCACTAGAAGAAAATTTACAAGATGCTGTATTGAGTCAGAGTTTTGATAAAGCGAAAACGTTAAATCAAGAGCTACTCGCCTATGAAGCTAAACGTGAAACAGTAACGAGAGCTAACTATGTTGCATCAGTAAAAGAAAATGATATCTTTTCGGTTGTGTCGCTTTTAACTGGTGTGCCAATTACACAGATGACGAAAAACGAGATGAAACGCTTAGTTAATCTAGAGAAACTATTACATCAACGTGTCATCGGTCAAAGTGAAGCCGTTGATGCAGTAGCAAAAGCGATTCGCAGAAATCGCTCAGGTATCTCCGATGGTAAACGCCCAATAGGTTCTTTTATGTTTTTAGGACCAACGGGTGTCGGTAAAACAGAACTAGCAAAAGCTTTAGCTGAGACTGTCTTCGGTGATGAAAACAGTATGATTCGCATTGATATGAGCGAATACATGGAAAAATTTAATACTAGTCGTTTGATTGGTGCGCCTCCGGGATATGTCGGTTATGAAGAAGGTGGACAGCTAACTGAACAAGTTCGTAATAAGCCATATTCAGTGGTTTTGCTTGATGAAGCAGAAAAAGCACATCCAGATGTCTTTAATTTACTCTTACAAATTCTGGATGACGGATTTGTAACTGATGGTAAAGGCAGAAAAGTTGATTTTAGAAATACTATCATCATTATGACAAGTAACTTAGGTGCAACAGCAATTCGCGATGATAAAACAGTTGGCTTTGGTGTATCGAGTAAATCTGTAGATTACCTTGCCATGAAATCTAGGATTTTGGAAGAATTAAAGAAACAATACAGACCAGAGTTTCTTAACCGAATTGATGAGAGTATCGTCTTCCACGCATTAACTGAAAAAGAATTATCCGATATTGTCAAAATTATGGCACAGCCACTGATCAAGCGTCTTGCTCAAAGAAATATTACTCTGAAAATTTCAGCAAGTGCTTATCAATTAATCGCTAAAAATGGATTTGATCCTGAGTATGGTGCTAGACCAATTCGTAAAGCGATAGAAAAACAAGTTGAGGATCAACTAGCTGATAAACTTTTAACTGGAGAGATAAGCTCGGGTAGTCAAGTAACTATTGGTGCTCGAAACAAGGGGATGACTTTCAAAGTGATTTAATCTGGAAAAAGTGTACAAATATTTGTGAAATGACTGATTTCACGGTATAATGAACTTATAAAAGATGAAGAGGTGACTATCATGATCAAATTTAACATTCGCGGTGAAAACATCGAAGTGACAGACAGCATCCGTAATTACGTTGAAGAAAAAATCAGTAAACTTGAAAAATATTTCACTGAGAATCAAGAGTTGACAGCTCATGTCAATCTTAAAGTTTATGCTGAAAAAACATCAAAAGTAGAAGTCACTATCCCTGCTAAAAATATTACGTTACGTGCAGAAGATACTTCACAAGAACTTTACGGTTCTATTGACTTAGTTCAAGAAAAATTAGAACGTCAAATTAGAAAATATAAGACTAAGGTTCAAAAGAAACGTAATCATGTTGCAACTGGTAAAGCGTTTGAAACGTTTGTTCAACTTGCACCAGAAGATGAGATTGATGAACAAAATATCGATATCGTTCGTACTAAGATTATTGATTTGAAACCGATGGATGCTGAAGAAGCAGTTTTACAGATGGACTTAGTTGACCATGACTTCTTTATATTCAATGACGCTGAAACAAATGCAACCAGCATTGTTTATCGCCGTGAAGATGGCAATATTGGGTTGATTGAAACTAAATAACAGTCAGATTTACTAAGGTAAATACTGTCAGCTAAGCATTATCATAAAAACAGTCAGTTATGCTACTTAGCATGTTAACTGACTGTTTTTTATTGTCTTACGACTAGCCGAAAAAGAGGGGAATTCTATAAATTGAAAATTTTCCCCAAATTGTAAAATGAAGTTAGCCACCTCAGGGAAAAAATTTTCCCACTA
>JAKDQI010000116.1 GCA_030454995.1 Pseudolactococcus plantarum | reverse complement strand
AGGCGATTGGACATATTTTTAATTGATATTAATTATAAATGGAGCTATCTTTGAAAAAAATAAATGTAAAACATATTTTAGTTGGAAAACCATTAAAATCAACTGATGATGATAGTCATCTGCTCACTAGATTTCAAGCTTTAGCTATGTTATCCAGCGATGCCTTATCTTCTATTGCATATGGTACTGAACAGATCGTGACAGTATTAATTACGCTATCTGCAGCAGCAATTTGGTATAGTTTGCCAATAGCGGCGCTCGTTCTTGTTTTACTTGCAGCCTTGACGCTTAGTTATCGTCAAATTATCCATGCATATCCACATGGGGGTGGCGCGTATGTTGTATCAACTGAAAATTTAGGTGCAAATGCAGGCTTGATTGCAGGTGGGAGTTTATTAGTTGATTATATGCTCACGGTTGCAGTATCGGTATCTGCAGGAGCGGATGCGATTACCTCTGCCATTCCGTTTTTACATCCTTATAATCTCATTATATCGATCATTATTGTGCTATTACTCATGCTAATGAATCTTCGAGGGCTCAGAGAATCTGCTGGATTTTTATTAGTGCCAGTTTATACTTTTGTTGGTGCAACTGTGTTATTACTCGTTGTTGGTATCTTTAGAGTGTTGACTGGTGATATATCTTATAATGCCACGAGCCATGTCGGGATGGCTGTTCCTGGGATATCGATTATCTTATTATTAAAAGCATTTTCTAGTGGTTCTGCTAGCTTAACAGGTGTAGAGGCAATTTCTAATGCCGTTCCTTTCTTTAAAAAACCGAAAGCTAAAAATGCTGCAAGTACGTTGACGATGATGGCGCTTATATTAGGTGTTTTCTTCACAGGTATTACCGTTCTTAGCTATTATACTGGTATCATTCCTAATGCAAAGGATACAGTATTATCGCAACTTGCCCATAATATCTTTGATTTTAACGGTGTAGGGCGTATCTTTTATTACGTATTTCAATTTGCAACAGCAATGATCTTAGCTGTTGCAGCTAATACTGGTTTCTCAGCATTTCCTATGCTTAGCTATAACCTTGCCAAAAATAAATATATGCCGCATATGTATATGGAAAAAGGTGATAGACTAGGGTATTCTAACGGGATTATCAGCCTTGCGGCGGGTGCCATCATTTTACTGATGATCTTTAATGGGTCTACAGCACGCCTAATCCCACTTTATTCGATTGGTGTATTTGTACCATTTGCCTTATCACAAACAGGAATGGTAGTGAAGTGGCGTAGAGAAGCGGGCAAAACATTTTGGCGTCATGCTATATCAAATATTATTGGTGCGCTGATTTCTGCAGTTATCGTGATGATTTTATTAATTTTTAGATTAGCAGATATATGGCCATTCTTTATCGTTATGCCCATCCTACTTGCCATGTTCTATGCAATTAAACGCCACTATACTGAGGTAGCACATCAATTACGACTTCAAGATGAAATTGTTAGCCATGAGTATACAGGCAATACAGTCATAGTCCTCGTTGGTAATGTGACAAATGTTGCAGTAGGTGCGATGAGCTATGCTAAATCAATTGGATCAGAAGTTATCGCAGTCCATGTATCAACTAAGGAAACTTATCAGAAAGATAAAGAAGTAGAGACTGAATTCAAGACACTGTATCCTGATATTCGTTTTTCAATTGTGGAATCAAGTTATCGAGATATTGTGAAACCTGTTGTGCGCTATGTTGATCTGGTCTCAAAAATAGCCAATAAGAAAAATAATACGGTAACGGTTATCGTACCGCAATTTGTACCAAAACGCTCATGGCAAAATATCTTACATAATCAGATGTCTGTTCGTTTGCGTTATTATTTAAGCTGGCGAGATAATGTTGTAGTCTCAAGTTATTCATATCATTTGAAAAAATAATCAACTAAAAAAGTTTGCTAAGATAGTTACTTGATAAAAGTAGTGGGAATAGTAGACTTTTTTTATTCGGTTACACATGCTAAACAAAAAACTGATGCCAATTGCTTGGTCATCAGTTTTTTTAGGTTAAGTTAGCAGATCAGTTAATCTGCATCAGTAATTACGCTTATAGTAAACCACGTTCTTTGTACCAGATATCTGGTTGCCAAATCCAGCTAGTATCATATTTTTCTAGTAATTCAAAACTTTTTGTTGGCCCCATAGAACCAGCTGCATAATATTGGAGGGGCGTTTTATCTAATTGCCAACTATCGACTATTTTATCAATTAGTTCCCAAGAAGCTTTAACTTCTTGCCAGCGGCTAAAGTTAGTCACATCGCCATTTAGTACATCATAGATGAGTTTTTCGTAAGCCTCAGGAGAGTTACCTAAGGCATCTGCATCATGTCTAAAGTCTAGTTTAACAGGCTCTATAGAGAAATTTTTACCGACTTCTTTACCATTAACTTGTAGTGAAAATCCTTCTGTTGGCTGAATGTAGATCGTTAAGATATTAGGTTTGAGTGATTCTCCGAAAATGTTGGCATTATTTTTGAAAATAATATTAATCCGAGTCCCTTTTTCAGTCAAGCGTTTACCAGTTCTAAAGAAGAAAGGCACATCTTTGAAGCGATCAGTATCTACAAAAAAGACACCACTAGCAAAAGTTTCTGTTTTAGAAAGTGGGTTGACTGATGGCTCATCAGTATAAGCTTGGAAATCTTGATGATTAATACGCCCACTCTGGTATTGCCCACGTACAAAGTTTTCAGTAATTGCCTGTTCATCAGGTACACGTAAACTTTGTAACACTTTAATTTTTTCAGGTAACACGTCTTCGCTTGAAAAAGACGCAGGTTTATCCATAGCAAGAATTGAGAGGACTTGTAAGATATGGTTTTGTACCATATCTTTAAGTGCACCAGATTGGTCGTAATACCCACCACGATCTTCTACGCCAATTGATTCAGCAAAAGTGATTTGGATATTATCTATAAAATCACGGTTCCATACATGTTCAAATAGAATATTTGCAAAGCGAACTGCAAAGATGTTTTGAATCATCTCTTTACCCAGGTAATGATCAATCCGAAAGATTTGATTTTCATTAAATGTTTCGGATAAGGCTTGGTTGAGTTGCTTAGCGGTTTCAAGATCTGTCCCAAACGGTTTTTCGATAATTAGTCTCTCAAACCCTTGTCCGTCAACGATCTGTTCTGATTTTAGGTGATCAGTGATTGTACCAAAGAATTCAGGTGCCATTGCTAAGAAAAAGACTTTATTATGCTCAGTTTTATATTTTTCAGCTAACTCATCTTGTAATGTTTTGAGCGTTGCATAATGTGCAACATCTTGAACATCATGACTTTGGTAGTAAAAATGTGAGGCAAACTCACTAGCTTGTGTCTGAGTTGTTGCTAAATTACTGACCGCATCAATCACAACCTGCTCAAAGTATGCTTTTGTCCATGGACGGCGCGCTGTACCGATAACAGCAAAGTTTTCAGCTAAAATACCAGACTTATAAAGACGAAATAAGGAAGGGTAAAGTTTACGCTTTGCTAAATCACCACTTGCACCAAAAATTGTAATTACTACTTTAGTCATATCATTATGTCTCCAAAAATTCTTTTACTTTACCAATTATATCAAAATTTAGCTTAGAAAGTTCGATACACGTATGGATTTGATGGTTTTTCAACTTGTGTTAGCGTTTGTGGTTTAACAATAGGGATTTCTCTTTTGAAAGGTGGGTAGTAAGCCATTTGAATTTGTCCTGTCACTTTGATCCAAGTATTATTAGGGAAGCTATTTCCTTCATTTAAAGTTCGTAAGCCAAAAACTCCTGAGTCGGCAATACAATGAATGATCCCAAATCTAAATAAGAATTGGGCGCCTGAAGTTGTAGGGTCGTTGTAGACGAATCCAGTATAAGTAACTGTTTTACCCTCGAATGTGCCAGGGAAATTATAGATGAGCTCCATAATTTCCATATAGTTATCAGTTGTGATAGAGATTGTAGATTGATTTTGGTATTTACTCAATTCTTTTTTCATCATTTTATCATAAACTGATTTTGTAAAGTAAAGACTAGTATTGGGTTGAAGATATTGAATTTGTGTCCCATCAGAACTATCTCCTGACCCTTCAGCTAACGGGAAGTTAAATCCTTTAGCTGACACGATTGTTGTGTCAAGTGTTTTAGAAGGAATAAAGATACTTGATAAAATAGGTGTTGCAAGTAAAAGGAGTGCGAATGCTCGTGCAAATCTAGATGTTATATGAACGTGAGGTTTAACATGTCGCATCCAATTAATTAATTGGACGATAGCAAAAAGTAGTGAAAGCAGTGCTGATAAGACAGCTAAATAACTGTAGTGTGTATTAATATACTGATTTAATTTTCCAGTAAGTTGCAAATACATCATCAGTTCAAAATAGCCTGATAAAATAAGGAATCTAATCATAATAAGCTCACCCCCATACTGATTGCGACGACAAGCACAGATACGGCAAGGACATAGCGGATGATAAATTTAGTTTTAAAGTAGTGTTTCATCATCAATAGATTTTTCATATCAATGATTGGTCCAAATAGCAGAAAAGCAATGATTGGCCCTGTACCAAACAAGCTAAGTAAACTTGCACCGATAAACGCATCTGCTTCGCTACATAAGGAAAGTAGAAAGGCAAACCCCATCATTAATAAGATGGCAATAACTGGACTATGTGTCACTGATGTTAATAGTTTAGTAGGTACAAAAACTTGAATGCAAGAGGCAACTAGACTACCAAATATGAGATAGCGGCCTGTATCGAAAAATTCATCTACACCATGTGATAAGGCTTCCCATATTTTTTGCCGGGCAGACAGGTGCGCGTGAGTATGTGTATGGCTAACATCTGCTGGTTTATCTAATAGTATAGGGTCATCAAATTGGTAAGCTAAAATGAGGCCGATAATTAAAGCAAGCGTTAAAGCACCAAGTAATCTTAATAGTAGAAACTTGAAAGAATTACCAAAAGCAACAAATGTCGCAAATAAGACAACTGGATTAATAATTGGTGCAGCAATCAAAAAAGGGATTCCAGTATAGGTAGGTACTTTTTTTTCTAAAAATCGATTGATGATTGGGACAATCCCACATTCACAAGATGGGAAAAAGAAACCAGCAAAAATCCCCACAATAACACTTAAAAATTTATTTTTAGGTAGGAATTTAGCGACAATACTTGGAGATAAGTAGGTTTCTATAATACCAGCAACCAAACAGCCAAATAATACAAAAGGAAGAGCTTCTATAATAATGGATAAAAATATTGCTGCTAATTGTGACCAAACATCAGGTAGATTATTTAACATCTTTTAAGTCACTTTCCTTAGGTGTATCGGTATTAAATTGTTTTAAAAAATCTTCAGGTGTTTTAACACGTTTATCTGTTGTCTTTTCTATTTTTTCTGCATCAGTAAACTCGAATTCAGGTGGCATGACAGCTAAGTCACCCAATACTTTGTCCAAATCATCTCGTTTTTTAAAGGTTAATGCCATTTCTTCTCTTTTCTATAATAAGTGATATCTATATTTTACATTATTTTGTTTAAAATTAGCTTATAGTAAACAAAAAGTATCTTTAATCTCTCAAACTACTTGCTTTTTTTCAAAAAACCTATATAATTATATAGTAATGGTAGATTGTCGTATTGCGCGGTCTGTCTAAAAAAAAATATATTTTTTATTCTAAAGGAGACATTTTTAAAATGGCTAAAGAAAAATACGATCGTTCGAAACCACACGTTAATATCGGTACTA
>JAKDQI010000115.1 GCA_030454995.1 Pseudolactococcus plantarum | reverse complement strand
TTAACTTTGTATAATATTTAAAGCCAGTCGCATTTTTAATAATTTTATTTTTTTGAAGAATATCGCCAATTTCTTTGCTTGAAGCACCCTTGGGGATATTAATGGCCTTGATAGTCTTATCAGTTGTACTGTATGGTTGAAGCTCACTCTTCAAATAACGATAACCAAAATAAGCAGTTGCACCGCCTGCTACAAATAAGATAAGTGCAACAACTGCAATAATTTTTCCAGCTAAACGCTTAGAGGCCTTTTTCGCAGAACGTTTTAGATTCTCCTGTGATTCTCTAGGTTTTCTGGACATTTCCGCCTTCTTTTCTAACTTAGGCTTTTGTTCTTCAACACTAGCATCTTCTGAAAGCTTATCCATATCAGTAGTGGATTGACTTTTATTGTGAATTAAATCAGATTCATTCAAAGTAATATCCGCTATATTATTCTCGTCAGTTGCGTTATCTGTAGGTCGTAAACTATCATTTACATGATCACCCCCATCAACTTCTTCATCTGAAACCTGTTTGCTCGCTTCCAATTCGCGTAGAATCTTATCTTTAAAACTCTCACGCTCGAAATTTTGCGTATCTTTATCTTTCAAATCAATTTTCTTCCACTTTCTTATGATAATGAATCAGCAATGCTAATCCATTATCAAGAGTTATCAATTTGATTATACACGAAAATCCTTGAAAATCAAGAATTTAATAAAAAAACATGGATTTCTCCATCTTTTTTATAAATGATTAGTCTTCTTCGTCATCTTCATCATCGTCTTCATCTTCAAGACCATCAACAGTCTCGACATCAAGATCAACTTCTTCTAGCTCTGTGTCAAATGCTTCTGCTTCATCCTTCTCGTCATCTGGATTCTCATCATCATAGGTAACATCTTCATCATCTAAAGCATCATCATCTTCAGGATCATCATCACTATAGTCGATGTCTATACCATCTGCTGCAAAAGCATTGACTTTTTTACGTTTTTTAACTGGTCTTTCACCATCGTCATCTAACTCATCAAGTGCAACAACTTCTTCATCAATCTCATCAATAGCATACCATGAACGTAAAGCCCATACGTTATTACCAAGTGGAATAAAGCTACCATCTGTATTCAATTCTGTGTAGAAACGTGACAAACGATCACGAATCTCGCTATCAGATTTACCAAGGTAATCTTGTATATCATTTACAAGGACATTAAATTCCATCTCCTTGCCTTTTTCTTCCAACATGGCATGTGCCACTTCAATCATAGAAAGTTCTGACAAATCTTGCTTTGCAAATGCTTTAATTTTCAATATCTTATCTCCATCAAACAAAGTATAGGATCTTATCTAAAAAGGGTGTTTATAGATAGCCTATCACGTTAACTATTCTTATTTTACCATAAGCTTATGTATTTTAGTAATGCATTAGTACTTTATATGCATAATCTCCAATTTTTTCACGACCTTTTAAGTCATCTAGTTCAATTAAAAATGCACATCCTGCAACAATACCACCAAGTTTTTCAATTAACTCAATCGTTGCTTTCACTGTTCCACCTGTTGCTAATAAATCATCAACAATCAAGACACGTTGGCCTGGTTTGATAGCATCAGCATGCATGGTTAATGTATCAAAACCATACTCTTTTTCATACTGTGCCTCAATCACTTCGCGCGGGAGTTTTCCTGGTTTTCTAACAGGTGCAAACCCAATACCTAAGTCAAATGCAACTGGACAACCAACGATAAATCCTCTCGCTTCTGGTCCAACAATCACATCAATCTTTTTATCAATCGCATACTGAACAATTTCGCGAATCGCATAACTATAAGCATTCCCATCGGCCATTAAAGGAGAGATATCTCGGAACATCACGCCTTTTTCTGGGTAATCTGGAATTGTTGCAATATATTTTTTTAAATCCATGTTAATTCTCTTTCAACTTTTTATAAATATCACCTACTGGTTATAAGGCAAAAAACGACTGTAGGGTAACAAGTTTTTGTAGTTCTTGGTAGATTTCACTCTCAGCAATATCTCGCTTAACTGCTGATTTGTTAACACTCATTACCCCATCTGTTAGTGTAATAAAGCCTAATTCCTGAAAAATTTGAATCATTTTAACTAATAAAATTTCAGGTATATGTAAAAATTCTGATAAACTACCTAACTTATATCTCACATCAAATTCGGGATATTGATAAATCGTTCTATAGAATTTGGCAAATTGCTCTCGCGTGCCACCACCTGTCAAATAATAATCATCCTGAATCTGATTTTTAAAGTAAATTACGTTAAAGTCATGTGTGGTAACCAACACCTTCAATCGCTCTAATGCAGCAATATCTGTTGGCGTTTCTTCAACCACTAAGCTATCACTCGTCATCTCCTCACTTGATACTTGATTCGTAAAGATACAGGCATCACTCGGAATAGTTGTCTGCTTTTGCTTATTTCGTAAATCAATCAACTGACTGCCACATACTTTAGCATCAACAATCATTAATTGGACAGAGGTATTGCCATTCCACATATTAACCGATAACGTCGCTGCCAAATCTGGTGCAACTTGTTCAAAATCCAAGGCATCACGACCATGACCAAAATAAATTGCTTCCAAACTCGTTTTATCTTGTTGAAGTTTTAGCTTCAGATGACTATTATCTTGTCCCATAGAACGACTTTGTAGCACTTGATAATCCTTAACCTCAAAAACAGGCTTAGCATTGTCTTGGCCAAATGGTGCTAGCTTAGCCAGAGACTTGATTGTATCCAAGCTCACCTCATCTAAGTTAATGACATCATCAATTAAGAGTGGTGTTTTTTGAGACATATCTATCTGATTATCAAGGATATATGCAGCAATCACAGACTTAATTTCAGGTAATTGTGCTAAATTAAACGTCATACCAGCAGCTTGTGCATGTCCACCAAACGAGATAAATAAATCACGATGAGGGGATAAAGCCTCAAACATATTAAAAGCTGGTATAGATCGTGCAGAACCCTTTAATACACCGTCTTCTTCTGATAGCATCACGATAGGTCTACCAGTTTTTTGAACGAGTTGCCCTGCAACAATCCCAAGTATACCTGGATGCCAACCGGTTTGATAGATAAACTGAACTGGGCTATCATCTAGTTGCTTTTCTGATGCTAAAAGCATCTCTGCTACCAAGGCTTTTCTTTCTTGGTTTTTAGCGTCGATCATCTCAGCAATTTGTTGCGTCTCATCCTCATCCCATCCTGTTAACAATTCAATTGCTGGATTAGGATCATCTAAACGTCCCAAAGCATTTAATCTAGGTGCGATTTGGAAACCAATCGTCTCCTCTGTTATGGTCTGTTTATCAAGATCTGCGATATTGATTAACGCTTCCAGACCCACACGCTCGGTATTTTTAAGCATCTCTATCCCAAACTTAACTAGCGTACGATTTTCATCCGTGAGTGACATCATATCTGCTATCGTCCCGATTGCTACCAAATCTAACATCTCAGACGGAATATACTCTAAAAGGGCACATACAACTTTAAAAGCAACACCACAACCTGCTAACTCTTTAAAAGGATAAGCGCCATCTGGATGTTCTGGATGAATAATCACATAAGCATCTGGTAAGTTTTCCGGAAGTGAATGGTGATCGGTCACAATCACATCACAACCATTTTCTTGAGCGTAGCCTATTGCAGCATGTCCTGAGACACCATTATCAACCGTAATGATTAGTGAGACAGCTTCATTATCAATAAAGTATTTATAGACATCCAGATTAGGCCCATAGCCATCAGTAAAACGATTGGGCAGATAAACTAAACTTTCAGCACCAATTTCATCAAGTGCCGACTTCATGATACTGGCACTGGTCATGCCATCTGCATCATAATCACCATAAATTAAAATCGTTTCCTGCAGTTCAACTGCATCTCGGATGCGTTTAACAGCTTTTTGCATGCCATGAAATAAAAATGGATCATGCAACATATCTAAAGTCGGCGTTAGATAGTCAGTTAAAGCGTCTACTTCTCTAATCCCTCGCTGCCATAGGAGTTTTGCCGAGAGTGCATCTAAATTTTGTTTCTTGGCCAGCTTAACAAAAGCCTCTGTAGGCTCATCTAAATTAAGCTGCCAATCATAGGTAGGTGTGATCATTTTAAATTGAAAAACCTCCGTGTTATTTTCTCTGTTAACTCTGGAAATACTGCGGCAAATAATCTACTCATATTGAATTGCCAAGGGATATTTAACTCCATTTTTTGCGTATCTAAGTTGTTAACAATCTTTTTTGCAACAAATTCAGCTGTTACGGCATGTTTACCAACGCGACTTAAATAATCAGGATTGTCCGCATGAAACTTTGTCAAAACTGGACCAGTATTGACAACTAATACGCCAATTTTATCCGTATACAGCTCTTGACGTAGCGCATTTGAAAATCCACGAACTGCAAATTTACTTGCCGCATAACTTGTTGTTTTCGCGGTAGCCATATAACTTGCAATTGATGCAATATTAATTATTTTTCCTGATTTGTTATTGATCATATCGGGTAAAAATGCTCTAGTCACTGTCATTAATGCAAAAACATTCACTTCAAATACCTGTCGAATATCTTTAGAACTCTCAGATAAAAAGTCGTTAAACATCCCATACCCGGCATTATTAATTAAAACATCGATCGTACCAAATTTCTGAGAAATCTCCTGACAAGTCTGCATGATTGAGTTTTCATCAGAAAGATCAACTTGATATAGATAATCTGAAAGCCCTTGTAGACTCTCAGTATGACGTGATAGCAAAATCAGATTATAACCAGTTACTTGATTAATGATTTCACGTGCGATATCCCCCGTTGCCCCGGTTATCACCATATTTTTCTTCATCATATTATTTCTTCATACAAATCTTTTACCACAAAACTATTATCAAATGTCTGCTTGGTTTCTTTTAATAACTCACTAACTAAAGGCCCAACATATCTTGCAGAAATATGGGTTAGCAACAACCTTTTCACTTGTGCTTGTTTGGCAACCTCAGCTGCTTGCTTAGTTGTCGAATGACCATGATTTCTAGCTATCTTAGCCTCACTTGCTTGGTAAGTCGCTTCATGTACCAATAAATCACTACCTATCGCCAAACGAACCGCTTTATCAGTTTGTCTTGTGTCACCTAAAATCGTGACAACACGACCTTGTTTGTCTGGACCAATAAAATCAGCTGCTTTGATGAGTTTACCATCAAGTTCTATGTCCTGACCATTTTTTATTTTTCCAAATAACGGACCAAATGGTACACCTGCAGCTTTTAGAGCGGCTGCATCTAACTCACCTTTTTTATCTTTTTCTACCACACGATACCCCATACAAAAAATTGTATGATCTAATGGTGACATATGAACTTCAAAAGAGTCATCTGAAAAAATTTTACCACTATGGCTTGCATCAAGCTCATGGAAGTTTATCCGATAGCTTAACTTACTACCTGATAATCTTAAAGCAGTCATAACATATTTTTCGATGCCAACAGGGCCATATAAGTCTAAGTTCTGTTGCTTATCTTCCAAAGAAGAAGCCTGAAAACTACGACTAGATAAAAACCCAGGTAAGCCAAAGATATGATCACCGTGCAAATGTGTGATAAAAATTTTTGTAATTTTTCTAGGTCTAATTGTTGTTTCTAAAATTTGATGTTGGGTCGCTTCTCCACAATCAAATAACCAAATTTCATTTCGTTCAGCAAGTAATTTCAAAGCAATTGACGTCACATTACGCTGCTTAGCTGGCTGTCCAGCACCAGTTCCCAAAAATTGAATTTCCATGATTTCCTTTCGCTTACTAAACCGATACACAATAGGAGTTTTTCTGTAACTCCAAACCTGTCCACTTTGTTTGATACTGACTATCCCATTATAAAAACGTCATTGTCAAAGTCAGCGACATTGATAATAATTAATCATGTTTAACCTGATAAGAGA
>JAKDQI010000114.1 GCA_030454995.1 Pseudolactococcus plantarum | reverse complement strand
ATGTACTTTTAGCTTTATATTATCTTAACTTATCATTTTAAGTTAAGCAACTTATTTATCAAGTGACCGATTAGCTGTTTCATATGTTTGCTCCATCAACATCGTAATAGTCATAGGACCAACGCCACCAGGAACAGGTGTAATCAAGCTTGCAATCGGTTCAACCTCATCAAATTTCACATCGCCGATGAGTTTACCATTTTCATCACGGTTCATACCCACATCTATTACAACAGCACCGGGTTTAACAAAATCTGCTGTTACAAAATTACCACGACCAATCGCAACGACTAAGACATCTGCTGTTTTAGCTAAGGCAGCTAACTCTTTTGTGCGTGAATGTGCGATTGTCACCGTTGCATTTTTATCTAACAACATCTGAGCCATAGGTTTACCAACAATGTTTGAACGCCCAATCACTACCGCTGTCTTACCAGTTAAGTCAACACCGTACTCTTCTAACATCACCATGATACCTGCAGGTGTCGATGGGACCATAACAGGACTACCTGACCATAACAAGCCCATGTTGGTAGGATGGAATCCATCAACATCTTTGTCTGGATCAATAGCTAACAATACTTTTTCTTCTGAAATATGATTTGGTAAGGGAAGTTGTACCAAAATACCGTGCCATTTTTCGTCATGATTGAGTTTGTCAATCAAAGCTAATAAGTCTTGCTCGCTGATATCATCTGATAATCTGATAATCTCTGATTTAAAACCAGCTGCTAAAGCACGACGTTCTTTGTTTCTGACATACACTTGACTGGCTGGATTTTCTCCCACCAATACAACCACCAAACCAGGTGTGACACCTTTGGCTACTAAATCAGCTACTTTATCTTTTAAAGCAACTGCCATCTTGTCTGCTAAAGCTTTTCCATCTATCAAAGTCATTATGTTCTCCATCTTCATTTATTATTATGCTATCGTTAACTACGATTTGAACGCTATACTAGGCTTATGATTTTTCACCAGCGACATTGACTATCACGTTTCAGATGCATCACCATAGCTACGTTTGACACGATCACTCAGTAAACAAACGACCTCATAGTTAATCGTACCACGATATGCTGCAACATCATCGACTGTAATCTCCTCACCACCGTCACAACCAATAAGGGTTACTTTGGTGCCAATAGGATATCTCTTATCCAGAGCAATCGTGATTTGATCCATCGATACACGACCAACGATGGGGCATTTTTTGCCATTAACTAGGACATAAAACCCTTGCATGTTCCGTGTCCAACCATCAGCATACCCTATCGGTACTGTACCAATCAACGTTGGTTTGTCTGCTACAAACTCTGCACCATACCCTACACTATCACCTGCTGCTATTTCTTTAACATGTGTTAACTCAGAGATTAAAGAGAGTGCTTGTGTGATTTTATATGGCATTTCTAATATATAGCCACTTGGGTTTAAGCCATACATGACATCTCCGAGACGCTCTATATCCTGAACAGTCTCTTTATGCCATATACCTGCTGCAGAGTTACTTGAATGAACATAAGTAGGCCTGCGTGATAATCCCGCAACTATCGTATCAAACTTATCTTTTTGATCTAAAAACTTATCTTGTGATCGTTCATCTGCAGTAGCAAAATGCGTAAAGATCCCATTAAAATCAGCACCTAACTCATCGGCTAATGCAATAATTTCATTTGCTTCTGCTATTGTTGTGACACCAATCCGTCCCATACCACTATCTACTTTGATATGAAATTTAAGATGTTCAACCTCAACATCTTTAAGATGTTGTGCAACCAGTTTAAACCAATCCAAAGACGGTACAGTCACAATCAATCTTAGGTTAACTGCTATGTGAATATCCTCAGGGACAATACCACTCAGAATCAAAATCGGTTTGATGACACCATGACTCCGAAGTTCAATTGCTTCATCAAGATTTGAGACACAAAATCCAGAAACCAATGTATCAATACTTTCTGATACACTATCCGCTCCATGTCCATAGGCGTTAGCTTTGACGACTGCCCAGATCTCAGTTTCTTTAGCGACATGCTTTTTGAACTGCTTAATATTCTCTTGGATTGCTTGGAGATTAATCACAGCCTTTGTAGGCCGATGTGTACTTGGTTTCATGCTTTATTCACGACTTTCTAAAATAACAAATGCAACAGCTTCTAGATTACTATGACTAATTGAAACGTGTGCCATGCCCCGATCAGAAAACGGATGCTTGATAAATTTAGGTGCCCCTAAAGCATTGGGTAACACTTCCATATCTTGAAAGGATAGCGCACCACCAATACCTGTACCATAGGCTTTAGCATAAGCCTCTTTTGCAGCCCATCGTCCACCTAAAAATTCAATCTGACGACTGCCAGTCAAGGTCATATATTTAGCAAATTCTTTATCTGTTAATACACGACTTGCAAATCTTGGATTTCTTGTGACTGCATTTTCAATTCGTGAAAGTTCTATATTATCAACGCCATTGCCATAAATCATATGATTATTATAACACATAAAGGGTTGCTATTGCTACATTCTAGTCTGTTTCAGAAAATATTTTCAGTAGAGATACAAAAAAACATGTATCACATTAGATATCTTGATACATGATTTTTTAAAGTGATTACCAAAGCATTAGTATCTTATACTATTTCACCGTTTGATGCGATAACAGCTTTGTACCAGTAAAATGATTTTTTTCTATACCGATCTAGCGTACCTTTGCCTGCATCATCTAAATCTACATATACAAATCCATAACGCTTACTCATCTGCCCGGAACTAGCAGAAACAAGATCAATACACCCCCATGTAGTATAACCGATAAGGTTGACACCATCTAATTCAACCGCCTCTTTCATCGCTTTTATATGTGCGCTTAGATAATCGATACGATAGTTATCTTCCACGGTACCATCAGCCAAAAGTTTATCCTTTGCACCCAGGCCATTTTCCACGATAAAAAGTGGCTTTTGATACCGATCCCATAAACTATTTAGCGTAATACGTAGGCCTTGCGGATCAATTTGCCAGCCCCATTGCGAGGTTGGCAAATAAGGATTTTTTACTGATGCAAAAAGATTGCCAGCTACATAAGCAGTATCACTTGATTGTTCCGCTTTTGCGACACGACTTTGATAGTAAGAGATAGATACAAAATCAACTGTATTGTCTCTTAGTAACGCCGTATCACCAGGCTCAAAAGGTACTACGATGCCTTCTCGTTCCTGTTTTTTAAGTGCATAACTAGGATAGTAACCACGTACTTGAACATCTGAGAAAAAGAAACTCTCTCTATTTTTGTCAGCTGCTTCTTGCACATCTAAAGGATTAGCTGAATCAGGATAATATTGACCTGCTGCCAGCATACACCCAATTTGAAAATCAGGGTTAATTTCTTTTGCAATCTTCGTTGCTAAAGCACTAGCCACTAATTCATGATGGGCGGCAGTATATTTCACTTGCGTTTTATTTTCATCTGTATCAAATACTATACCAGCACCCAAAAATGGCGCATGTAAAATCATATTAATCTCATTAAACGTTAACCAATAACGGACTAACCCATTATAGCGTGTAAATAATACCCTCACAAGTCGCTCATAAAAGGTGATCATTTTTCGATTACGCCACCCACCATATGTCTCAATCAAGTGAACAGGGCAGTCAAAATGAGTAATCGTCACAAGTGGTTCGATGCCATATGCTTTACATTGCTTAAAAATCGCTTCATAATAAGCAAGACCGGCTTCATTTGGTGTGAGTTCATCTCCTTTTGGAAAAATACGTGTCCATGCGATAGACAAACGAAACGTTTTAAAGCCCATCTCAGCAAACAAGGCTAAGTCAGCTTCCCAATGATGATAAAAATCAACGCCAACTTTTGCAGGATACCTATGCGCATCATCAAATGCCAGGTGTTTCAACTCACCTTTGATAATAGCAGAGCGATCCTCACCACTTGGTACCAAATCAACATTTGCTAGCCCTCGAGACCCTTCAGAAAATCCACCTTCGCACTGATTAGCAGCCGTCGCGCCACCCCATAAAAAATCTTTCTTAAATGTCATTAGCTTAGTTCTCTTTCTACTTGATTAACTTTAATATCGGTTGACCAGCCGCTACATTTTTTTCATCAGTAGGGAGTATCTCTTCAAAATCATTTGAATTCGTGATAATAATAGGTGTCTCAGTACTAAATCCTTCAGATTTGATGCCTGCTAAATCGACCGTCATCAAAGGTGTCCCAACTGCTACTTGATCTCCTTTTTTAATATGTGAGGTAAAATATTTACCGTTTAACTTCACAGTATCGATACCTATATGAATCAAAATTTCAGCCCCAGAATTTGATACTAGACCGATTGCATGCATCGTTTCATAAACCATCGTGACTTTACCTGCTATCGGTGAAACGAATTCTGAACTTTGAGGTAAGATAGCAATCCCTTTGCCTAAAATTTCTTGGGCAAACGTATCATCTGATACGTCAGTTAGCGGGATCAATTCTCCTGTAACTGGTGCATATATTTTTTGGAGTTTTTCTTGCTCACCAAGTTCTTGCATTAACTCAACTTCTTTACTCTCTTCTTTTTCTTCTTTAAACAAAATATACGATGCGATAAAAGCACTTACAAATGCAATCACACAGCCAATCACAGCGTAAGCTAAATTAGTAAATCCATCTTTTCCGATATATACAGGTAAGGTTAATAAACCTGGTGATCCAGGCGCGTATCGTCTAACTCCCATCAAGCCAAGAAATAGCCCACCTAATCCACCACCTAGCATAGAGGCATAGAGAGGTGTTTTAAATCTCAAATGAATCCCATAAAGGGCAGGTTCAGTAATTCCACATACAGCAGTAAAGCCACTTGAGAACCCTAATTGTTTGATATCATTATTTTTAGATTTTACAGCAACTGCTAAAGCAGCTCCGCCTTGGGCGATGTTTGAAGGCATGTTACTTGGGCCAATAATTGTATCATATCCTAAATTCATAATATTTGCTGGACCAAGTGGCACAATACCATAATGTGTACCTGTCATGACAAGTAACGGTAGAACTGTCCCTAAGACCATAGGCACTAACCAACCAACATGAGCGTCCAAGAACAATACAACACTTGCTAACCCATTACCAATATGGAATCCTAGAGGCCCTGCAGCAACTAGTGCAATTAATCCAGTTACAAACACAGTAATCAGTGGCACAACAAAGAAGCTGATCATTTTTGGAGTAATTTTTTTAGCAAATGCTTCCACATAACTCATGCACCAAATCGTTAAAATAATTGGGACTACTGAAGAAGCATAACTTGCTGGATAAATTGGTAAAAATCCGAAATGAATACTATCCCCACTTTGTTTTGCTGCCATCACCATCTGGATAAATGTCGGATGTAACAATATACCACCAATCATGACTGCTAAATAAGTATTAGCACGGAATTTCTTCGCTGCTGATATGGCAAGTAGTAAAGGTAAAAAATAAAATGCGGCATCTGCCATTAGATTAACAACTTGATAAATCTGAGACTGTGCACTTATCCACTTAAACGCAACAAGTAAGGCTAGCACAGCTTTTAACATCCCTGATGCAGTAATAGCAGGTAAAACAGGTGTAAAGATACTCGAAATCGTGTCAATAAAGCGACTGCCTAACCCTTTTTTCTCGCCTTGATCCTTATCATTTTCTAAGTTTCCATTTAAGAAAGGCCGTACCAGTTTATAAACTTTTTCAACATCATTACCAATAATGACTTGGTACTGACCGCCACCTTTTGCAACTCCTAATACACCAGGTGTTGTTTTTAATGCTTCAGTCTGCGCTTTAGATTCATCTTTCAAATTAAATCGTAACCGCGTCGCACAATGCGTTAATCCTGATATATTGTCAGCTCCGCCAACAAGTTCAACAATTTTTGTAGCTAATGTTTCATAATTCATGTGTTTAAAGCTCCTTTTTTAGTTTAGGAACGTGTTTTATTGTGCCGTAATTCTTCTGATATGTATTGTCAAATACATAATTTCATCTGTTGTTAATGTTAGCTGATAATTAT
>JAKDQI010000113.1 GCA_030454995.1 Pseudolactococcus plantarum | reverse complement strand
AGGCTTGGAAAGCACAATTAGTCGCCCAGGCTGAACAGCAAATCCTAAAATTAACCGATAGTGACCGATTTAAACAGTATCTTAATACCCTGGCTAAATTTCATCATTATAGCGCCAGAAACATTGATTTGATTTATGCGCAAAATCCGCAAGCCACTCAAGTCGCCGGTTTTAAGCAATGGCAGAAGACTTTTAACCGCACCGTCAACCGGGGCGCAAAAGCGATTCGGATTGCGGCTCCGATCATTAAGAAATTGACACCTGCTGAGCAAAAGCGACTTGATACTACCGATGAACGGGCCATTGTCGGTTACCGCTATCTACCCGTCTTTGACGTGTCACAAACTAGCGGTGAACCAGTGTTAAGTGCCAAGGATTTTGTCAAAGAAAATTTAGCCGATCATCAGAACGTGACGAGCTTGTATAACGCGTTCAAGGATTATTTAAACCAGCAAACCGACCTTAAAGTCAGTGAAGTGCCCTTAGCAACGCTAAATGGGGCTAAAGGGTATTTTCAACCCAGCACTAATGAAATTGTTATTGGTGGTGATGAGCCCGATAATGCTTTAAAATTGAAGACGTTATATCATGAATATGCACATAGTCAGTTACATGGATTAAAATCAGCCTTTAAAGATCGGCCACGAGCCTATCAGGAAACCCAAGCCGAAGCGGTTGCGTATGTTGCCATGCAAAATATTGGTGTTGATACCAGTAACTACTCACTCGGGTATGTGGCTACCTGGGCTAAAGATAAAGCCGTGATCCATAGCGCTTTAAGTGAAATCCAGCAAGTTAGCAACAAAGTGATTGAGCTTAGCGACGGGTTAACCAAACAATTAGGCTTACAAGAAGCACAAAAAGAACCTAAGCATGATCTAAAAAAGCTATCAGCTCAGGAACTTAATAAGTCCTATCAAGGCTTGCAACAACAAATTCACCAGGCAACTAGTCCACAACAGAAAGCGCAATTTAAAAACCAGTTAAACGATGTGCACCAAGAAATTAGTGATCGAACTCAAAAACAACTGAGAGCATTTGCTGAAGAAAATCCGGAAATCAAACAACCTGATCCTGAATACGATCAAAGTCCGAAACGTTAGCCAGCTTTTAAAGGACATGCTATAATGGAAACAGAAAAGGAAGCCCCGCCGAAAACAGGACTTCCCACGCAAGCCGCTTCAAAGGCGGTGGCATAATTACAAAACTATATTAATGTCGTCCCGTAACTCGCCAAAGTTATAATCGGGGCGGCTTTTTTATTTGTGGTGCTTGTCGATATAGCTGAGTAGCGCGATTAAAAACGTGCCAAACAGCAACATCAACGAGAGTGTCTGGAAGACGCTCATTGACTGTGAAACCTTCCTGAAGATTATTCCATGTTCCCATGGGCCTCACCTCGCAAGGGAAAAGACAGCCACCGCCCTTAAAACTTCCTGCTTAATCTATTATACAGAAACTTTGACGAGGAAACCAAATTTCATCTTAATATTGTTATCAACTGTTTCAGTGAAAGTTGCGCTTAATTTTTGTTTAATACTACGATCAAAGTTTAGCAGCAACTAAAAACAGCTTAAAATCTCTTTGTCGGTAGCAACCAGAGCTTATTTGTATAATTCTTTAAGTTTTTTTATTTAATTCAACTTTTAACAACTTCAAATATCTCTGCCAACCATTCTTTAGCAATTTTTTCTCTGTCGTTTTCATTTAATTCAACAATTCCCTGATTTTCTTCACCTGAAATGTCTTTTTGTAGTATAACTGCCATTTCAGCCTGTGTTAATTGGACGTAGGAAGCTAATGTTGATATAGAGTATGTGAAATTAATTGCGTTCCCTGAATTTGCTAGAATAACAGTCCTATTGCTTTTAGTTTTTAAAATTTTATACCCACCATTGTGTCCATAGTGGGGTAATTTGTTGATCATTTGACTATTTTTAAAAGTATCGTCCGCTGAAGTTACAGAAAAGCTATATAAAATATGTTTCAAATCCAATTTTTTTAGTTGAAGAGTATCAATAGACTTCTCTCCATTAGCTATATACACAATATCAACGTCAATTAGCTCAGTATATATATCATTAGTTATTTGGTACCCATGGGCTAATGCGTTAGCTAATCGTATTGCCCTTTTATCAGCAACTATGACTATTGCACCACGTTTTCTTAAATTACCCGCTATACTGGAGCCAACTTTACCATAGCCAATAACTAGTACTTTCTTGCCTAAAAGCGTCGTTCCATAATCTGCTAAAAAGATTTCGGATTTGACTACAATCTCATGTCCAACCAAAAAATCTTCCTCAATTTTTAAAGAACTTCTTGCCACTGATAGTATTGGGACTGATATTGAATTATTGGACAGCTTATCTTCATACTTTTGGTAGCCATTTTCCGTATCCTCGATTATTTTAACCAATTGACCTTTAAACTGTTTCTGAATGTCACTTAATCTTGGTACAAAATACCCACCAATATCAATAATTGCAAACGTGTCCTGTCCGACAATTTCCTTTATCAAGTTAGGTGTATCAACGCCTGCTAATTCTTTCCTAGAAACATCTAATATTGTACAAGTCTTTGATAAATGTTTAAGGACTTTACGATCAATACTTTTGGGCTTGGGTATAAAGTACACTTCGTAGTGTTCACATAAATAGTCTATAAAATCCAAACTGTTAATCACGGCGTGCTCTACGACAAGGATTTTTTGGGGATCAGACTGCCCTTTATTAAAAAGCGCAGCGACTTTTTCGAAATACGATTTATCTAATAGATACTCATTATGTCTCATCTTTTACACCTGTTTCCATTTGGAATTCAGATAAGAAATCACGCATATACTTTGTTCGACGACTGGCTTCTTGCTTTCCCGTTCTGGTATTCATTGAACTTGCTAATTTCAGTAGCTTTTCATAAAAGTGATTGATGGTTGTACTTTTGTGATGGCGATAATCATCGTGTGTTTTGATTTCCTTCACTGATATTTTGGGATCGTATATTTCCTGTCCAGCGTGCCCGCCGTAAGCAAATGCACGTGCTATGCCGATTGCACCTAGTGCATCAAGTCTATCAGCGTCCTGAACACATTTACCTTCGTTAGAAAGCTGGTAATGGTGTTCAATGTTGTCAGAATATGACATATGTTGGATAATATCTAAAATGTCTTCTCTAGCCGGAGTTGCAATATTCTCATGGCTAAGTATAATTCGTACTTCTCTCAGTCTATTCTTTTTATCTGCAGTGACTTTTTCGTCTATGGTGTCATGCAAATAGCTAGCTGCTTTCACAACATACAGACCAATATCAGTTTCATCTTTTTTAAAATCTTCTGTATATATTTTCTGAGCTAACTTAGCCACTCTTTGGGCATGAAGAAAATCATGCCCAGTTGGATCAAAGGCCATATTTTCTTTAGAAAATGATTTTATATCATCTAAACTCATTACTCTTTATCTCCTTTAATTACTTTATTTCGTAAAGCTATCAAGCATAGAGAAATTGTGAATACGGCAACAAAAAACAAAATCAAGAAATTGATTGCTAACCCCCATTTTGTCCCTGAAATTACACTCCCTTGTTGTTTCTGCAATAAAGAAACAATAGAGGACGATATTGCAATTCCAACTGCTCCTGAATAAGCTTGAACCGTCATATAAATCGAATTACCATCATTTACTAACCCAGCAGGTAATTGAGACAAACTATAGGTCATGATGTTACTGTAGCTAAAGCTCAATCCCACCATAAAAAGCATATATATTAAAACCAGCCCGCCAATACTTGGTGTAAATAGGTTGGCGCCCAAAAAGGTCAGTCCAATGATTATACAGCCACTTATAATGGGTAAGCGGGGTGCAGTTTTATCGTAAATAATACCAGCAACCACCGATAGCACTGCATCAATCACAGCGGCAGGAGCAATTAGAAAACCTACCAAACCAGGTGATTGGGCAAAAAGTATTTGTAGCACATTAGGGATTAAGTATGACATACTCAAAGAACTGAATTGCAATAGAAAAAAAGCACTTAACAACTGCAAAAAGCGTTTGTTTTTAAAGAGACTTAATTCCAATAATTTATGGCTCTTATGCTTCTCATTAAGAAGGAAAAGTAAGCCACTAAAAAAAGCTGTTCCTAGTAAAAACAAATACAATTTAAAAGAGCTACTGTTAGCAGTCAAGTTAGCAATAAACATCAACGTCGTTGTCAAAAAAATGGCCAAGAAAATGCCCCCACGGACATCAAAGGGAACGTAATGAACCGGTGAACTTTGTTCAATGCTAAGCTCACCAAGCAGCCAGGTAACCATAATAATTGGTATTAAAATTATAAATAGAAAATGCCAATTTAATGTGTCCTGAATTATGCCACCATATATGGGCCCCACTGCTGGTGCAAAGGCAATAACTAAGCTACCTATCCCCATAAAAGTGCCAACTTTTTTCTTTGGCACTTGATCTAGTACGACAGCAAACATCAACGGTAACGCGATTCCATCAGCAATGCCTTGACATAAGCGGCCTAGCAAAACTAAATTAAAGCTGTTGGAAAAGCTTGCAATCAACGTACCGACTAAAAAGCTTAAGCACGAAACTCTAAATAAAGTTACCACACGAAACCGTCTTAAAAAGAATGAACCCAATGGAATCAAACTAGTTGAGACTAGCATATATCCAGTAGTCAACCATTGAACTTGACTGATAGGTATAGAAAAATACGTTGTTAATTGTGGGAAGGTTATGTTTAACGCTGTTTCAACCACTATTCCTAAAAAGCTTAAAAGACCAATCGAAATTATTGCGCTCAATAGTTTGTTGTGTTTCTCTTGAACCAAGAATTGCACCTCCCAAACACTACATGTAGTTTTTCATCACATATTATACCACTATATATGGTTCTTAGGCCGTTGCTCCTACATATCTTCAAAAACGAACAATTGTTTCTCTAGCCTTTGAGAAACTACACTTAAAATAGTCGCAAGTCCGTTATAGGCATGCTATAATGTAGACAGAAAAAGGAAGCCCCGCTAGAACAGGACTTCCCATGTAGAACCGTTTAAGACGGTGGCAAAGTTTAATATTAGATTAAATAATCCGTTAGCCCTGCCAAAAGCTAAGACGGATTATTTTTTTTGCTGACTTTTGATCAGCTCAACAATTAATGCAATTAAGGCTACGATAAACGTACCGAAAGCCAGCAAGAATTAGCTATTTGAGTCCGTTTTCCTATTACTGCATAATTTAAGTTACATTTGAATCCTATAAAAACATTTTCACCTATGACAGAATTATCAACGCATGAATATGTTCTTACCCATGTATTATTGGGACTTATCTTGGATCTTTTTATCGTGACCTGTGGATCGACAAGAGTTTTTGTCATGTTAGTCACCCCTTATGAGCAATGCTAGTATTAAAAGTCAAAAAGGCAATACGTGAATTTTTGTTTACCTAGTGTAAAAAAATTCCATAAACGAGAAAACTAACTATAATAGGTAATAACATAAACAAGGACGGGAGTGGTTTTATGGAAGCAGCAAATTTGCTTACTAGACATAATGAAGTTTGCCCCTTAGATGTCACAATTAAAATAATTGATGGTAAATGGAAAAGCATAATTTTATGCCGACTAATGACAGGACCCCTCCGATATAGCGAACTACTGCGTTCATTATCCGGTTGTAATCGTAGAACGCTGTCTTTACAACTAACTGATTTAATTAATGATCATGTTGTATATAAAACTATTAATGCGACATGTGTACCAATTAAAACAACTTATCATTTAACGAAATTGGGTTATTCTCTCGTACCTTTGATCAAGGAGATGGATATGTGGGGGAGAATGTACTTAAATACTATATAAGTAAAAGAAATCAAAGTAAGCTCAAAATATCGATAACTCTTGGCTCATCATAATTAATTGCAAAAACATTTATTTAATGTTATAGATTGTTGAAATTTACAACCAATACTAAAAGGAATACAAAACAAAAAAGGCCAATAGGGTATACCCTATTGGCCGTTTTTATTTCTGTGCTATACTAGGAATTACAAGTGTTCATTAGAACTGTCCAAAA
>JAKDQI010000019.1 GCA_030454995.1 Pseudolactococcus plantarum | reverse complement strand
ACAATATGTTGTTAATCATGCGACATGTAATGTTATGGTAGTGCGGTAGTATAAATTACCAATAAATAAACAAAGGTCATAGCATGAGCTCTGGCTTTTTATTTTACAAAACAAACACAATTAACGAAAGGGGGTGCTGGCGTGTTAATATGACGGAAAAAATCAAAGAAAAAGCCTTGCAATTGTATCAAAAAAACTGGAAATATAAGGATATTGCTGAAGAATTGGGCATCTCAGTAAATACTTTCAAATCTTGGATTCGGAGATATAGATGGACTAAAAATAAGGGTGCACCCACAATAAAAAAGGTGCACCCTAAAAAAGTAGGTGCACCCCAAAATAATAAGAATGCAGTAGGTAATAACGGAGGATCTGCCCCAAAGGAGAATCATAACGCAGTGACGCATGGACTCTTTTCTAAATGGTTACCTGCAGAAACGGCCGAAATTATTGAGGCAATGCGAAGTAAATCTGAGTCTGATATGATTTGGGATTCTATTATGATTCAATATACTGCAATTATCAGGGCTCAAAAGATTATGTTTGTCGATAGTTCTAATGACCTATCCAAAGAAGTATCAGCTGAAGGGCAGTTTGGTAACACCTATGACATCCAATTCGCCTGGGATAAGCAAGCAAACTTTATGAATGCACAGTCTCGTGCTATGTCTACCCTATCAAATCTAATTAAACAATTTGTGGCTATTGCTGATGATCAAGATGAACGTAGATTGAAACTTGAACTAATGAATGCGCAAATTAGTAATCTTAAAGCTAAAACTGCTGATCGAGATGATATTGTTGAACGTGAAGATGATGGTTTCCTTGATGCTTTAGAATCGGAGGGTGAGGAATTATGGCCCGAAGAGTGAAGCAGAAAGTATTTAAGTTTAAACCATTTAGCCGTAAGCAAAAGCAAATTCTGACATGGTGGACTAAGAAATCTGCAGTGAGAGATATGGACGGAATTATTGCAGATGGTGCTATCCGTTCTGGTAAAACTATCTCGATGTCTCTATCGTTTGTAATGTGGTCCATGTTCACGTTTGACAATCAGAGCTTTGGCATGGCTGGTAAAACGATCGGGTCTTTTAGACGGAATGTTTTGTTCTGGTTAAAGCTGATGCTGTTTGCTAGAGGTTATAACTTTAAAGACCACAGAGCTGACAACTTGTTAGAGGTATCAAAAGGAAGTGTCACAAACTTCTTCTACATCTTTGGTGGTAAAGATGAGCGGTCACAAGACCTAATTCAAGGTATCACATTAGCAGGTATGTTTTTTGATGAAGTGGCCTTGATGCCTGAATCATTTGTCAATCAGGCGACTGGTCGTTTGTCTGTAGATGGTTCTAAGATGTGGTTCAACTGCAATCCAGATGGACCTTACCACTGGTTTAAAGTAAATTGGATAGATAAAATCAGCGATAAAAATCTTATCTATCTGCATTTCACAATGGATGATAACTTAAGCCTGTCAGAACGTATCAAAAAACGTTATCGCAGCATGTATTCAGGTGTATTCTACAAACGTTATATCTTAGGACTTTGGACTGTTGCTGAAGGGATTATCTATGATATGTTTGACATGGCCAAACACGTATATGATCAAGCAACTGATTTTATGCTTGATGACATCTATATTAGTATTGACTACGGTACGCAAAATGCGACCGTTTTTCTATTATGGCGAAAAGGGAAAGATGGCATTTGGTATTGTACTAAAGAATTCTACTACTCAGGACGTGATGAAAAGAAACAAAAGACTGATAAAGAGTTTGCAGATGAGCTTGAGGAGTTTACCAAAGGATTCAAAATTAAAAAGATAATTGTTGACCCCTCTGCTGCATCATTTATTGCGGAGTTGAAGCAACGTGGGTTTAGAATTAAGAAAGCTAAAAATGATGTGATTGATGGTATTAGATTTGTTGGTTCATTACTGAATGAAGAGAAAATACAGTTTAGCAAAGAATGTGTTAATACACTTAAGGAGTTCAACTCTTATATCTGGGATGTAAAGGCAACAGATCGTGGGGAGGATAAGCCAGTTAAGACTAATGACCACGCAATGGATGCGGTCAGGTATTTCTGCTATACAATCATTATAAAACCTAAAGGAGGTGTATCAGTTTGGAAATAGATAGCATAAAAAAGATTATTAAGCGTAGCCAATCAAAGCTTATTGAAAGCAACAAAGCTACTGGAAAATCAGAAGCTTATTACCGAAACGAGAATGATATTCTGAACTTTAAAAATCCAGTTGAAGAAAAAACTGATGATAAGGACAATCCATTAAGAAATGCGGATAATAGAATTAGCCATCCGTGGTATCAATTGCTTGTTGATCAGAAGGCGAGTTATACGATGGCCGTACCACCAACGTTTGATGTTGATGACGACAAACTAAATAACGATATAACTAAGCTACTTGGGGATTCATACCCTAAGATAGCAAAGCAATTAGCTGTTAATGCTGCTAATGCTGGTATTGCATGGCTTCATGTTTGGAAAGATACAACAAAAAAGGGTGATACTGGTAGTTTTTTCCGATATGCCGTAGTCGATAGCAAGCAGATTATCCCAATCTTTTCTAAGTCTTTAGATGGTCAATTAGAAGGTGTTCTACGCATCTATGATGACTACAAAGAAGATGGGGGTGTTATCACTGTTTACGAATACTGGAATGAAAAAGAGTGTCAGGCTTTTTATAAAGATAAAGGGGAGACAGTACAAGATGACCTGAAACTTTATAATATGTTTCATGATATTGATATTGCAACGGGAGCAGCTATTGGCTTAACTGATACGTATACTCATGAGTGGGGCGAAATTCCTTTTATACCTTTTAGAAATAATCATATTGAACTGGGTGATTTGAGTAAAATCAAAAAGCAGATTGATGTCTATGATAAAGTATTCAGTGGCTTCGTTAATGATGTTGATGATATTCAAGAAATTATTTTTGTTTTAACTAATTATGGTGGTGAGGATAAAAAACAATTTCTGGAGGACTTGAACAAATACAAGTTGATTAAGTTGGACGCTGACAAAGAAGAACAGGGAGGCGTGGATACTCTGGCGATTGATATCCCAATAGAAGCTCGTGTGAAGATTTTAGAAATCACAAGAGAAGCTATATTTGTCCTTGGCCAAGGTGTTGATCCACAAAAGAATATCGGTCAAAATAATTCTGGCGTGGCCCTCAAGCAAATGTATTCACTACTTGAGTTGAAAGCGTCCGGACTTGAAACAGAGTTTAGAATTGGTTTTGCTGAATTAGTTCGGTTTATTCTACGTTTTTATGGAAAAGATGCAGATGTTTCTGTCAAACAGACATGGACACGTACTCAAATAAACAACGATTTGGAACAAGCAGATATTATCAGTAAGCTAGCACCTACAACATCTAAAGAAGCCATAGCTAAATCCAACCCAATTGTTGAAGATTGGCAAGATGAATTAGATGCTTTAGAAAAAGAAGTCCAGTCTGATAATCGTATGGCAGATGATTATCGAAAAACTAAAAAAGATACTGATGAGTAGGTGATTGCATATGTCTAGTTATTGGGAACAACGATTTTTAGACTTATGGTTGTTTAACGAGTCCAAAGATAAACGCTACTTAAGACAGATGGATAAACGATTTGTTCCTATAAGAGATTCCATATCTGATTCGATTGATATCTTTTTAAACCGATGGGCTAATCAGGACAAGTTAGATTTAGATGAGCTTAGGTTATTAATTAGTAAAAGTGATCAACAGTCGTGGAAGTTTACTCTTCAAGAATTTAGGCAAAAAGCTATTGATGGAGGCTACGATGATG
The DNA here is from genome assembly GCA_030454995.1 of Pseudolactococcus plantarum. Lineage (GTDB taxonomy): Bacteria > Bacillota > Bacilli > Lactobacillales > Streptococcaceae > Pseudolactococcus > Pseudolactococcus plantarum_A. Next base: position 18,744 of record JAKDQI010000019.1, on the reverse strand, counting down.
AGTTAAATCGTGAATACTTTCGCAGTAGAATATCAAGGTTAGATGCTTTGAAGAGTGAGTTATATATTCAACTTGCTGAAGCAGCTAATCAAGAAGATAAATCCTTAAGCAGCCATCTAAAAGACCAGTTTAAAGAAACCTTGTATCAAACTATTTATAAGTTGACCGATAATGGTGCCTTTACATTGCCAATTAACTGGGGAAAATATAATGCCGATAAATTAAAGATTATTCTATCTACACCTTGGGAGGGTTCAAATTTTTCTAGTCGAGTGTGGGGAAACCTGGCTGATAAATTGCCAGATAAACTAACACAAATTCTATCTCAAGGTGCTGTCAATGGCTGGGGTATAGACAGAATAAAAAAAGAGATGATGACAGGTTTTGATAGCGTTGCAGCTAACAGGATGTACACACTAGTTCAAACTGAGTCAGCTCATATTGCTGAGATGGCATCTATGGCCGGCTATCGTGAAACCAACGTTGAACAGTGGCAATGGATGGCAACTTTAGAGACGCACACTTGTAAATACTGTGCGTCTATGGATAGTGAAGTATTTGAGGTAGATGGCAATCAAGATCCACCACCGGGAGGGAGCCATCCTAATTGTCGTTGTCGTAGCTTACCATATATTGATGGTTGGGTGCATCTTAAACGTTGGTCTCGTAATCCTGAAACAGGAAAGGGTGAACGTATTGATTTTGTTAGTTATGATGATTGGTTGAAAGGGCAACATTATCAGGCAAATAATGCTATAATTGGTATGAAAACAGTTGATGGCATAGAGATAAAACAGACAAGCCAACATTTGGCAGAACGTACAATAGGTCGATCAGTAAGCCCTAGTGAAATAAAGGACGCTTTACAAAATCCAATCTATATTAGGCCTGATAAAATTGATAGTAATGGTGTATCTCGTAAGTACGTTGGATTAAACGTTTCTGTTGTTGTCAATCCTGAGACTGGAACAGTTATTACTACACACAAGACTGGAAGTCGTACAGTTAGAAAGTATACTAAGGAGGGGTGATATAAATGATTTTAAGTGAAGTTTTAACGCTAGAAGAAATAAAATACATTTCTAAGTTCGTATCAGTCAAAACTAAGTATGATGATGACAGTTACGATAAGCTGATAGAAAGTCTAGAAGATGCCATGATGTCTTTTGCAATTGATGATGAAATCAAAGGTGAGGGATTGAAAATTGAAACTATAATTGATAAATTATCTGAAATATAGCACTCGGTTAATAGACTGTGTGCTTTTCTTATATAAAAAGGTCGTAGCAATGCGGCTTTTTGTTTTACACTAGACCTGCTTGGAAGTCTCTAAAAGACAGCTCACTAGTGGTAGTTGCCACTCAAAATATTCTTAGGAGGAACACATGAAGAAAGAAGAGTTAATTGAACTAGGTATTGACGAAGAAACTGCTAAAAAGGTAATGGCTTTACATGGTGCTGAAATTACAAAAGCGAATACCAATTTAACAGGGAAAGAGGAGACAATTTCTAGTTTGCAGGAGCAGTTAGCAAGTCGAGATAAAGATTTGAAACAATTGCAGAAGTCTGTTAAAGACAATGATGATTTATCAGGCCAATTGAAAGAATGGCAAGATAAATACAGCAAAGACACACAGGCATTAAATGATCAAATTGCTACAACTAAATTTGACAGTGCATTAACAGAAGCTTTAGGAAAAACAAAAGCACGTGACCCTAAAGATATTCGAGCATTGCTAAATTTAGATGAGGTCAAACTTGATGGGTCTGGTAATATCGTTGGACTTGATAGTCAATTGGAAACATTGCAAAAAGATAAAGCATATTTGTTTGACTTAGGTACTAAGGGTGGTGGATATGATCCCAAAGGTGGTCAAGAAGGCAAAGTTTATGCTTCATTCGAAGAGGCAATGAAAGAAAATGATGTGGATGCATTCATCCAACAACAAATGGAAAAAGGAGATTAGTATAAATGGCTAATGAAATCACAAAAATTCTGGATACAATTACTCCAGAACAGTACACGAAATATACCAATTATCAGTCTGAGCAACACTCAGCTTTTATTCAATCGGGTATTATGGTGCCAACGCCTACACTTGATGCAAATATTACAGCTGGTGGTCTATTAACGACTATGCCAGAGTGGTCACAAACAGGATTGACTGACCAAGTTTTGAACGAAGATAAATCGTTGGAAACTGGCAAAGTTACCGCTAAAAAACAAATTGCAGCAGTTTTATATCGTGGATCAGGTGCAAGCTATACTGATCTAGCAGCTATTGTTTCTGGTAGCAACCCTGCTACTCAAATCTTGAACGACTTTGCAGATTATACCTTGATGTCTGACCAAGCAATTATGCAAGCAATCATTAAGGCTTTATTTGCTAAAGGTACTGGGACTAATAAAGGTGCTTTGTTGGATTCTCACGTTTCTGATCAATCAACTGCAGCCAATCCAGTTATCAGTCCTGAGATGGTTATCGATGCACGTTCTATTCTAGGCACTTCTCGTGCAAAATTAACAGTAATTGCAATGCACTCAAAGGTCAAAGCAGAATTAGAAAAGCAAAATGTTCAAACCAAACACTACATTCCTGCATCAGATTCTAAGTCTGGTTTCGATACATACCTTGGAATGCGTGTTGTTGAAGATGATACTTTGATTCCTGTAGATGGTGTGTATGAAACATATTTATACGCTACTGGGGCATTTGGTCGTAACACAGCAACGCCTAAGGATATGGTGACTTATGAACCAGATCGTGACAAAGCAAAAGGCGCAAATATGTTATATGTTCGCCGTGCTCGTGTGATTCATCCGTTCGGTTTATCTTTCACTAATGACACAGTATCTGATACGACACCAACAAATGCGGACTTAGTACTTGCTAAAAACTGGAAGAAAGTCCGTGAGGATAAAAAGATTGGTATTATCTGCTTACGTCATAAAATCAGTGTTGATATTCCACCAGTACCTGCTGGAACTGGTGCATAAAAAGGAGGTATCCTTTTATGGACGAACTACTTCAAAAATTGCTAGTCACATTCAAAAAACTTAAGGGCATTATAGATGATGATAAATCATTAGATGATGCTTTTTTGTTTGGAGTAGAAACGGCAGTTAATGAAATACTACTTTACTGTCATATAGATGTGTTACCTACTGAGTTGTACAATGTAGCAATTTTAATGGCTATTGATGCATTTAATGAAATTCAGTTTAATCTCGGTGGAGATCATGGGGTGGAGAGTGAAGTTAAAAGTTTAACTGAAGGTGATTTTACCATCTCAAAGACAACGTCACTAGAAATCATTCAGGGGTTGTCTGCGCTCCGTACATCATCATTCATACGAAACTATACACGAACGCTTAATCGCTTTAGAAAGCTATTGTGAGGTGTTGTGAATGGATATATATGAGTTTGCAAGTAAATCGTTTGAAAAGCATTATGATAGTACAATGACAGTTCAGTTGTTTGGCACCAGTAAAAATGAAGATGATCCATTTAGTGATGGGGATTGGCAAGATTATCTATTTAACAAGCCTTGTAGGATTGCTCAGAAACGCCAGAGTAGTACAGCAAGTCAAGATAAGTATGCTGTCGCCGAACTTTCGCCATATATTTACTGTAGCCCTCAGTACGATATCCCAGTTGGTAGCAGAATTTTAGTGACAGACAGGCATGGTAAGACTAATATCTATGAACGAAGTGGCGAGAGTTTTTCATCATATGCTACACACCAGGAGTTCATGGTGAATAAGGTGGTGAAAGCATGAGTAAAGACTTTGATTTTGATTTTAGTGAATTCGAAGAGTTTGCGGAGCATTTTGACTCAATGCTTTCAGATGAGCCTTTTCTTTTAGATCTTGCTAATGAAATTGGCAATGGCATGTTATCATCTCTAAAACTAAATACACCAGTTGGCCAGTATGACGATACGATATTTTTCGTTCGTGGTGGTAAGTTGCTAAAGTTTACGGATACTAAAAATTCACGAACTGGTGGTAATTTAGCGAGAAACTGGTTTTTAAAGTCTGCTCAAAAATTGGGAAGTTCGTATACTGTAGAAGCTTACAATAATACTGAGTATGGCCCTTATGTGAATGATGGTCACCGTAAGGCTGATCATAGTGGCTGGGTAGAAGGGCAATTCTTTGTTGAAGCGGCTATGGATGAGGTTGAGTATAACGTTGACCCTATTTTAAAGGCTAGGTTTCTAGAGTATCTTAAAAGATTTGGGGTAAGTTGATGGATATTATAACAGGTATTGGAAAACAACTATCTAAGATTATTCCAGGTATCAATATTTACCGAGAAAATCAGCCACAAGGGTTTAAAGAGCCATCTTTTTATGTTTATGAAATTAGTACTCAGTCGAAAGATGAGCTGACAAATTACGAAATGCGAATGCATCGTTTCTGTGCTGTGTATTTTCCAAAGACTGATAAGAATGTCAATAAGCAACTGGCCACGATGCGTAACACGTTACTTGACAATTTCTTGGTTATTGATGATGTCAATCTAAAGCTATATGAGCGTAAATGCGAGCCAATTGATGGTGCGTTGAACTTTACCTTTAAAGTGCGCTATCGTGGTCAATACGTGCAAGAATCGACGCCTATGAATGTGTTAGAACAAAAAGGAGAAATAGTTAATGGCAACTAAAAAGAAACTAGTTACATCAAATAATGTAACTGATGAAGTTTTGCCTAAGACAGAAACAAAATTTACGATAGATGAGCTGACTCAATCCAAGGAGTTTACAAGAAATGAAAAAGATTTCTTGAAGGCTGTGGTTGCTCAAGATGTCTTATATTCTGTTTCTGAGGCAAAAAAATTACTAAGTAAGATTTTGAAAGGAGAAGTGAAATAATGGCAGGTGGAAAATTTACAACACAAAATAAAGTGAGACCAGGCGCATATATTAATTTGAAAGCAAACGGTGGAACTGGTACAGCAGAAGGAACAAATGGGGTTGTTGCATTACCATTAGAATTACCGTATGGACCAACAGCAATCAAAGAAATTACTGCTTCAACAAGTTTAGAGGATTACGCAAGTGAGTTGAATCAGAAAGAATTACTTGTGTTAAAAGAAACCTTAAAACGTGCTGCAGTGGTACTTTTAGGCCGTGTTGGAGGAGGTACAAAAGCTAGTGCTTCTTCTGATGCTTTAACTGTTAATGCTTTGTATGCAGGGACAGGCGGCAATAATATTAATATTGTCGTCAAAGGTGATCCAGATGACGATACAGTTTATCATGTTTTAACTTATCTTAACGGTGTTGAAAAAGATAGTCAATCTATCAAAAATTTGAAAGACTTAGTTCCAAATAAATTGGTTTCATTTACAGGAGAAGGTAATCCAATAGTTGCAACTGTTGCGCTAACAGGTGGGACATCTAATGCACCTATCGCAGCAGACTACTTAGATTTCTTTTCTAAAATTCAGTTATTTGATTTCAATACATTAGCATTACCAGTTGCAGATGAAACAGTAAAATTAGCTGGTACCAATTTCATTAAGCGTTTGCGTGATGAAGAGGGTCGGAAATGCCAAGTAGTCGTTGCTGGATATGCAGCAGATAATGAGTCAGTCATTAATGTTAAGAATGGTGTCATTTTATCAGATGGGACAGTTATTGACGCTGTAAAAGCTACCGGTTGGGTTGCAGGTGCCACTGCTTCAGCTGGTGTTGCGCAGTCTTTGACGTATACGGCTTATGATGGCGCAGTTGATGTTAGTCCTCGTTATGTTGATTCAGATATTATTGCAGCATTAAAAGCAGGTGAGTTTGTTTTTACTGAAAAACGTGGCACAGCGGTTGTTGAGCAAGACATTAATAGCTTGTTGACTTATGGTGCAGAGAAATCAAAGGCTTTCTCTAAAAATCGAGTACTTCGTGTGCTTGATGATGTTGCTAATAATACTAAACAGACGTTTGAGGACTTCTATATTGGTAAAGTTAACAATGACGTTGATGGTCGTGAATTGTTTAAAGCAAATCGTATTGCTTATTTTGATTCGTTAGTAGCAAGCGGTGCAATTGAAGCGTTTAGCCCAGATGATATCAATGTTGTAGCAGGAAATGATAAAGACTCAATTTATGTAGAGGTAGCTGTAACACCAATTGACGCTATGGAAAAACTCTACATGCTTGTAATCGTTCAATAAGAAAGGAGATAAACAAATATGGGATTCTTAAAATCAGGTGACGTAATCAATGGTCGTGAAGGTACGGCTTTTATGACGATTGATGGTCGTAATATTCCGATGTTTTTCTTAAAAAATATCGAGGCAACAGTTGAACTAACTAAGACAGAAGTGCCAGTCTTAGGTAAACGTATGACGCAACAAAAGGTAACAGGCGCAGCAGGTTCTGGATCAATGACGATTCATAAAGTTACCTCTGAATTTGCAAAAATTGGTATTAGCTATTTGAAATCAGGAAAAATTCCTGATATCACAATCAAAATTACCAACGACGATCCACAATCGACAGTTGGACGTCAATCTACGTTAATTAAGAATGTGCTTTTCGACTCAATCATCATTGCAAAATTAGATGTTGAGTCTGAAACATTAGATGAAGATGTAGACTTTACGTTTGACGATGCTGATTTACTTGAAGCATTTACAGACCCTAAATTAGGTTAAAAATAGGAGAATTAAAAAAATGAACATTAAATCATTTATGATCGCACCCGAAGCTGTAACAAGAGAAGTATCTTTTGAAAGATTCTCAGAACCTTTTGTCATTCAAACAATTCGAGAAACAGAAAATGATGCACTGAAAAAAAATAGTACAACTACTCGCATTGCAAAAGGCGGTAATCGTATTAAAGATTTGAATATTGACAAGTACACTGATGCCTTGCTAGTTCGTTGTGTGAAATATCCTGATCTGCAAGAGGCGGAACTTCAAGCTTTTTACGGAACAGATGGAGATGCAGCTGCAACACTTAAAGAGATGCTGTTCTCTGGTGAGTATGCAAACCTTTCTCAAGAAGTTCTTGAATTGAATGGCTTCGATAGTGAAGAAGATGTGAAAGAAGAAGTAAAAAACTAATGGAAGACGGTAGTGAGTCAGGTGATTTTTGGTATGCATATCACGCATATCATAATAACGGCTTACTACCGTCTGTTTTTTCAGAAATGTCTGTTAAGGAACGTGGTATATTGATGGCCTTTATTGACATAAAACTTGATGCAGAAGATAAAATGTCTAAAAAAATAAAATCTAAACATTAATAGAATGGAGGTGAAGAGATGACTAGTTTAAGCGCAAGCTTTACATTAAATGATAGATTTACTGGTGTATTAAATAAAATAAACAGTGGTTTAAAAAAGGCCACTGGTAATATGCAAGAGTTTAAAGATAAAATTTCAGGTCCCGCTAAAGCATTCCAGTCTTTAGGGAATGCGGCAGCAGCTGGAATAAATAAATTAAACTCTAGCATAAAATCTAAAATGAGTACCGCTTCGAATGTTGTCAAATCTTCAACCGAAAAAATTCTAGCAATATTTGGTAGCTTCGGGAATCGAGTTAGTTCGAAGCTAAATCTAGGTGATGTTGCTCAGAAATTTTCGTCAACTTTTTCAAGCTTAAAATCAGCTGTTTCAGGAGCAATGAGTTCGGTAGTCTCGAAAGTGTCGAGTGCTGTCTCTAGAATGAAGACAATCATTCTAGGAAGTGGCCCTGCCTTTAAGCAATTTGGCTCAGAAATCAAAAATAGTTTTGATAAAATAAATACCTCTGTATCGACAGTTGGTAATAAGCTAATGAGTGTAGCCAAGGTTGCTGCAGTTGCTGGTACTGTTGCGGCAATTGGATTGGGTAAGAAGATATATGACATAGCTGGTGGATTTGATCAGCAAATGTCAAGAGTAAATGCTATCTCTGATGAAGTAGGTATTTCTTTTGCTCAACTGAGAACTCAAGCAATTGATTTAGGTGCAAAAACAGCATTTAGTGCAACTGAAGCTGCGGCAGGCATGGAAAATATGGCCTCAGCGGGTTTCAATACTAAAGAAATCTATGAATCAATGAATGGTGTACTTGCACTTGCAGCGGTTTCAGGTGGAGATGTAGCACTTGCAGCTGAAAATAGCGCATCTGCACTTCGTGGCTTTGGATTAGAAGCTGGTCAAGCAGGCCATGTTGCTGATGTATTTGCACAAGCAGCTGCTAAAACAAATGCAGAAGTAGCTGATATGGGTGAAGCAATGAAATACATTGCACCAGTTGCTCATGCTATGGGAATATCTATTGAGGAAACTGCGGCTGCTGTTGGTATTCTATCAGACAGTGGTATTAAAGGGTCTCAGGCTGGTACATCTCTGCGTGGCGCTTTATCACGTATAGCGAAACCAACAGATGCAATGACTGGTGTCATGCAAAATTTGGGGCTATCATTCTATGATTCTAATGGCAACATGAAATCTTTGACTGACCAAGTGGGTATGCTACAAGGTGCGTTCAAAGGATTAACACCTGAACAACAACAAAATGCTCTAGTGACATTATATGGTCAAGAATCTTTATCTGGTATGCTCGCACTAATCTCTGCAGGTCCTGAGAAGTTAGGACAGTTAACCAAATCATTTGAAAAATCAAATGGTGCGGCTAATAAAATGGCAGAAGATATGCAAAATAACCTACCAGCAAAGATTGAGCAAATGTTTGGTGCTTTAGAATCAGTTGCAATTCGCATAGGTGATAAGCTTTTTCCTTTAATCGGGCCACAGATTGAAAAATTAACAGACTGGATCGATAAGACTTTTTCAGAAATCAACATTGGTAGTTTCATTGGAAAGTTATCGAAATATGGTAATGTCTTAAAAAGTTCATTCAATCAAGTTAAGGGGCCAATTTCTGACGCACTCGGTGCAATTGGCAGTAGCTTAGAAAAAATTAACGGCAAGTTTGGTAGTACTAAGAACGTTGATAAGTTTAAAAGTGCTATGCAAGGTGTGACTGATGTCATTAAAGGCATAGCAGGATTTGCTGAAAAGCATTCTGATTCCATTGCAAAACTTATCTCAAATCTTCCAAAATTAATGCTTGCCTTTGCTGGATTTAAAATTGGGTCGAGTGTACTAGGTACGTTGGCAACGTTCGGTAGTGGACTACTTGGTGCTGCAAAAGCTTCAGGTACTTTGGTTGCAAATCTTGCCAAAATAGGGAAAAATAAACCCACTGCACCTAAGACCCCATCAATTCCTAGTGTTCCTACTGGTGATACGGGTGTGGGTACTGCGCTTCAATTTCAACCTTTACTAGACTCATTAAATGGATTTGCAAGAGGAGCTAGTAGCTTAGCGCTAGTTTTCGGTGCTGTAAAAGTCTTTGAAGAAGCTATCAGAGCCGTAAAGCAACTGGAAACTTTGCCAGATTTGGGTACTGTTGCTAGCAAGTTATTAGTAATGGGCGTAGCAGTTGCAAGTATCGGAGGAGCTACTACAGTTATCGGTCTAGCTCTGGATAAAATCAAAGGTGCTAAAAAGGTACTAGCTACTGGTGTTGTGGCTGTTCTAGCAATATCTTTTGTCATGAAAGATTTGTCTAGTGGTATGAAAGCAATTAATGATAATGTCCCAACTGATGTTGGTAGTGTTGCAGCTAAGATGGCTAACATGGGGATTGCAGTTGCTGCGATTTCTGTATTTGCTGCTGTGCTTGGTGCATTAGTATCGTCTGGTGTTGGGGCTCTGATTGCTGGTGCTGGTCTAGTGACACTTGAAGCAATCGCACATGCCATGACGAGTTTAGGTAGAGCTGTAGGGAAAATTAATGCTAATGTCCCAACTGATGTTGGTAGTGTTGGTACGAAAATAAAAACACTAGTCGAAGCAGTCAAAACGATTACTAACAGTGGGTTAGGTAGTGCAATTGGCATGTTAAAAGGGGTATTAGGCGCTGGTCAAGCGGCAGCGGCTAATGTTGCTGTTGGTGCATTAATCAGTATATCTAGTAAGCTACAAGAGTTAAATGGATTGGGAGAAATACCTGATGTTACAGCTAAGTTGAAAATACTAGATAAAAATGTGGCTCAGATTCAAAACGCTAGTTCAACTTTTGGATCAGTTAAACCAAATAATACTAGTAATGCAGTCAAAGCTTTAGATGATTTGATTAGCTTTACAACTAAATTACCAGCGCTTGCAGCATTACATATTGTTGAAGTTGGTTCTAAGTTAGTTGAATTAGATCAAGTGATTGAACGAGTACAGGATACAACCACTACAGCTGGAACTTTAAAAACAGGTACGGTTAGTAATGCCATCAAGGTTTTAGATGATTTAACTAGTTTCACGATGAAATTAGCACCATTAGCAGCTTTAGCAATTGTAGATGTTACTGTAAAATTGTTTGAATTGGATGGTATCATCGAAAAAATTCAAAATACCACTACGACTGCTGGCACTTTAAAGACTGGTACTGTTGGCAATGCGATTAAAGTCATAGATGATCTAATTACGCTAACAACTAAATTACCAGGATTAGCGGCATTAAGCATTGTCGAAGTTGTTCCTAAATTAGTTGAATTAGACGGAATAGTTGAAAAGCTTCAAAATACTACGACAACAGCGGGTACGCTTAAAGTTGGAACCATTAGTAATGCGATTACTGTTTTAAATGATTTGATTAATTTTACAACACAATTACCAACTCTTGCTGCTTTAGGTATAGTCGAAGTTATTCCTAAGTTAATTGAGCTAGATAGTATTGTTGAAAAATTACAGAACACGACAACGACGGCTGGGACTTTAAACCCTGGAGGCATTGCGACTGCAATTCAGGCAGTTGATCAAGTAATTCTATTAGTAGGTAAAACTGCTCAACTTTCAACAGCTATGGCAAATTTTGTATCACCAGACTTGACAGCTCTGAATACTATGCTTAATTCTTTAGCTGGTTTAAACGGTGGAGGAGTACTGTTAGCAGCTGCGGGATTTGCTCTATTATCAGCGTCTATGAATTCGGCGGCTAGTGGGTCACAATTACTAGTCTCGTCATTGTCACAAGTTCAAAGTAATTTAGCAACTATGGCAACAACTGTTCAGACTACTGGTACTCAGATTGTTACAACAATGACTCAGAGTATGGCACAAGCTAGAACTGCTGTTATAAGTGGTACAACAGCTATGGCGAGTGCTTTCACGGCTGGCATGTCATTGTCCGTCTCTGCTGTTATTACTGGTAATGCAAGAATTGTTGGTGCATTTAATGGCTTACAAGGTCAATTACAATCAGCAGGGTATTTTGCTATGAGTGGTTTGGCTAATGGTATTGCCGCAGGTGCTGGTGGTGCGATTGCACAAGCACAGGCTGTTGCTGACCAAGTATCATCCACAATTCGAAGTGCTTTGAAAATTCACTCACCATCAAGAGTAATGATGGAAGTTGGTCAGTTCGTGGGTCAAGGTTTAGCTAATGGTATTGCTGCTACGAAAAATATTGTAGCTAAAGCAAGTAGTATGTTAGCTATGTTAAGTGTTCCTGAACCGATTGGAGACCTGAACTCAAATGGCACAATTACTAGTAACGTACAGCTAGATGACAGTGAAGTCTCACGTTTGAAAGCATCTGCTAGTCAACAAGTCATAGTTAATCATAAGCAAGTTGTACCTCAAGTAACGATTCATGTTGAGAATAACAACGGCGAAGCAGTTGATACGGAGGCTTTATTGCAAGAGTTCGAAGATCGCATTGAAGAAATGATTGATTCAGATTTAAGTTAGGGGGTAAATAATGAAGTTCTATCTTCAAATAGACGGTAAAAGATTACTTTTGCCAGTTAATCCGTCGGAGATAAAAATTAAAAAGCAAAGCAACAATTCAAGTAATGAAGTTGTTGCTTTAGGTTCTATTACACAGCTCGGATCAGATGGGCTTGAGGAGTTGAGCATTGAGTCTTTTTTTCCAAAAGATAAGAACTCAAAATTCATTGACTCAGCTAGTGAATTCTTTAGTCCGGATGTTTTCATCTCAACTCTGAAAGATGCACAATCTAAAGGAAATAGAGTTAGGTTAACAGTTACAGAAAGCAAGATTAATATTTTGACAACTGTAGAAGCTTTTGACCACAGTATAAAAGATGCCAGTGGTGATTATTATTACACTTTAGAGTTAAAACAATATCGTGAGTTCAATGCCAGATATGTGACAACAGTCAAGAAAAAAGTTTCTGAGGCAAAAAAAATCCCAGTAAGACCTGCTCCTGTGACGCAAACCATCACAACTGGATGTCGTGTGATTTGTAATGGTCAACTGCACCGTGATAGTTATGGGAGTGGCCCAGGAGTTGTTGAAAAGAATGCTGAAAGGGTAGTTAATTTTATTGCTCCAGGTAGGGCGTTCCCCTATCACGTTACGCTATTAAATGGTGGTTGGCGTGGTTGGGTGACTGCTGGGAGTGTTCGACGTATATGAAAATTAAAATATATGAAACTAGCAGCAGAAATCAGCAGAAATATGATATCACTGATATTGTTAGCGGCCCTAAATGGACTACTGGTCTAAATAGCCAACCGGGTATCTTCGAGTTCTCAATGGAAATTGATTCAGTCGTCTATCTTCGTGATGGTGATACCATTGAGCTTGTAATAGATGGTAAAAATGTCTTCAAAGGTAAAGTTTTTAATCGTAAAAAATCTAAACAAAAGTTATGGAAAATAGTTGCGTATGATAGTAAACGATATCTTCAAAATCAAGATACGATTGTTTTTGGTGTCAACAAATTATCTGACCGATTTAATAATATTTGCCAAATACAGGGTATACCTCATAAAGTTTTAGATGCCAATGGCTATCAATTAGCTTCTAAAGTTGAAGATAATGAAAGTTATTTTTCAATGCTAGAGGCTGCAATTGCTGAGGTAAGAGAAAATAATAATGCTAGGTTTGGTATTAGAGATAATTTCGGTACTCTAGAATTATTTGATCTTAATCGAGGAATTACTAAGTTAGTAGTTGGTGATAAATCTCTTTTAACGGATTATGCCTACGAGGCAAGTATTGACGACTCATATAATGTTGTAAAAGTGATTAAAGAAGATAGTGAGACTAAAAAACGGCAAATCTACACGGCTTCTAATAGTGCTTTAATTGACAGATGGGGTAAGTTACAAATGGTTGAGAAGGTAACTGACTCTGATATTAATGCTGCCCAACTTAAGCAAAGAGCGACTGATTTATTATCCGCAAACGCTAAGGAAGTTAGGACTCTATCACTAGATGTGGTGGGGTCTTTTCCATTAGAAGCTGGTAATAGTTTTACTTTGGATATTGCAGAACTTAGGAACGAAGGTTTTGGAAGTGACGCATTAGCACTCATTACTAAGTGTGTTCATAATTTTGATATAGCTCATACTATGAGTTTAGAAGTTGAGGTTATTTAATGGCTGGGGAGAAAATTGCTAGAAGGATAAAGGGAATTGGCAATGACATTGATAGATCAAGTGATTTAGTTTTTGGTAGCGTTACATCAATGAATCCACTTAGAATAAAGATTGATAATAGATTTGAAATTGATGACTCCCATCTCATATTGTCACGAATGGTCAAAGAACTATCTGTAAATGTCTCTGTTACAGTCTCTGTCGGTGTTGAGGTAAGTGTTTCTGTAGATGGTAAAGGAGGTTCAGGAAGTGGATCGGGCGGAGGTGCTGGTTCAGGTAGTGGGCTTGTTTGGAGAGGTTTGCAAGTTGGAGATGAGGTCTCTTTATTAAAAGTGCAAAAAGGCCAAACCTATTATGTCTTAGAAAGGGTGTGATTTATTGGCAAAAGAATTAACTTATGATAATGCTACAGAAAGTGATGATATTGTGTCAGAGCCATCAAGAACTTATCATGTTTTTAATAATCGGATTGCTGGGTTTACATCAGATTTAGAGGCAGTAGCACAGGCTATTGACAAAATATTATCTACTGAAAGGTTTCAGTATCCAATTTATTCAGATAATTACGGTATTGAGCTTGAGACACTGATTGGCCAAGATCATGGTTTAGTCCAGGCTGAAATTGAAAGGATTGTTAAAGAAGCAATGCTTTCAGACGATAGGGTCATTGGAATTACGGATTTAATGTTGAATAAATCTGAACAAAAAGATTCAGCAGTTTTACGATTTAACGTTAATACTGTTTATGGGCAACTTAATTATGAAAGTGAGGTGGGATTGTGAGTGTAGGTGATTTTTTAAAAGAGCACACATTTGATACTCTGATGGATCAGGCACTTGATAGAGTATCAGACGATATTGACAAAAGAGAAGGGTCTATTATCTATGATGCATTAGCACCAGCAATGTACCAACTGAGTATGACCTATATGGTGCTTTATAACTTACTTCAAGATACATTTCCAACTACTGCAGTTGGGGAGTATCTGGATTTAAAAGTTTTAGAGCAAGGATTAAGTCGGTTAGAGGCTACTAAGGCTACTAAACTTGGAGAATTTAAAGATTCTAGTGGAAAATTAATGGATGTCCCGATCTCCAGTCGTTTCTCAACGGTTGGCCAAGATGAACAATACTATCGAGTACTTGAGAAACGAAGCGATGGTATTTTTATTTTAGAGTCAGAAAGCACAGGAGCTTCAGCAAACAGATACGTTGGTCAGTTATTACCAGTTGATAACATAAATGGCTTGGGTACGGCGACAATGAGCGGTGTTTATATTTCTGGTCGTGATGAGGAAACGGATGATGAACTTAGAGAACGGTACTTCCAAGCTGTGAATGAGAAAGCTTTTGCTGGGAATTTTGCAGCATATCGTGAAGAGTCTTTAAAGATAAAAGGTGTTGGTGCTATACAAATATATCCTGCTTTTTCTGGTGGCGGGACAGTTGGTCTACAGATTGTAGATGATGATGGTTTGCCTGCGAGTCTGGACTTGATAGCCCAAGTGAAAAATGAATTTGATCCTGAATCAAGTGAAGGCTTAGGAACAGGCATTGCGCCAATAGGTCATAGAGTTACAGTGCGGACTCCAACGATAACTACTTTGGACATAACTGTTAATGTCTCTTATTCTGCTGGTATTGATGAAGAGGTAACTGATGTGCAAATAAAATCTTCTATTCATAAATATATTACAGAGGTTAGGGATTCTTGGGGTAATCATGATGAACTCTATAACTATACGACTTATATTTATTTGGCTAGGATACTTGTAGCTGTTTTACAAACACCTGGTGTTAACAATGCAGCTAATATAGTAGTTAATGGTTCATCACAAGATATAATTTGGAATCAAACAATGAGTGAATCTAAGGTTCCGATATTGGGTAATTTACAGATACAAGGGGTGTAGTCATGGCTGAATCTTTAAAAATATATATGCCAACATATTTTTTGAATAATGTTGAAATGAATGAGCTACTTGATGCAGAAAGTCTTAATTTTTCAATTTTAGAAGATAACATATCTCATACTCGAAATAATTGCTTCGTCATAAAAATGGATGATGATTGCGTTATAGAAATGGAAAAAATGCTTTCTATAAAAAATAGTCAGTCTGATTCTATAGAGTTCAGACGAGAAAGAATCATTAATCGCTTGAATAACAAGCCACCATTTAATTTAGCATTTTTGAGAAGTAAGCTAGATACCATCTATGATTCGGACAAATATTTATTGGTCATTGATTATCAAAGACAAACAATTACTTTGGAGAGTTCGACAGATAATCAAGAATGGTTTAAAGAAGGGCATATTACGATTTTATCAATAAAGCCAGCTAACTTGAAATATGTCCATATTCCATTATTTCGAACGACAATTACCTTAAAAAAATCAGCTACTGTTTCTCAAATGTATTATGCAAGGGCTGGTTCTGCTGTAGTTGGCATGACACCACTAGCGAAAAGAGAAAATGAAAAGGAGGTTGTTTTATTTTGATTACTGAATTTGGAAAAAATAAAGTTGTCCAAAGTTATAATGAAAGCATTTCAAAAATTCGACTTAATGAAACGATTATTGTTGAAACATTTGATGTTAAAAGCTCAATTGGTGACACATTAACAATTGAGTTCATTGTGCCAGATGGCATACAGCAAATTTCAAAATTAGAAACCCTTGATACAGATAATAACGTGCTGAGTGTTTCTAGCTTATATGTGTCGATTTCAAATGATACACGTTTTAAATATCAAGTAAAGGTAGGTGACTAAATATGAAGAATTGGCAAACAGGTAGCATCATTGAAGCGGAGGACTTAAATCGGTATGAAGCTGCCATTCAACCAGTTACAGAACAGAATGATGGTATTTTATCAAGAGTTGATAAAGTAAAACTAGATGGGATCAGTGAAGGGGCACAGAAAAACCCTGATACTGCCACACTAACTAAAAATGGTCTGATGTCAGCAACGGATAAAGTCAAGCTAGATGGAATAGCCACAGGGGCACAAGTAAATCCCGTTAAAGCTAATCAATCTGAAGCAGAAGCAGGAACTGATGATACGAAAATGATGACTCCGATTCGGGTGAAGCAGTCTGTGGATAAAATGATAACTACAGCTTCTAACGTTGCATCAGCTTCGGCAACAAGTTCTACCTATACTGGCTTAATGAATCTCAGAAAACGAGGTGCTTTAGCGACATTGCGAGTTGCTGGTCTAGTTCGAAATGATACAAATAGCTCAACAAATTCATTTGATGAAATTATTCTAACAGTTCCAAATGAGTGGTTGCCCTTAACTGAAAATGTTGGACACTTTTTATCAGGAGAGTTGTCAGGAAAGCTGAGGATGGGATTTTTCCATCTATACACAGATGGCACTGTGAAAGTTACGACACTCTTTTCATCTCATGATGAAGCCTACACGAGTTTTAGACCCTATTGGAATGGGCAAATAACTTTTATATTAAAAAATTAAAAGCAATAAAAAAAGGAAAGGGGTGAATGATGCCAATTGATAATAACGAAGATACAACAATGTGGTTTGAAGTCTTACAACGGCTTACGAAAATTGAAGCGAATACAGAGGGGCTGAATGAAATATCGGGCATTGCAAGGTCGGCTCTCGTAAAGTCGGAGGAAAACGCTCAGGATATTGAGGATATGAAGGAAGACCAAAAATGGACATGGCGAACGATTGCAGGCATAGGTGTCTCTGTGACCGTTTATTTAATTACAAGATTTCTAGGAGGAAACTAGACATGGAAACTATTATTATAGCAGCAGGTGTTGTCGCCCCAATTATTTCAGCAATAGTTAATGTTGCAAAAGAACAGTTTAAACTTGATGGTAAACAAGTATCAGTTTTGGCTATTGGGACGGGAATTATAATTGGTCTAGCCTATGCAGTAACGATAAATCAGGGTGACTATGCGACGTATGCATGGGCTGGTCTAGTTGCTGGTTTGTCAGCGATTGGCTATTATGAGTTAGCTTTTAACACAAAATCTGGAGGAAAATAGAATGAAAAAACTCAAAAAAGCAGTAGCAGTCTTAGCCATCGGGCTAGGACTTTTTGCTTACGCTAATCCAGCTTTGGCTGCAGTCGGTGACCAGGGCGTTGACTGGGCGGTATACCAAGGAGACCAAGGACAGTTCGGTTATGCCCATGACAAGTTTTCAATCTCACAGATTGGTGGCTATAATGGCGTTGGCATCTACTGGCAATCAACCTATGCTTCACAGGTCCAGTCATCAATTGCTCAAGGTAAACGTGCCCACACATATATCTGGTATCAAAGTGTGACCAATACAGCTCTAGCCAAAAATGTCTTAGATACCATGCTTGCACAAGTTCAGACGCCAAAGGGTTCGATTGTCGCACTTGATGTTGAGGACGGTATTGCCAACACTGATGTAATTCTGTGGTCGCTGCAGTACATCAAAGACCGTGGATATACGCCTTTGTTATATGGATATAAACATTTCTTGACTAATAATTTAGATCTCGGCCGCATCTCTAGCAAGTTTGGTTTGTGGATGGCCCAATATCCAGATTACAATGTAACGCCCGTTCCGAATTATAATTACTTCCCGTCTTGGGATAATATCCAGGTGTTCCAGTTTACATCTACTTATGTAGCTGGTGGACTTGATGGTAATATCGACTTGTCGGGCGTGACAGATAATGGCTATATCGGAGGTAATGCTGAGAAACCGAAAACAGAAACACCAGCAATTGAAGCAGGTAAGGAAGCTGACCAAGTAAAGGGCAATGCCAAAGAAGTTGGCATTGCCGTAAAAGTAAATTTTAGCTCCAGTACTTATGCGACTGGCGAGACTATACCCGATTGGATTAAGGGTACATCTTACAAAATTATTGAGAAGTCAGGCGATAAAGTGCTGCTTGATGGTATCATGAGCTGGATCAGTGTATATGACGTTGAAACATTAGATGCATCTACTAGCGCACCAGTTGTAAATGCTGGCCAAACTCACGTTGTACAATACGGCGAAAACTTAAGTGGGATTGCTACTAAGTATGGGACGACGTGGCAAGAGCTTGCGCGTGTCAATGGTCTAAGTAATCCTGATATGATTTACTCAGGTCAAACATTAAACGTTAATGGTGGCCAATCAGTAGCAACAGCAGGGGCATGTGTCGTTGAATATGGTGACACTCTATCATCAATAGCTGCACAATTTTGTACGACAGTAGAACGTCTTGTATCAGTAAATGGGATTAGCAACCCTGATTATATTTATGCTGGTCAAGTTTTGAAATTTTAAAATGTGAAACTGGCCCTAAAATTATTTGTAGAGCTTTTTTGCTCT
>JAKDQI010000112.1 GCA_030454995.1 Pseudolactococcus plantarum | reverse complement strand
TTAGTGGGAAAATTTTTTCCCTGAGGTGGCTAACTTCATTTTACAATTTGGGTAACTTAGCTAAACATAATCATTCATGATTAGCTATTCATTACTGCTTTCATATTTATCCCTTTTAAAATGCATTGTATGAGATGACACGGGTATAGTTAAAACGAGTAATTATCATAATCAAGCATCAAAAAAAACCTGATGACTCAGGTTCTTAGTTACGCTTATGCTTTTTTCTTATTTTTTAAATGACGTTTTTGACGAAAATCATTTTGACGGACTTCCATCACAACGGGTAAGACAACTGGACGACGTTTTGTTTGATCGTACAAGAACTTACCGAGTGTATCACGGATTTCAGACTTAATCTCAGCCCAGTCAAAGTGCTCGCCCAATAGGTATGTCTTAACTTTTTCATCTACCTTGATGGCAGCTTCTTTCATCAAGTTACGAGAGTTTTTGACATAAACAAAGCCACGTGTATGTACTTTTGTTTTACTGATAATTTTTTTATCATGTTTTGAAATCGTGATAACCGCTATAAAGATACCTTCTTCACTCAAAACTTTACGATCTCTCAAGACAATGTTACCAATATCACCAACACCAGAGCCATCAATCATCACATTTTCAGCTGACACAGTTCCATTTGGTACAAAGTTACCCGCATCATCAAAGCTAACAACCTCACCACGTTTTCCGATGAAGATATTTTCAGGTAACATCCCAACTTCCATCGCATGCTCACTATGTGCTTGTAATTCACGGTACTCGCCTTGAATTGGCATTAGATTTTTAGGTTTTAAAATATCTAATAAAAATTGTAAATCTCTAGAATTGGCGTGACCTGAAACTCTTAAATCACTAGATAACATCTTCATGATACCGCCTGCACGATAAACAATGTTTTCAGTTTTAGCGATTTTAGTTTCATAAGAAATTGTCGGACTTGTAACTGTATAAACTAGATCACCATCTTTAATCTTAACGAATTTATGACGACCGACTGCCATATCCCCCAAAGTTTTTAGAGGTTCACCCATACGACCAGTCTCTAAAATCAAAAGCTCGTGGTCTTCATAATTCTTGATATCTTTGGGATCGATAATCATCTTTTCATCATCAATCCGTAGTTTGCCAAGTTCACTAGCAGTTTTCACAATCTGATCTAGGTCTTGACCTGTAAAGGCAACATAACGACCAAGTTTAATCGCACTATCGATAACTTGTTGGATTCTAGCTAAGTTACCAGCGACAGAGGCAATAATCACGCGACCATCCCAATCAGAAATCGTGTCAAAAATTTTATCTGAAATTTCTGATTCGCTAGCAGATTGCAGGTTAGTCAGTACATTTGCAGAATCACTCAATAATGCCAAAACACCTTGTGAGCCGATTTCTGCTAAACGTGAAATGTTTGTTTTATAGCCTTCACCTACTGCTGGATCTAGCTTGAAATCTCCAGTATAGACGATATTCCCTTTTGGTGTGCCGACTACAATACCTAAACTATCAGGAATCGTATGCGTTGTAGAGAAGAAAGAAATCACTGCAGAGCCAAAATCGATCTCCGTAGATTCATCAACCACATGGAAATCATCAAATTTCTTACTTCCCTCAACATCTTTAGCAGAAATTTTGGCAAGGGCAATCGTTAATTCACTACCAAAAACAGGAACTGCCATCTCTGTTAATAGATAAGGTAGTGCCCCGATAGCATCTGGATGACCGTGTGTCAAAAATACACCAGCGACGCGATCCGCGTTTTCTACTAAGTAGCTCATATCTGGGATAACAAAGTCAACACCTAACATCTCTGTTTCTGGATATTTTAATCCAGCATCTAAAACAAAGATGACGTCGTCTACTTCAACCACGTACATATTTTTGCCAAATTCACGGACGCCACCCAGTGCTGTTAATTTTATATTAGTCATGAATTACTTGTTCTCCATTATGTCAATTTTTTTTGTAAATCAAAAGTCGAAACCATGCAGCTCCGACTTATCTTGTACAGTTACACTTATTATCAGTGTATCATTTTTTTGCTTTTATTTCAAATGTTCAGCTGCCACTACATCAATAATCGCTTGTGCTTCCTGTTCATTAGCTGCGACCATTGGTAAACGTAAGCCTCCCACTTCAAATCCCATATGATTTAAGACTGCTTTCACGGGCGCTGGACTAGGCAGTGAAAACAAGGCATCTATTTTCGGTAATAGCTGACGCTGTATAGCAACAGCATCTTTTAGATGACCACTAGCCAAATCCGTAAACATTTGATTCAAGTCATCACCATGTGTATGACTGGCTACCGAAATTACACCTTGTGCGCCCAATGCTTTAGCATGAAAAGCTAGACCGTCTTCTCCTGTATAAATTAAGAAATCTTTTGGCGCTTGTTCAACCAAATAGGTCAGGTTTTCTACCCCAGTACATTCTTTAATCGCAATGATGTTGGGATGCTGAGCTAACCGTAGACTTGTTTCAACGCTGAGTTGTGCTACCGTTCTACCTGGTACGTTATAAAGTATGATCGGTAAGTCACTAGCATCTGCAATTGCTTTAAAATGCTGGTAAAGGCCTTCTTGACTTGGTTTATTATAATAAGGCACAACAGCTAAACCTGCTGTAAATCCACCAAAATCCGAGACTTCTTTAGTGAAAATGACAGAATCTCTCGTATCATTAGTCCCGACACCAACAATCAAAGGCACACGATCTGCTACAATGTCTTGTACCACTTCAAAAAGCTTCAACTCTTCATCATGTGTCAAAGTTGGTGATTCACCAGTTGTACCAGCCAAAACAATCCCTTGCGTATGATGCGCTAACAAATGTTCTATTAATTTAGGTAATGCCTCAAAATTTATCTCACCATTATCTTTAAATGGCGTAACCAGTGCTGTAATAATTTCGGCATTTCTTAACTGTTCTAATGACATAACTTCTTCTTTCTACGCGTTGTTTTGGGTATAAAAATAGCCTTTAATTCAATTAAAGGCTATCAAGTTAGTCAAATTTATATTTGATTAGCTCACCTCTCATCTACCCAAAAGTCGATGAAAGACAGTTCGCGAGATTTAACCCAACGACCCAAGCAATTTATCTGTGGTGGTAAATTGCTTTCGGCAACTATGCCGCCTGATAATGTCAACGTGTCCACCACTTCATTATCATTCTTCATAGCTGCAACCTCTAATTTATAAGCATATTGTATCACATTAAGTGAATTCTTGTAAAGCATGTGACTCACATAAAATTTTTATTTTATGTTCCAGATACTCAGATAACTTAAACCAAATCAAATTTCAACTCTGTTGTTGCATGGACTAAACCACGCTCATGGAGTGTTTCGGCGATTTGAACTGAATTCCATGCTGCACCTTTAAGTAAGTTATCTGACACAACCCACATGTGAATCCCTGTTTCAGCGTCTAAATCTTTTCTAATACGACCAACAAATGTTTCACGTTTACCAGCTGCATTAACCGCTTGTGGATAAACTTGTTGACTTGGGTCATCTTCTAAAACAGTACCTGGGAAGTTTGCAATCGCAGCTTTTACTTCCTCAATAGGGGCAACTTTTTCAGTTTCAATATAGATAGCTTCTGAGTGAGCTAAAATAACTGGAATGCGAACACAAGTCGCTGATACAGCAATAGCTGGATCTTCCATGATTTTTTTAGTTTCATTGGTCATCTTCATCTCTTCATAAGTATAGTCGTTTTCAGTGAAGACATCAATCTGTGGTAATGCATTAAAGGCGATCGGATAATGTTTTTTGTCACCACCTGAAGGTAGAATCTCAGCAATCACATCTTTAGGATCTTTTTTATCGTTAACAACTTCTTGAATTTCACGTTCTGTTTCAGCAATTGCTTTTGCGCCTGCACCTGATACAGCTTGGTAAGTAGAGACGATGATACGTTTTAGACCAAATGCTTGGCGAACAGGTTCAAGTGCTACCATCATCTGGATAGTAGAACAGTTTGGACATGCAATGATACCATTATGTGCATCAAGCGCGTGTGCATTCACTTCAGGCACGACAAGTGGTACATCTGTATTCATACGAAAATGAGACGTATTATCAACAACAACTGCGCCTGATTTTACAGCGTAAGGTGCGAATTTTGCAGATACACTACCGCCAGCAGAAAACAATGCGATATCAACGCCAGCAAAAGACTGCTCAGTTGTTTCCTCTACAATAATATCTTGTCCTTTAAATTGTAATACTTTACCTGCAGAACGAATTGTCGCAAGTAGTTTAATACTTTTAATAGGTAAACTTGATTCCTCAAGCATCGTAATCATACGACTACCCACCGCACCAGTAGCACCAACGACAGCAACAACATATTCTTTTGACATTTCATCTTCCTCGTTTGAATTTTCTAAAAAATTTTAATATCCCCATTCTATCATTTTTTGATCTAGAAAGAAAGCTATTTGATGAATAATTTATGAGACAATCTAGATTGAGCGCTTCACTTATCTAGCGATAAAAAAATCCCTTTGTCATCAGACAAAGGGACCCCAGAGCAACTATGAAACATAGCCGTGCCAAAAAGTTCACATTTCTTGACAAGATTCCATCATTCCTTGACGGGCTAGGCCCCGAATCTCTCAGCGTAAATAAGGTACTTGCGTACCAAATCGACTCATCGCATACTCTTATTATAGCTTATCGTTAGCTTTTATGCAAGTGGCGTATCCAATACAGACTAAGACCACTCACTAAAATTAAAAAAGAAACAATCAGATAAATTATCCCATTTGATGCAGTCAAACCACCGTATAAAATCATCAAGGCACCTGCTATTGCCAATATAGGACAAACTAATCCAGTTACTTTATTTTTAATTAATCCTTTACATGTTCGTATCATAACACCCACATATAATAAGCCATAGAACAAATACATGATGACAATTGGAATCGCAGAAATATCTATACCAAACTGACGCATACTAGCTAAATTGATCGACATAAAGTGGATGCTTAACCAGACTAGTACTATGATAAAACTGATCGCAGTAGACCAAATAGATAGCTTAAAACGTGCATTAACTTGGCTTATTTTCTGACTATAAGGCAGTTCTTGTCTCAATGCTAAGAAATAAGGGACACGAATATTTGCTACAACTAGCCCATTTAACGTCCCTAATACAGAGATGATGACAGTGATCAACATCAGTCTTTGTCCTATATAGCCAAATAATTTCTCAGCAGCAGCATAAACAGCTAAATCTCCCATTTTCATGATATCATTCGGACCAAGTAGTAAAGATATCCCTACAAAATAGCCGATATAAACGGTCAAAATAAGCAAGGGACTGATAATTAATGCTAGAGGCAGATTTCGTTTCGAATTTTTTATCTCATGACCAATAGACGGGGCCACTGCCCACCCATCATAAGAGAAGGCTACTGCGACAATCGCACCTGTTGATGACATGACGACTGGTAACGTAATCGCATGTGTCGATATCGTATGGACATCTCCAAAAAAGAGGCCACAAATTGCAATCAGAACCAAAGGAATCAGTTTAATAAACATAGCAGACGTCTGGAAAAGTTCAGATAAGTGATTAGAATAAACGTTCATTAAGTAGATCACGGTTAGATAAACTAGACTGATCACCCAAACACCAAAATTACCAAATGCCAATTTTGGAAACAAAGCTACTGTATAATTTGATGCAACAAAACAGACGATGGCAACCAAAGCAGGAAAATAGACTGTAGTCTGAAACCAGCCCAATAAAAAAGCAAATGCTTTACCAAAGGCTTTCTCCGCGTATGCAATCAATCCACCCGCATCATCTGTGAGCTTTGCCCACTCTGAAATAGTAATCCCACCAAAAATAATCCCCACAGCACCCAAAAACAAGACCAAACAGCCCATCTTTACGTTACCATGTGTCTGTACTAAAATATCATCGGCTTTAAAGAAGATACCTGATCCTATTACCACACCAACAATCATAGCAATTGACATCAATAAGCCAAATTTACGTTTTTTTTCTTTTTTCATCATCTTCATCCATTTATTGACCGAAACCATTTTTTGGTTTGTCTAATCATTAATTACAAACTACTTTTCTTATATGAACAAATCATGAATGAAAACTAAACAAATATTAAGTTGA
>JAKDQI010000111.1 GCA_030454995.1 Pseudolactococcus plantarum | reverse complement strand
AAAGAATTTATTCAGTTTCCTGTTTATGTTTATTTTAATCAGTTAACTGAGATTGCCTTAGATGACAAGGATGAGAAAGTTTTAGAGACTATTTTTCATGAGATGATATCAGAAGTTGAAAAACAATTCTTAATTAAGATTGATCAACCTTTATTTTTAGAAAAAATTAGTACACACCTGATTACTATGTTGAATCGTATCGTATTTCATGTCAAACCATCAGATATCTTTATAGGTGAAATTGAAACGAGTTTTCCTGTAGCGTCAAAAATGGCAAGAGTTGCATTAAATAGTATAGCTAACATGATGCAAACGACTATAGAAACAGCTGAATTAGGCTATTTGACGGTACATTTTGAATTATTATTACAAGAAAGAAATCAACAGAGTTATCATCATATTGCCATTGTTTCAAACGGCAGTCTTGCCATCCAGACAATGATCAAACAGCGTATTGCGGATATTGTTGGCAGTAAAACGCAAATTACAACCTTAACTGAACAAGCTGCTAAACAGACAGACTTGAATCGTTATGATGTTATTTTTTCAACAGTTTATCTAGATGTTTCCACTATAGATGCGATTATCGTTCGCATCAGTCACCTATTTGATGAGGAACGCTTATCGAAAGTCTGGTTAGATTTCCAATATGGTAATCATATGTTGCTTGATGAAGAGATAATTTATCAACAGGAGTTGCAGGTTGGCCTTTCTTATCAGGAAAATATGTCGTTAATACTTGATACTTTGTTGTTAGACCAGTTAATTGATGATACATTCATCAGTCAGGTACAACATAATTATTTTTTTGAAAATGGCATTGTTTTCCCACATGCTACAAATACACGTTTAACCGAACCTATACTTTCTATAGCAACTTCAAAAGAAGGCATATTTCTCGAAGACGAACAAATTTATATTATTTTTCTACTCGCTGTCCCAAGTACCATGTCTCCAAGAACTGAAAAGATGACTTTAGCTATCTATGATATGGTGTTTAACTTGATGCGTCATGATCACTTAAGAAATAGTTTATTAAACATAGAAAGTCTGACAGACTTAGTCGACTTTTTAAATAAAGGAGGAACTGTTGGATGAATACTTATTTGTTAATTGGTGGATTAATTACGATCGCCTATATTTGTCAAATATTATTAGGACTTAAGCAAATTAAACACTTTAACCAAGTTTATGCTTGTCTAAGAAAACAAGGTAAGGTAGCGATTGGTAGACGACCAGGAAAAATAAAATCAGGAACGATCGCGATGTTTGCGATTGACGCAAACGGCGACATTTTAGATGCTAAAATCATGCAAGGTGTTACGGTATTAGCTAAATTTAAAGATAAGGGAATCTACATCGGTGAAAATATCAATAATTTGACTGAAGCAAATAAAAAAGTACAAAAAGAAAATAAATTAACGCAACAAGCGATAATAGATGCAAGAAAATTATATCATGCAGTCGCAAATAAAACTTACCACGAACCGACAGCGTTAAGTCCATTTACGATGGTACGTGCTCAGTTGTCGGGAATATTTAAAAAGAGCTAAAACGCAATCGTTTTATAAATAGGAGGAATAAAATGAAGATAATTATTAAACTAGCCGATGGCTTTATGCACCTCTTTCAAGTTGGTGGAGAAACTTTTATTTCATGGATGACAGGTATTGTTCCAGTTGTCCTCATGCTTTTAGTGGCTATGAATGCTTTGATAGCTTTAATAGGCGAGGACAAAATTTCTATTGTAGCACAAAAAGCTTCTAAAAATCCGTTAGGTAGATATATGCTTGTCCCATTCCTTTCAGCGTTCATGCTTGGTAATCCGATGAGTCATACAATGGGGCGTTTTTTACCAGAATTTTATAAACCAGGATTCTCTGCAAGTATCATGCAATTCAATCATACGAGTAATGGTGTCTTCCCACATATTAATCCAGGAGAATTGTTTGTATGGCTTGGTATTGCGACAGGAATTAAAACATTAGGACTCAACCAAATGGATTTGGCAATTCGTTATTTACTAGTTGGACTTGTCATGAATTTTATAGGCGGATGGGTAACAGATTTCATGGTGACTTATGTTAGTAAGCAACAAGGTGTTACCTTAAGTAAAACAGTAAAAATTGAAGAGTAAGGTAGTGAGGAGAAAGTTATGACTGATTATAAAAGTATTATTGTTCATAAAGGTCAAGGTGGCTATGGTGGTCCTTTAGTGATTAACCCAACTGAAGAAAAGCATAAGTTTATCTATGTGACTGGTGGTGGGGAACGTCCTGCAATTGTTGACAAAATAGAAGCATTAACGGGTATGGAAAGTGTTAATGCCTTCAAAACGTCTATTCCAGATGATGAAGTTGCACTAGCAATTGTTGACTGTGGTGGGACACTACGTTGTGGACTTTATCCCAAAAAAGGGATACCAACAATTAATATCGTTGCGACGGGAAAATCTGGTCCATTAGCACAATATATCAACGAAACAATTTATGTTTCAGCTGTGACGGAGAAAAATATTACCTTATACGAAGGGGCTGATCAACAAGAAGTAGCTGCTGAGGAGATCTCTAACACAAGTACCACAACGTTTGATACGAGTAAAAAAATTACTGAGCAACGTGCAGCAAATGGGTCTATTATCGCAAAAATCGGTATGGGCGCAGGTAGAGTGGTTGCGATTTTTAATCAAGCAGCACGCGAGTCAGTTCAGACCATGTTAAACACTGTCATTCCCTTTATGGCATTTGTCTCATTACTTATCGGTATTATTCAAGGTAGTGGTATTGGCAAACTATTAGCCAATACATTAGCGCCGCTTGCGGGTAATATCTGGGGTCTGATGTTGATTGGGTTTATCTGTAGCTTGCCATTCTTATCTCCACTTTTAGGACCTGGAGCAGTCATAAGTCAGCTAATTGGATCATTAATTGGTGTTGAGATTGGGAAGGGAAATATTCCACCACAGTTCGCTTTACCCGCACTCTTTGCTATCAACACGCAAAATGGGTGTGATTTTATCCCTGTTTCATTAGGATTGATGGATGCAGAAACTGAAACAGTTGAAGTAGGTGTACCGGCTGTCTTATATTCAAGATTTTTAAATGGTTTACCACGTGTTGTTGTCGCATGGTTGGCAAGTTTTGGGTTATATAGATAAGCTAAATCATCTAAGAAAGAGGAGAAAAAATGTCGGTTTTTCAAACAAAGGTACAAGCAATAGGCTCAGAAGCAGCATTATTTAAAGAAGATAAGATGTTGATTTTATTTGGTGATAATGCACCAGAAGGACTAAAAGATTATGCTTATCAAATTATCATGAACCAAGCTAAAGAGGACATTACGACAAATATGGTCTTAAGTATTGGTCAAACTCGCTTTGCGATCACGGCAGTAGGAAATCTTGTGACAAAAAATCTAAATCAATTAGGACATATTACCATGTCATTTACAGGTGACAGTACTGCTAACTTACCAGGCACTTTATATTTAGAAGCAAAGGAAATCCCCGAAATTACAGAAGGAACAGAGATAGCGATAGGATAATAAGTTTTAAACATAAATTGTATACTGCTAATCTGTTCAGTAACTGATGAATCATAGAAAATATTGCAGAAAATCATAGCCAATGAGACGACTAAGTGCGCTTATATGCTATGATTTTTTGTATGTATCTGAATC
The DNA here is from genome assembly GCA_030454995.1 of Pseudolactococcus plantarum. Taxonomy (GTDB): domain Bacteria; phylum Bacillota; class Bacilli; order Lactobacillales; family Streptococcaceae; genus Pseudolactococcus; species Pseudolactococcus plantarum_A. The sequence goes on along the minus strand of JAKDQI010000111.1, from coordinate 2,520 downwards.
AAGATGCAATTCATGGTATATTAATACACCTGCTAAAAAATAACTTAAAACTATGGTAAAATAAAGATAACAATACGTCATCAGAAAACAAAGCAATCAATTTTCTTTGTCATATAAGGAGTTAGTAAAAATGGTAGTAATACAGTGGTTTCCTGGGCACATGTCTAAAGCACGTAGACAGGTTCAAGAAAATTTAAAGCATGTGGATTTGGTAATGGAGCTAGTAGATGCGAGATTACCGTTATCAAGTCGTAATCCCATGTTAGATAAAATTATCGGGACTAAACCTCGCCTAGTCATTATCAACAAAAAAGATCTAGGAAATGAGTTAGAAACGCAAAAATGGGTACATTATTTTGAAAAACAAGGTATTTTAGCCGTTAAAATTAATGCCAAAGAGCAACAAACAGTCAAAAAATTGACTAAGGCAGCAAAAGAAGTGTTAGCTGAGAAACTAGAACGTGCTGAGTCACGTGGTATCCAAAATAAAGCGATTAGAACGATGATCATTGGGATTCCTAATGTAGGTAAGTCGACTTTAATGAACCGTTTAGCCGGTCGAAAAAGTGCCATTACGGGTAATAAACCAGGTGTGACGAAAGGTCAACAGTGGTTGAAGACAAATGAAGCCCTTGAAATTCTTGATACACCAGGGATTCTTTGGCCAAAGTTTGAAGACCAAACGATTGGCTTAAAACTTGCTTTAACAGGTGCAATCAAAGATGAGTTAATCCCGAAAGATGAGATAACGATTTTTGGCCTAGACTTTTTTAGCAAGCATTTCCCAAATGAATTGCGATCACGCTATAAGTTAAGTGATGCTGAGTTAATTCTACCTGCTGTTGACTTGATTGTGTTATTAACGAAAAAGTATGGCTTTAGAGATGATTATGATCGGTTTTATGATTTATTCATCAAAGATGTAAGAGACGGTAAGTTAGGCACTTATACACTAGATATTGTAGGCGAACTAGAGGTTGAGGATGAGAACCATGGCGACGATTAAAGCAATCGGGGAACAGTTATTATTAGTCGCAGAACTTACTGATCCTTTGTTTGAGCTGCTTGAGCAGGACGAGCGTTTAGGTGTTCAGAAACTTGTAGCCAAACGTAAACGGCAACTGTTGGCTAACATAGCTGAGGCCAAACGCCTAGAATCTTTACTTGCCTACGAACGAGAACTTTACATAAATAATATTATGTTAATCGCTGGTGTGGATGAGGTTGGCCGAGGTCCGTTAGCTGGTCCAGTTATTGCAGCTGCAGTCATCTTACCTAAAAATTGTAAAATAGCAGGATTGAATGATAGTAAACAAATCCCTAAAGCACAACATCAGAAAGTTTATGATGAGGTAATAGCGAAAGCACTGTCAGTAGGTATCGGCTGCATCGACCATGAAGTTATTGATCAGGTAAACATTTATGAGGCGACAAAACTGGCCATGTTACAAGCTATCGAGCAACTTACTATCAAACCTCAACATCTATTGATAGATGCGATGCAGTTATCAGTTGATATCCCGCAAACATCTCTTATCAAAGGCGATGCCAAGTCGATGTCGATTGCAGCCGCGTCAATCGTTGCTAAAGTGACTCGAGATAAGCTGATGGCTGATTATGATAAACAATATCCAGGTTATGATTTTGCACATAATGCAGGCTATGGGACAAAAAAACATCTGCAAGCACTTGTTGTGCAAGGGGTTACAGACATCCATAGGCGTTCATTTGAACCAATAAAATCAATGAAAAATGACTAAGTAACTTAATTACTCAGTCATTTTTTTCATAATATGCTGCAAGTAAATTAGCTTGTTCACTAGAGATATCCTCGTAGCGGCCACTTATCTTACTTCTGAGATATACAGTATCTTCGAGTGTTACCATCCCTAGAAAATCAACATTTTCATAGGTTTCATTAACAGATAAAACACGTTGCTTGAGTGACGTGACGGTATCAAGTGTAACGGGTACATCTACAAATAAGCTAGTGGTAGTTCTTGATAAATTTGACAGTGCGATGATATTTCTATTAGGTATGAAGGTGGTACCATTACTTGCACTAGTTAAAGTTAACGATCTGATAGAGATTGCACTAACTTTACCTGTGATGTCTAAATTTTTGAAATAAACGGTATCGCCAATATTTACTTGCCGCTCAACTATGATAAAAAAACCATTAATCACATCGCTCATCAGATCACGACCGGCAAAGCCAAGTGCAACACCAATAATCCCAGCACCAGTTAGCAGTCTACCAATCGGTAAGCCAAAAATACCTAAAATAGTATAAACATACAGGAAGATAGTGAAATATTGGCAGATAGAGAGGATGAGTCTAGATAAAGTTAAGATACGAGCATTATCCATCAGATTAAGCCGGTAATAATTATCAAATAAATGTTTTACGATACGTTTGACAATTCGATAAAAAATATAAAATAAAACAGTAGCTAGAATCAATAAAATCATTTTTTCTATTGCACTGTCAAAATCAAAGTGTAAAAATTTCAAGGGGTT
>JAKDQI010000018.1 GCA_030454995.1 Pseudolactococcus plantarum | reverse complement strand
AAAGACCTGGCACGCTTTAATATGTTAAAATAAAGTATGACAATTTCAACAGCAGAAACGATCTTAACACTACTTGTCGAAAGAGAAAACGAATGGATCTCAGGGCAAGAACTTGCTGCACAGTTGAACATCTCACGTGCAGCTATCTGGAAAGCGATCACAAAATTAATTAACGACGGATTCATCATTGAAAGTCAACGTGGCCCAGGAAAAGGCTATCGCTATGTCCCAACTGAAAAAATGAGCGAAGCAGGGATTTTACATCACCTCAAACACCAGATACCTGTCAAGGTATTTGATTGCCTAACTTCTACCAACACCTATGCAAAACAAGAACTCATTAATGAACAAATCACAGAACCAACAGTCATCATCGCCAATGTCCAAACTAAAGGCACAGGACATTTCGGTCGCTCATTTGACTCTCCTGCGCAAACTGGTCTTTATATGAGTATTGCCTTACCACTAAATCGGGAAACTGTACTCAAACCAAGTTTGTTAACAGCAGCTATTGCAGTATCTGTCGCTCGCGCACTTGAGGCATTGTTTGATATAAAACTTGACTTTAAATGGTGTAATAACCTTTATTACCATAATCGTAAAATAGGTGGCATTTTAACGGAAGCCAACGTCAATTTGGAAAGCCAAGTCTACTCTGATTTAGTGGTTGGGATCGGTCTTAATCTGACCAATACACAAACTGAACTAGGCTTTATCACAGATCAACTAGATATCTCTCGTAATCAGATTGCTGCCAGTTTAATTGATCATTTCTTAAATATTTATGAAACTTATCAAACAGATAAAACTTTTTTAACAGAATACCGTCGACGGTTATTAGATTTAGGGCAATATATTGACATCCAACATGCACAACAAACTTTAACCGGAAAAGCACTCAGCATCACCGATGATGCCATGATGTTGCTTGAAACATCAGATGGGATCGTCACATTAAATGCAGGAGAAAGTAAGTAACATAAGCATATGGATGATGCCTACGTTACTTATTTTTTTCATATCAAATCATCACATATCATGATAAAATAGACTTATGACATTAAAAAATTTATTCTTTGATCTAGATGGTACAGTTGTTGAAAGTTCCACAGGGATTATTAATGGCTTTCGCTATGCATTTGACAAGCTTAATTTCCCGCAACTACCAGATGATACACTAAATACATTTATCGGTCCACCACTTGAAGCTACTTTTCAATCTCTTTCAAAAGGAGATTTAGTTTGGGCTGAAAAGGCAACAAGCATCTATCGGGAGTACTATGCTCAGAAAGGAATGTTAGAAGCTGAACCTTATCCTGGTATGGTACAAACGTTAACACAGTTAAAAGCTCTTGATTATCAGCTCTATATTGCCACATCAAAAAAAGAAGATGTCGCGATCAAAATGCTTAACTCACTAGGTCTTGATCACCATTTTCAGGGGATTTTCGGTAGCACACCACAAACGCCCACTAAAACACTGGTGTTACAACATGCCATGCGGACAACAAATTCAGCTGCAGCACATTCAGTTATGATCGGTGATCGAGACTATGATATTATCGGTGGTCAAAATAATCATGTCGCAAAAACTATCGGCGTACTATGGGGGTTCGGGGGAATTACTGAGTTAGAAAATGCTGGTACTGACCTGATCATTGATCACCCAAAACAACTGTTGGAGTGTGTCAAGTGAAAAATTTAAAATTTAAATCGGTTTTTGACATTATGGGGCCTGTTATGATTGGCCCATCAAGTTCTCATACTGCTGGTGCTGTGAGGATTGGTAAAATTGTTCACTCGATATTTGGTGAAAAACCGACTGAAGTGAATTTCCATCTCTATCAATCTTTTGCTAAAACATATCGAGGACATGGCACTGATTTAGCGTTAGTAGCTGGAATTTTAGGAATGGAAACAGATGATGCTAGAATCCCTCAATCTCTAGAACTCGCAGATGAAGCTGGGATTAAGATATTTTGGCACATTCATAAAAATGAAAAAACTGATCATCCTAATACTGCTATGATTAGCATCCAATCAGACACTAAAAAAATGTCCATAAAAGGTATCTCAATTGGTGGAGGCTCGATCAAAGTGACTGAGTTAAACGGATTTGACATTGCACTTAATATGAATACACCAACTTTTATCATCGTCCATCAAGATGTCCCTGGTATGATTGCAAATGTCACAGAATGCCTCTCAACTCATAAGATTAACATTGCGCAAATGAATGTGACTCGAGAAAATGCAGGGGACCAAGCCATTATGATCATTGAGGTTGATTCACGAGAAGTGAATGATGCTTTAGCTGAAATTAGAGCGATTAAGCATCTGCACAACGTCAACTTTTTTGACTAAATCAATCTATGTTTTCACCACACTGCAGTATTTGCGCTGCAGTGTTCATTTTTACGACTAAATAACTAAAGGAGTTCACGTGTTTTATACAATTAAAGAGCTCGTCACACAAGCTGATGCTGAATTTAATGGATCAATCTCTGAATTGATGATTGCAATAGAAATCGAGACGTCTGGCAGATCTCGAGACGAAATCATATCACTTATGGCAGAAAACTTATCCGTGATGTTAGCCTCAATCCAACATGGTATGACTGAAAATAAGTCAAGAACGGGATTAACAGGTGGCGATGCTTTAAAACTAGACAACTATATCAAATCTGGTAACACCTTATCTGATACTACCATTTTGACAGCTGCAAGAAATGCCATCGCTGTTAATGAAAGTAACGCACAAATGGGGCTAGTTTGTGCTACACCAACAGCTGGTAGTGCTGGTTGTGTGCCTGCTGTCCTTGCAACTGCTATAGATAAATTATCTTTAACACACGCACAACAACTAGACTTTCTCTTTGTCGCTGGTGCTTTTGGCTTGGTAATCGCAAATAATGCCTCTATTTCTGGTGCCGAGGGAGGTTGTCAGGCTGAGGTCGGCTCAGCTGCCTCTATGGCGTCTGCAGCGCTTGTCTTAGCAGCTGGTGGTAGTGCAACGCAAGCAAGTCACGCTTGTGCTATGGTCATCAAAAACCTATTAGGATTGATTTGTGATCCAGTCGCAGGTCTCGTAGAGGTCCCTTGTGTCAAGCGTAATGCAATGGGGGCAAGTTTAGCTTTCCTAAGTGCTGATATGGCACTGGCTGGTATTGAGTCTAAGATCCCAACTGATGAAGTCATACAAGCCATGTATCAAGTTGGTCAAGCAATGCCTAGTGCCTTTCGTGAAACTGCTGAGGGAGGCCTTGCGACAACACCAACAGGTAAACGCCTGAAAGCTGAAATTTTTGGTTAAAAACAAGCTTTTAGGACTTAATCAACATCATATAAAAAAACTTGTCTACATCGACAAGTTTTTTTATTATCTATGACCTGACACATTTAAGCGGTTCATTGCACGGTGAAGTGCAACCTCAGCACGCTTAGCAGCATCAATATCATGTTTACCTTCTGCTTCTTGTAACTCATTTTCTGCACGACGTTTAGCGCGTTCTGCACGTGTCACATCAATATCTCGATCGCGTTCTGCAGAGTCAGCAATAATTGTGACAACATTAGCGCGAACTTCTGCAATACCGCCATTGATCGAAATCCAGTCTACGTGTTTCTCATCATCAATACGACGTACTTTCAATTCATCAATCTTAAGTGATGCGATAGTAGGGATCATATTTGGTAAAACCCCTAGCTCACCATCTACTGTTGAAAGCAGTGTAAAATAGGCATGGTGGTTATAACAGAATCCATTTGGTGTAATGACTTGGACTGTCATATAATCCATATCAGACCTCCTTAGTAACCCATTTTCTTAGCTTTAGCAACTACATCTTCGATTGGTCCAACTGAACGGAAAGCATCCTCAGGAAGTTCATCATATTTACCGGCTAAGATATCTTTGAACCCTTTAACTGTTTCTTCAACTGGAACATATGATCCTGGTTGACCAGTAAATTGTTCAGCCACATTGAAGTTTTGTGACAAGAAGAATTGGATACGACGTGCGCGACCAACGAGTGTTTTTTCTTCGTCAGATAACTCATCCATACCAAGAATGGCAATAATATCTTGCAATTCGCGGTAACGTTGTAGGACACGTTGCACTTCTGTAGCCACTTCATAGTGTTCTTGACCAACAATTTCAGTTGACAAAGCACGTGAACTTGATGCTAATGGGTCAACGGCTGGATAGATACCTTGTTGCGTCAATTTACGCTCAAGGTTAGTTGTTGAGTCCAAATGCGCAAATGCTGTCGCAGGCGCAGGGTCAGTATAGTCATCGGCTGGTACATAGATCGCTTGGATAGATGTAACTGAACCTTTTTTAGTTGACGTAATACGTTCTTGTAATTGACCCATTTCAGTTGCAAGTGTTGGTTGGTAACCAACCGCTGATGGCATACGACCAAGAAGCGCTGAAACCTCAGAACCGGCTTGTGTAAAGCGGAAAATGTTATCAATAAAGAGAAGTACGTCTTGTCCTTCAACATCACGGAAGTATTCGGCAATTGTTAAACCAGCTAAGGCTACACGCATACGTGCACCTGGTGGCTCATTCATTTGACCAAAGACCATGGCTGTTTTTTCAATAACGCCTGATTCTTTCATTTCCTCATAAAGGTCATTCCCTTCACGAGTACGTTCACCAACACCTGTAAACACGGAAATACCACCATGTTCTTGGGCGATGTTGTGAATCAATTCTTGAATCAAAACAGTTTTACCAACACCGGCACCACCGAAAAGACCAACTTTACCACCTTTTAGGTAAGGGGCAAGTAAATCAATAACTTTGATACCAGTTACTAGAATTTCATTTGACGTAGATAATTCATCAAATACTGGTGCTTTTTGGTGAATTGGGCTACGCTCAGCATCTTCTGGGAACGGTTTTTCAAGGTCAATGGTATCACCAATAACGTTGAAGACACGACCAAGCGTATCTTTTCCGACAGGTACACTGATTGGACGACCTGTATCAAGTACTTCAAGTCCACGTTTCAAGCCATCAGTAGACTCCATGGCAATGGTGCGGACAACGCCGTCACCAAGCTCAAGTGCTACTTCAAGTACGATTTTTGTTTTACTATTATCGCCATTGTCTCTATAGACAATCAAGGCATTGTTAATTTCAGGAAGATTTTCTCCACCTGCAAACTGTACGTCTACAACTGGTCCGATTACCTGTGAAATTTTACCAGAGCTCATATTACCTCCTGTATTATTAGGTTGTTAAGACAGCAGTTTAACTTGCAAACTTGATAAGCTTACTATACTTATACGAAGCCTATCATGCTGAGCGTCTTACTGACTATCTAAATTTTTTTATTAATCCAATGCACTCGCACCAGCTACAATTTCCGTAATTTCTTGCGTAATTGCTGCTTGACGAGCCCGGTTATATTGGATAGTTAGATCGTTTATCACATTTTTAGCATTATCTGTTGCTGCTTGCATGGCTGCCATACCGGCAGCATGTTCTGCGGTTTTTGCATCAATGATACTGCCGTAAATCATACTTTCAGCATATTGAGGTAACAGTTGTGCTAGGATTGTGTCGCGATCAGGTTCTAATTCAAATGGTTGACGATTTGGTGTTGCTTCATTTTCATCTATATCAGAAATTGGCAACATTTTTTCAACACGAACCTGACTTGTTAAAGAATTGACATGGTGATTATAACAAACATACAATTCATCAAATAATTCCTGTTGATAAAGACTAACAGACTGATTGACAATCTTACGCACTTCATCAAATGATGGCTGATCTGAGAGACCACGAAGTTCATATGACACGTTAATTCCGCGTGCCTTAAAGAAATCAGCTCCCATACCACCTAGTGCAATGATCACATAATCATCTGCTTGATCATGTTCATCTTTTAACATCTGCATAACAGATTTCAAAATTGAGGAATTATAACCACCAACTAACCCTTTATCAGACGTGATCACAATATAACCTGTCTTTTTAACTGGGCGCTTAATCAGCATTGGGTTGCTTGAACCAGAAGATATTTCTGATCCAATCAAATCTGTCGTGATCGCTCTAACTTTTTGTGCATAAATCTGAAAACTTTTTGCATTTTGTTCAGATTTTGTCAATTTAGCTGCTGAAACCATTTGCATGGCACCAGTAATTTGACTTGTTTTTTTAGTTGAAGCGATTTTGACTTTTATTTCATTTAGCGAAGCTGGCATTGCAAACCTCCCCTATTATTTAAATGTTGATGAGGCTTTGAAACTTTGAATTGCCGCATCCAATTTATCTTCTTCTGGAAGGTCTTTTGTTGTCACAATTGTATCAAGCAAGTCTTTATGATTTACATCAAAGAAATCAAATAATTGTGTTTCAAAGTTAAGAATGTCATCAACTGGTACTGTATCAAGGAAGCCATGTGTTAATGCATAAAGAATTAACACTTGATATTCAACCGCAAGTGGTGCATGTAAAGGTTGTTTCAAGACTTCAACTGTTCTACGACCACGGTTCAATTTAGCTTGCGTTGCAGCATCCAAATCTGATCCAAATTGTGTAAAGGCTTCTAACTCACGAAAAGATGCCAAATCCAGACGTAACGTACCAGCTACTTTTTTCATAGCTTTGATTTGTGCACTACCACCAACACGAGATACCGAAGATCCAGCGTCAATCGCAGGACGAATACCTGAATAGAAGAGATCATTTTCTAAGAAAATTTGACCATCTGTAATTGAGATAACGTTAGTTGCGATGTAGGCAGAGATATCACCAGCTTGCGTTTCGATAAACGGTAAGGCAGTCATAGACCCGCCACCTAATTCGTCAGAAAGTTTAGCTGCACGTTCTAATAGACGTGAATGCAAGTAGAAAACATCACCTGGGTATGCTTCACGACCTGGTGGGCGACGAAGCAAGAGTGATAATTCACGATAAGCAACCGCTTGTTTTGATAAATCATCATAAACGACCAAAACATGTTTACCATTATACATGAACTCTTCACCCATCGCTGCGCCAGCATAAGGTGCGATAAATAGCAATGGTGAAGGTTGTGATGCTGAGGCAGTCACAACGATTGTGTAGTCAAGTGCGCCATATTTACGAAGTGTTTCCACTTGCGTACGAACTGTTGACTCTTTTTGTCCAATCGCAACATAGATACAGATCATGTCTTGACCTTTTTGGTTCAAGATCGCATCGATTGCAATTGTTGTTTTACCTGTTTGACGGTCACCAATGATCAACTCACGTTGACCACGGCCGATTGGTACTAAAGCATCAATCGCTTTCAATCCTGTTTGAAGTGGTTCTGCAACACTTTTACGTTGCATAACCCCTGGTGCAACTGATTCAACAGGACGTGTTTTGTCTGTTTTAATATCACCAAGACCATCAACTGGAATACCAAGTGGGTTAACAACACGCCCAATAAGCGCTTCCCCAACAGGAACTTCCATGATTTTACCAGTTCGTTTTACGGTATCACCCTCACGGATATCACCAAATTCACCGAGAACGATGATCCCGATATCAGTTGATTCCAAGTTTTGAGCCATACCATATGAACCATTTGAAAATTCAAGTAGTTCACCACTCATAGCATTTTCAAGTCCATGAGCACGAGCGATACCATCACCTACGTAAGTGACTACTCCGGTCTCAGCGACCGAAAAATCAGGTGTGAAATTTTCAATTTGTTGTTTAATCAGTGAACTGATTTCATTAGCGTTAAAAGCCAAAGATTGTCGCCTCCTTCTTTAAATTCAAGCATACTTCTTTTGATAACAATAGCTGTTATCTTGTTTTATAAACGCTAAGCGTCTTATAACAAGAAGTCTACGACTCAGTCGTATCTTGCTTTTTATATCATAATTAAATGATCGTTTTTGCAATTTTAGTTAATTGCGATTTAATACTTGCATCGATAATTTTACCGCGGGCATTAATAACAACACCACCCAATATACTTTTATCAATCGTATTTTTAATTGTTACTTCATTAAGATCAAATTTTGCTTTGATCATTGTTTCAAGTTTTTCAAGTTGTGCTGTTGTTAAAGCAACTGCTGTTGTAACCTCGACATCTGATACTTTAAATAGGCTGTCGGCTTGATTACGAACTTCTTGAATAATCAAAGGTAAAAGCGATAAACGACGATTAACAATCAATGTTTCCAAGAAATTTTTCACTATAGTTGATGAAACATCTTGTAAAGCTTTGATGACTTTAATTTTCTTTTCATCAGAGTAAGTGACATCTGCTAAAAATGTCCCGAGATCTGTTGATTTGATCACTTGATCAAACTCAGATACTTCCGACAAGGTTTCATCCAATAGATTTTTTTCTTGCGCAACTTCAAGTAACGCTTTACTATATTTTTGAGCAATGATGAGAGACATAATTATTCCCCCATTTTTTCCAAGTAACTATCGATTAACTCAGTTTGAGATGATGCATCCAATGATTGACCGATTAGTTTTTCTGCAATTTTGACTGAAATGTCTGCGACATTTCCTTTAATACCAGAAATCGCTTCTTTTTTAGATTGTTCGATTTCTTCGTTGGCACGTTGTTTGATGCGTCTAGCTTCTTCAGATGCTTCAGCAACAATTTTTGATTTGTTGGCATGCGCAGCATCCGTTGCTGTACTTATGATTTTACTTGCCTCTGCACGTGAACCAGCTAATTCTGCTTCACGTTTTTCAGCAAATGTTTCAGCTTGTTTGCGAGCAGCTTCTGCGCTATCAATATCATCATTGATTTTCGCAGCACGCGCTTCAAGCATAGCCGTAATCATCCCCCAAGCAAATTTCTTGATTAAGTATAGCAAAATCAAGAAAGCGCCTGTAACGACGATGATATTACCAAACATTGAACTAGATGCAGCTTCTAATAAGATAAATTGACTCATGACGCCTCCTTTCTACTCTTCTTCTTCCGCAATTTTTTCGTTAATGTACATCGTTGAAAGCAAAATGAAGACGTAAGATTGGAGTGCACCTACAAATAATGAAAATGCGGTCCAAAGTACTTCAAGGGCAATTGCAACTGGTAGATAATAAACATGTGAATTACCTACTTGTGCAATAAGGCCAATCACGATTTCTCCGGCAAAAATATTACCAAATAACCGTAAAGCCAAACTCAAAAAGTTAACAAACTCTTCCATAATTTTCATAGGTAACATTGCTTTTGGTGTCAAGAAAGTATGCTTAATATACCCTACAAAACCAAAACGTTTCAACCCTGATAAAGTCGCTACTAATGCAACCATCAAAGATAAACTTAATGCAACACCTACGTCTGCTGTCGGCGATTTCCAATAATTCAAACTATTTGTCGTCTCAATTTTAGTCAAGAGACCAATATTATTTGAGACAAAGATGAATGTAAATAAGACAAAGACAAATAATGAATAACGACGTGATTCTGTCGCCCCCATATTATCTTTAGAGACACCGTTGACAAACTCAATCACCCATTCCAACACGTTCTGCTTGCCCGTTGGCCGTAAGGTCATCTTACGACTTGCCCAATAGACAAGACCAAAGATAATCGCACAAGTCAGGACAGTCATAACAAGGACAGCGCCATCAAAGTAAACCGGTCCAATATTAAAAGACCAAGATTTTTCCACGAATACTCACTTCCCTTCTATAAAACGTCAGACGCCTTATTTCAGGACGAAAGTCATAGCAAGAACAATAAAGAATAGTCCTTCAATAAATGCAATACCTAAAAACATATAAGTACGTAACTTATTTTCAAGTTCTGGTTGACGTGCAATTGCGCTCAAAATATTTGACACAACAAGCCCGTTACCGATAGTAGCACCAAGTGCAGCGAGACCTAACCCAATGATTCCTAATGGCATTATTTGCCCTCCTTAAGATGAAATAATTTTCTACGTAAGCTTACTTACGTTTTTACTTAACATATGAATTCTAGTCCTATTTTTGCCAAATGTCAAACAAAAAATCAGTCTATAGACTGATTTTCTGAAAAAACTTTGAAATTCCTTAAAAACATCTTAAAAACTATGAAAGCCGCTCTTCTTTATGATAAGTTATTGGCAAGAAATCAAATACGCGATCAATCATTTTTGTCCAGTAATACCACTCATGTGTGCCATCAGAAGTTTCATATGTGATATCAAATGCTTTTTTCTTTAAATCAGTAACTGCTAAATTATTAGCCTCATAAAGAAAATCTTGATGGCCACACCATGCATAGAGAATAGGTTTACGACTACCGAATTTTGATTCAAAATCAGATGCTAATTGTTGAATTGAATTTTTAGACTGATAAAACCGATCTAAATCACCAAATATCCCTTCCCAATAAGCCAAATCTCCCAAACTATCTTGCGGCATCGTTTCAAAACTTAAGGCACCCGATAAACTCGCAGCGTAAGAAAACTTATTTGATGCTAGTGCTATCTTAAAGGCACCATATCCACCCATAGAAAGACCTGCGATAAAATTTTTCTCACGTTTAGTTGACAAATTTGGTAGAAAATTATGCAACACTTTTGGTAATTCATCCACTATCGCATCATAATACCTTGCACCATAGGTTGTATTGGTATACCATGCTAAATCAGTTGACGGCATAACAATTGCTAGATTAGTATGCCTTATCAATCGATCAATACCCGACCGGTTTAACCACGTATCTTGATTTCCAGACATCCCATGTAACAGATAAAGCACTGGAATATCCGTCATCTCGACATCTTTATCAGGATTTTTGACTGTTTCTGGATAGATAACACTTACATCTCGGACCATTCCGAGTACCTCAGAAAAATAGTTTATTTTTAAAATTGCCATATGATGCAATGGGCACAAAACATGTGCCACTCCTCTCTATAAGTTACTGCCCCTCAATTTTATCACTTTACAGTTTTAATATGCCAAGATTTACCATTTTTTTGAAACTTTATCGCACCTTGTTTGTCAGTGCGATAAATGCTAACTTGCTCATTTTGGAATGTATCTAGTGTTTCTTGATTAGGGTGTCGATATCGATTATTTAAGCCACAAGAAATTAGGGCAATCTTAGGCTGTATCGATTTTATGAAGGATTTGGATGATGACGTTTTAGAGCCATGATGTCCAACTTTCAATACATCCACACTAAGTGAAGGATAGTCATTCAGTAAGGTAATCTCCCCTTCCTCTTCTAAATCACCTGTAAATAAAAACTTAGTCTTATAAAACACACCATATAAAACGAGTGAATCATTATTTTTTCCATCACCTGGTACTCTCGGGTATAGCACTTCTAAGTACTTATCAAATATCGGAAACTACTGTCCTACCTCAGCAACTTGTATAGTTGTTTTAGTTTGCTTTAACACAGCCATAAATTTTTTATTCGTTAAACTGCCTTGACTTACCAATATTTTCTTGACAGGGATGTTGGCTAATACAGCAAGTAAGTCTCCGATATGATCTGCATCAGTATGTGTCACAACAAGCGTATCAATTTTCCCAACGCCTATACTTTTTAAATAAGGGATCAAGTTTCTCTCAGCGTTATTCTTTTTGGTGCCTTTCTGCCACTTCTTTTCTTTCACAAACTCAATTTTCCCACCTGTATCGATCAATATCGTGCGTTGATTAAACCGGTCTTGCAAGAAGATACTATCTCCTTGACCAATATCAACAATCGTGATTGTCTCCTTGATTGGATACTTCGTCAACAAACATATCCCAATACAGCACGTCATCAAAGAAAATCGTATTTTTTGATTGGACCATTTGTCTATTAACACACCTATAGTGATGAGCATGACAATTAATATCGCGGTTGACGGTTTACCTGTTACTATAGGCCGAGGGGTAAACTTTTCTACCCACGAAATAGCAGTCTCCAGCCAAATAAAGCAGACATTGAGTTGATTCAGACTAATACCTGTACTAATAGATAATAAAAAACTAATGCTCAAACATGGCAGCATTACGCTGGCAAATAAAAAAGATAATGGTAGCGTAAAAAGCATCGCAACAGGTTGAAAACTGTAAAATGCATACATGAGTAATGGTAAACTAGTCGTTGATAATAAGATAGTCATCATCACTTTATTTTTAGTTTTAGTCTCCTGATTCACCTTATACCCAACGATAGATACGATAAAGACAAAGAAAATCGATAGAGTGCCACCAGTTGTTAATAAGAATTTCGGCTGCCATATAAATAAAAGTAATAACGTGACACTAAAATTATTGAGAGAGGTGATACCACAAGCACTTAATACTTTTTGTATCAACGCTCTAATGACAGAAATAGCGCCACCTGCTAATGATACATATATCAACATAATAGGTATCAAAAATACAGTAACAATACGGCGCTGAACCCCACACCTAAGCAATATATGTCTCAAACTATTGAATAGAAAAGATACTTGCATCCCAGACAAGGTAAAAAAGTGCATGATGCCTAAGCTCGTATAAATAGTCTCCATTTCATCAAATGATTGACCAAAATAACCAAAAAGTAACCCAGTCATATAACTTGATAACGGATGTTGAAAATTTTTTTCACAAAATAAGATTAGCTTCCTACGTAAATAGCTGATATCCCAGCTATTGATTGTAGCTATAGCATTAATCTTGTCTATCGTTATCATTCGGTAGATATTTTGAGTTTTCAAATACTGTTGATAGTTGAACCCATTAAAATTTCTTTTGCTACCAGCTTTTTCTGAAGTAGCTGAAATCTCCAACTCAATGGGGGTAGCTATTGTTTGAAAATAAGTCTTCATCTCTTTTGTTGGTAAACGATAAAAAACCTGATATAGACGACCAGAATACTTAGCTCTAAATCTGACTTGATCCCCATCAAATTGGATAGTATCCAGTAAAGGTGTCATTTTTAACACACTGTATTCAGTGGCAAACGCTTTTTCTTCTTGATATCTGATACCCAGGCAAATACTTGAGAACACACAGAGTATCAAAGACAACTTTAAAAACTGATAGATACCATTATGCCAAAGAAAACTGAGTAAGGATAGACTTAAAAAAACGACCAAGACCCAAGAAAATCTAAATACGGTGAAATAAACAATCACACAACTATAGCTAATAAAGATAATGGGAATATCAATCCACTGTAACACTCTCCTTAAGTTTATCAATAGACTTCGTACCAAATCCTGAAACATTTACTAACTCCTCTATCGTTTTAAAGTTACCATTTTGTTCCCTGTAATCGATGATGTCTTGTGCTTTCTTCATGCCTACACCACTTAATTTTTGAAGCAGTGCTAAGTCGGCTGTATTGAGGTTTACTTTGTCAGTATCCTTTGGAGATGCAGACTGTGTAACCTCTTCACGCGCTGTAGCTGGGTGATTCGGGATCACTTCACCTACACTCGCAACATAGATGACCATCTCATCAGCAAGTTTTTGAGCTAGATTAATAGCGTTCGTGTCAGCTTGATCTAGCAAGCCACCAGCAAGTTTTATGACATCATCTACTCGCTTATCTTTAGATAAGGTGTAGATAGCCGGATGATGAACTGCGCCCTTTAAATCAACAGTTATCAAGTCTGTTTTAGGCTTTTCTTTTGCCTTAGCTTTTGCTTGTTTAGTGGCTGTTACATTAGCGGAACTAGTCATAAGATCAAGTGGCTGAACAAGAGGGGGCGTGCGTTTATCACTCTCTTGTTTAATAAAAAATATAGTGCCCAAACTCAACACGACCAAAACACCACTAACTAATCGCCAATGTACTTTTATTTTCTCAATTACTTTAAATAGCTGCATCTCCTCACCTCTTTTTTATATACGAAAAAAACGCCTTACTTACTGTAAGACGCCTGATTTATTTTTTAAGATTCCGCATAAATTGCTTAAACACTTTTTCATCTGAATAGCTTAATACGTTTTTGGCATAAACTTTTTCACCAAATTTAGCAATCAAGATCAAGGCAAGGAGTTGTAGGACACCAGCGATAATTGCATCCGTTATAGACGCATACTGGATTGCTAATCTACTTGGCATTAGACTTGGAGATACGAAAGGTAGAAAAGAAAGTACTTTGATAACCAGATTAGTTGGCATACTAGAAGATGCGAAACTTGCAACATAACCAATCATAGACAGATAGATAATTGGTTGAACTGCTTGTTGTACTTGACTTTGATCATTAACGATACTCGCGATGATTGCAGTCAATACAAGATAGGATATGACACCCAATATCAACATGACAGCTGCAATCATTAAAAAGCTAATGTCGACACCATCAAATAACTGTGTCATGCCTTTTACCATCTTGTTACCTTTTAGTACGATAGCAGCTACACCGCCTAATACAACATACGTTAAGAGATGTGTGGCAACTAGCAGACTAATCCCTATAATTTTACCATAATATTGAATCTTTGCACTTGTTGCAGCGAGTAAAATTTCCATAATACGATTAGATTTTTCATTGGCAATTTCTTGGGCCATCATACTTGTATAAAAAGTTAATAGCATGAAAATGACAACACCGATACCTAATGACACAAAATAATTAGCCATATTTTTATCATTTCCACCACTTGTTTCACCTTTATCACTCTGTGTCTTCATCGTGAGTTTTGCTGGTGTCTGTAAGGCAATCAAATCTTCTTGCTTCAAGTTTAATTTGGTAGCTTTTTCAGCCATACTAATCTGTGTTAGCGCATTTTGAATCTTTGTTTGATCAAATTTTGATCCACTATTTGAAGCCGTGATTAACGTATAGTCATCTGATGACTTTACTAAATATCCGTCGATTTTATCTGCTTTTAATTGTTTTTTAGCCTCTCCAATATCAGCAACTGAGGTAATTTCAGCATCTATTAATTTGCCATTTTTTATCGTCTGAACTAAAGCAGTATTATCCACAATCGCAAGGTTGGTGGGACTACCACTTTCTCCTTTAGCTACTAAAAAGCCAATCAAGCCACCAATAATAGGTAGTAATAACGGTGATAAAACGATCAACCAAAAACTAGGTGTTTTGATTTTAACACGATAGACTTGTCCTGCGACTAATTTAAGTTGATTAAACATGTTCTGCTACCTCCTTACGGAATATCTCATCGAGTGTTGGTGGTGCTTGGACAAAAGCCTGTACATAACCAGACGCACTCACTTTTTTAAATAACTCATGACCAACCTGCTCATTAGCGATATGAACCAACCGGCCACTGCCTTGTTTCTCAATACTATTTATACCGTCAACCGATGAAAGTTGTGCATCAGAAAGCTCGCTCTCCACATAAACTTGTGTTCGCCCAAAACTGTTTCTAATCCCATAAATATCGCCTAGAAGGACCACTTTTCCTTTTTTAAGCATAGTTACGTTATCACTAAGACTTTCGACACCACTCATATTATGACTTGAGAAAATAATTGCTGCCCCATTTTCCTTAAGCATTTTGATTTCATTCATCAATAAACTTGTATTAACAGGATCCAATCCTGTAAAAGGTTCATCCAAAATCAAAAAGTTAGGACGATGGATTAAGGTTGCTATGAATTGTATTTTTTGGGCATTTCCTTTTGAGAGTGTCTGAACTTTATCCGTCATTTTACCAACAACTTCTAACTTATCCATCCAACTGACCAATTCTTCTCTAGCATCCGAACGTTTCATACCATGTAATTCAGCAAAATATAGTATCTGCTCTTCCACTGTCATTTTCTGGTAAAGACCACGTTCTTCTGGTAAAAACCCGATTTTTTGTTTCAAGTCTTGTGTGATCGGACTACCATTCCAAGTGATTAAGCCTTTATCTGCTTTGATAAAATCAAGTATCATCCGAAAAGTCGTTGTTTTCCCTGCACCATTTTGACCGATCAAGCCCATGATAGAGCCACCTTCAACTGTCATACTTAACGCATCAACAGCTAGCTTATCTCCAAACTGTTTTGTAATGCCTTCTATTTTTAGCATATCCTTCTCCTTATTACATTGTGATTAATCCATTACCATACTTTTAGTTATCATTTTTCTATTACTTCCTTAATTTAACCCATCTATAGATAAGCATCGCATACACGATCCCAATAAACGGATAAACGTTAAGTTGTATTGTCCCTAAAAATAAGACACTTACCATCAAACACGTGGTTAGAAGCATCATGACCCAGCCGATATGAGCCCAGACTTCTTGCTCTACTATTTTCCGTCGCTCATCTGTTAATCTTAAACGTGCAGCCTTAAGTCGTTTTGGATCCCTTAAAAGTCTTACTAACCAAATAAAATAAATTGCTAAAGGCATACTACTACCAACCACCACACCATAAAATGTTGATGACATACCAAATTGCTGATATATGACAACATACATGATGAGTATGAGTAAAATTCTCAAAGGTAACCAAAGCAACTGATACCTTTTATACCCCTCATCTGTCTTTATAGTCTTTTTTAATAAATACTTTAACATGACTAGACTCCTTTTTTCGTATCTGATGGACTAAAAAACATATCTTCTATAGTCGTATCAAAGTACTGAGCTAATTTGTAGGCTAAATTCAAAGACGCAGTATACTTTCCTTTTTCTAAAGAAATAATCGTTTGTCTTGTCACATCCATCTCCTCTGCCAATGCCTCTTGAGATATACCAGTAGCCATCCGATAAGTTTTGATCTTGTTCATCTCATCAGCACCTCCTGTATAGTAGACTTTACGTAAAGTTTACTATACTTTTTGTAACTTGTCAAGCTATCTTTAAGCCGTTCATAAAGACGGCTATATACCTTGATAAACAAAAAAAAAGCAGGCGTTTTCACACCTACTTCTTCAGTTAGCCAAATACCAAACTGGCTTATTTTACTTCTTCAAAGTCACCATCGACAACATTATCATCTTTTGGTGCTTCACCACCAGCTTGTTCACCTGATGCTTGTTGTTCAGCAGCTGCTTGCTCGTAAAGTTTTACTGCCAAAGCTTGTGCTTTTTCATTTAAAGCATCAAGTTTTGTTTTCATGTCCTCAAGATTATCAGATTCTTGTGCTGCTTTTAACTCATCAAGAGCTGCTTGCGCTGCATCACGCTCTGTATCGAATCCTTTACCTTCAGTTTCTTTGATTGTTTTTTCAGTTGCAAAGATTGTTGCATCTACTTCGTTCTTAAGATCAACTTCTTCTTTACGTTTTGCATCAGCTTCTGCATTTGCTTCTGCATCTTTCATCATTTTATCGATTTCTTCATCAGACAAACCTGAGTTAGATTGGATCACGATTGTTTGCTCTTTATTTGTACCCATATCTTTTGCTTTAACAGATACGATACCATTTTTATCGATATCAAATGATACTTCGATTTGTGGGATTCCACGAGGTGCTGCTGGGATATCTGATAATTGGAAACGACCAAGCGTTTTATTATCAGCTGCCATTGGGCGTTCACCTTGAAGAACATGGATATCTACTGCTGGTTGGTTATCAGCTGCAGTAGAAAATACTTGTGATTTAGATGTTGGAATTGTTGTATTGCGATCAATTAATTTAGTGAATACACCACCCATTGTTTCAATACCAAGTGAAAGCGGCGTTACATCAAGTAAGACAACATCTTTCACATCACCAGTAATGACACCACCTTGTATAGCAGCACCCATGGCAACTACTTCGTCAGGGTTAACTGATTTATTTGGTTCTTTATTTGTTTCTTTCTTAACAGCTTCAACAACCGCAGGAATACGAGTTGATCCACCAACCAAGATAACTTCATCAATCTCAGAAGCTGATAAACCAGCGTCTGACAAAGCTTTACGAACTGGTGTTTTAGTACGTTCAACAAGATCTGCAGTCAAATCGTCAAATTTAGCACGTGTTAATGTTTCTTCTAAGTGAAGCGGTCCAGCTTCTCCAGCTGTAATAAACGGCAATGAAATTTGTGTAGATGAGACACCTGATAAGTCTTTTTTAGCTTTTTCAGCAGCATCTTTCAAACGTTGTAAAGCCATTTTATCTTGTGATAAATCAATACCATTGGCAGCTTTAAATTGTGCTACCAAGTAATCAATTACTTTTTGGTCAAAGTCATCACCACCAAGATGGTTATCACCAGATGTTGACAATACTTCAAATACACCGTCACCAAGTTCAAGAACTGAAACGTCAAATGTACCACCACCAAGGTCAAATACTAAGATTTTTTCATCTTTATCTACTTTATCAAGACCATATGCAAGTGCTGCTGCAGTTGGTTCGTTGACGATACGTTCTACTTCAAGACCTGCAATTTTACCAGCATCTTTAGTTGCTTGACGTTGTGCATCGTTAAAGTAGGCTGGTACAGTGATAACTGCTTTTTCAACTTTTTCACCTAGATAATCTTCAGCAAAGCCTTTAAGGTATTGAAGAATCATAGCTGAAATTTCTTGTGGTGTGTAAGATTTTCCACCAGCTTCAACTTTATAATCAGTACCCATGTGACGTTTGATTGAAATGATTGTATCAGGGTTAGTTACCGCTTGACGTTTCGCAACTTCACCAACTTGGATTTCACCATTTTTGAAGGCTACTACAGACGGTGTCGTACGGTTTCCTTCTGGATTTGCAATAATTTTAGCTTCACCAGCTTCAAGAACTGAAACTGCAGAGTTTGTTGTACCTAAGTCAATACCAATAATTTTAGACATTATAATTACCCTCTTTTTTTTTATTTTTTTGTTTTAGTTATTATAGTTTAACGACATTTCGGTCGTTTTTTTAGATTGTTCGATTTTGATCAGACGAATCTGCGCTTATTGATAGATGCTTACCATAGCTGGGCGAAGATTACGCTCATGTAGTTGGTAACCCTTTTGTAAAACTTGAGCAATTGTATCAGCAGGATGTTCTTCATCTGCTGGAACAGTTTGCACTGACATGTGGAAGTTTGGATCAAACTCGCCATCAACGGCAACTTCTGTTACACCTTCTTCTTTGAGTGCATTTTGCAAGCTATCAAGTGTCATCTCAAGCCCTTTTTTCACATCTTCAGTTAATCCCTCAACAGCAAGTGCACGCTCTAAGTTATCTAAACTAGGTAAAATTTTACGTGCTAAATCTTGTGAGCGATATTTTAACACTGTTTGACGCTCTTCATTTGCACGACGCTGATTATTTTGCATCTCAGCATGTGCTTTAAGATATTTGTTTTCCATCTCATCTAGCTTAGCTTGCAACTCTGCTAACTCATCTATTTCAAGATCTACAACATCTTCAAGAACTGCCTCGTTTTCAACTTCTGTTGCTAATTCTTTTTCAAGTTCTTCTTTTTTCTTTTTCTTAGTCATAACTTCTCCATATATTTTGCTTATATCATTTCATAATGATTACCGTCAAGATATCGATAATAATCACTTAATTTCATGGTTAATATTTTGGCGATAAGATCCATCGTAGAGACAACTTTTTGATAATTTAGATCAACTGGGCCCATCAATGCCAGTGTGCCAAGTCCTCTGTAAGGTACAACAAATTGTTGTGTCATTAAAGTTATATTTTTAGAGATTTGGTGATTTTCAACAAGCGTTGCATCAAACTTAACACTTCTTACCTCATCTTCAGAAACCATGTCACGTATTTCATGAACAATCGCTTCATCATCCATTAAAATTTTATAAAGCGTCACTACATCATCTGAATACTCCAATAAATTCTGTCTACCTGCAGAGATAAGGTTTTCTTTAAATAATACCTTAAACACATGATCAAAAAGTTGTAGTACATCTGTCGTCACCGTAAAGTATTTTTGTGTTACTTGTGGGATTTCTGTTAATAATGAATAATGAATATCCAATATTTTTTTCCCGACTAACCTGTCATCTGAAATGAATTTAAACTTCGTTAAATCATCCATCGTCATCGAACGTGGCAGTACAAACTGCATCGTTTTGACAATACCTGAATCAAGTGTCATCACAGCCATAGCAGAATGACTATCCAATTGTACAATATCAAACTTAGATAATACTTGGTTTTTCATAGAGACATTTAACACAAATCCAGAAAATCCTGTTAAATCTGCTAAGATTTGTGCTGCTTGTTGATAGAGAACATCAACTTTATAATACTCACCCTCAAATTCTTTCATGACCTGATAAACAGCATTGTTATCTAATTTTCCAGGTTTTAAAAAATTTTCGACAAAGTATTTATAGCCGGTCACACTAGGTATTCGACCAGATGACGTATGCTCTTTCTTTATAAACCCTAACTCTTCTAGAGACATCATATCATTTCTAATGGTTGCACTAGATGCTTTAATCGATGACATCAAGGCTTTTGAGCCTACCGCTTTATGTGTTTCTGTATATAGCGATATAATTAAGTTTAGAATTTGTTGCTGGCGTTTTGTAATCAAGTTGAACACCTCACTTTTAGCACTCGTAGTTACTAAGTGCTAACTACACTTATTATTATATAATGCCCTTAATCAATTGTCAAGAATAAAGCATATTTTTTTAGCACTCTTTATATTAGAGTGCTAACACCATAAAAACATCCCCTAATAATCGTCAAACAACCTAGACATCTCAACGTATTTCCTCTTTTTCATGATTTTTTTATAGAATGATTTAGTATAGCTACACACTTAACAAGAGGTAGTTAAATACAATCGTTAAGAAATAAAAAACTCCCAACAGGGAGTTTCTGGATATATATATCATAGATTATATGATGACACACTAGCAACATTAAATCAACCCACCAGATTTTGAAACGGTGAAGACATTGTAAAAACTAACGACCATCACGACAAATACAAACCATTCGGAACTATTAGCACCTGATGACCAAGCATAATAGACGAAATTACAGATCAAAATAAAAACAATAAAAAGTAATGCGTAGATCGTAAATTTCCAAAATTTAGCAATCAAGATGATAAACGCAACAAGCACAATAACATACAAAAGGAACTGGATATTTGTCATACTATTACTATATTGTTCTTTAAGTGCCTCTATAGCTTTATAAATAGTATCATAGATAACTTTAAAAATTTGTAAATTAGGCAAAATATTTTGAATCATTTGCCAAGCTGAATAAATGAGTAAGCCAAAGCTTGTAATAAATATAGCTGATGGAGATTTTCCTGAAAACATGGGGATTTTCCTACCTTGTAATAATTTAATAAGACTATTCTACCATAATTGACCTTGTTATATTGTCTTATACGTCAGATTACTTTAATAACTTCAAATATTGCTCTAAAGTCAAATGATGTGCTGTCATATACTTGGCGTTTTCAACGCCAACATAACGAAAATGCCAATCCTCATAACCAACACCAGTGCTTGGCGTACCGTCTGCCGTAAATCTAAGAACAAACCCATAATTTGGTGCAATTTCAGCGACTTGTTTTGCAGTGGTAGATTCATTTAAGCTATCTACATCTGATAAGTCAATAGCTAGTCCTGTTTGATGTTCAGACATACCTGCAGGCTGTGAGTATGTTTGTACTTTTGCTTCAGCAGCATTGCGATCTAATGACGGGTCAGCTGCCATCTCTTGCTCGACATACTGATTATACAGTGATGTTTGATAGGCCACACTACGATAACCAGAGATAAAGTGTTCTGCCGGATTAATCGCTTGTGCAGCAGCTAAGAATTCTTCTGCCGATTTTGCGATTCTGCTATCAACCTGTATATTTCCTATCTGTGTCAGTTCAGGATTCATTTCATCTTTTGGATGTTCACGGTTAACTAAAACCATATCCCAGTCGGTCGTTTTACTGTCTGGAAGTGAGACGTCTTTTTTATCACTTGACTTCTCAGATTTAGTAGGCGATTTCGACTGACTTTGAGAAGAGTTACTTGTATTTTTAGCTATCTGATTTTCGGTTTTACTAGATTTGCCATGTCCTAACGTCGATATGATAAATATCAAAATACCGACGAAACCAACCAACAATACGGCAGCAGCAATCAAACGATCGTATCTTGGCGTTTTACGTCTTCTTCTTCGCGAATATTGACTATTGGGCATCTAAAATCTCCTGTCCTAAGGTTCTGTAACTCATATCACCGATCTTACCAATTGTAAAATTACCATCCTGATATTTTAGGTGCGTGACCGATCCGTTATCTAACCCCTGAAACCTAGGCTGGCGATTATCAATTAACTTAATAAATGTTGCTATCGTTAAACCATGGCTGACAATGACAATATTCTCAGCACCCTGTGCCTCAGCTTTTTTTGCTGCATCAAAAAAACCATCTAAAATACGTTTACTCAACACATCCCACGGCTCAGCCCATCCAGCTGTATCTACTTCGAGGATACCATTTGCCATATCTTCATAAGTTAACTCACCCTCATTTTTATCCCGATAAGCATCTGTTCGAGGTAAAACTCCGCCAAATAATTCACCATCATAACCACCATCTAAACTCCCGAAACACCACTCACGTATCCGTTTATCCATCTCGTACGGGATACCTTCATTCTCAGAATATTTTAAAATAAATCCGATGGTCTGAATCGTTCTGCCACTATCAGAAGAGAATGCTAAATCAAATTTAATATTTTTTGCAGCAAATCCAAGGCCTAATTCAGTCACACCTACCTCACCATCATGAGTTAATGGTGTATCTGACCAACCCTGCGCACGACCAATCGTATTAAACATCGTCTTACCATGTCTGACTAAATAAATATTTACCATTAAACATCCCTCATCTTTTCAATCTTTTTTTCGCAAATACCTAATCCATTTAAATCATGAGAAAGTAATTACTTTTATT
>JAKDQI010000017.1 GCA_030454995.1 Pseudolactococcus plantarum | reverse complement strand
GCATTGTATCTAAGATATTCTTGGCCAAAGTTGTATTGGTCACACTTTGATACCAGATATATGTGTGGGCACGTTTACCTTGAGCAATTGATGACTGGACCTGTGAAGCATAGGTTGATTGCCAGTAAATCCCAACGCCGTTATAACCACCAATTTGCGAGATAGAGAACTTGTCATGGGCATAGCCAAATTTGCCTTGGTCTCCTTGATAAATAGCCCAGTCAACACCTTGGTCACCAACTGCAGCAAAAGCTTGAGAGTAATTAAAAAGCCCTAGCCCAATGGCTAAGACTGCTACTGTTTTTTTAATTTTTTTCATTTGTCATCCTCCAGGTTAATACCCTTTTTCTTCAAAAACTTTACTAAATCTTGAATCATTGGATTGAGTTGTGCAATCAGTTGGACCATTCGTGCAAAAAAGAAAAGCAATGATCCATTCACGACCAATGCGATTTCATTCTCATATGTCTTTGAATTTGAATAATTGTAGAACTCAAACACTGCCCAAAAGATTCCTATTGTGACGATGTCAATTACCGCCCTCTTTTTAAGTGGTGGATCCATTTTTTCGCCGTCTTTAATCCAAGTCAACACTAAGATAATTAAAATTAGGACTGAGATGCCCATTAGTTTATATTCCAATTTATAGTTTTCCTCTTTTCTACTCTATGCAGTTCTGCGCCAAACGAAAGCTGTATAATATGGCGGCATGTTGTTATGCGGTTTTCCGTCACCTGAACTGCCTGTAGTTGAACCGCCTGCAAGTCTTGTACCGTAAGTTTCAGATGGTTCAACTTTTACAAGGTTGTCGTTGGCGGTAGCAGTATAAGAGTGAGTATGCGGACCATTTTCTGCAGCGGTCAAAGCGTGTGTTTTTTCTCCACCAACTAATCCTGATTTAGAGATGTCACTATCTCCCTCATCTACTCCAAGTAAGAATTTTCCCTTTACGCGTTGCCATACACCAATACCTAATATTTCAGACGGATCAGTAGAAACTTCACTCATATAAAAAGAGCCAACAGGATATACAATATCTACAATAGCCTCTTTGAGACCATCGACTGCTTTTGCGTGAGTCTTCAAGTACTGAGACACACCATTTTCTTTTAATTCAACAATATTTGCCATTTTATATTTCTCCTGTCTTTTCAAAAGTATACTTCGATAGTCTATTTATCTGTTTTTTATCTGATTTAGACATTAGTCCATCAGATTCTTCTGTTGCTAACGTTAAATTTTCAGCAGTACCAGGCGGTCCTTGTTCTCCTGGGTCACCCTTATCTCCTTTTATTCCTGATTCATGTAAAGCTTCCTCTAAACCTTCAACGGCATCGATCGTTGTTTTTGGATTAAAAGTTTCTTTTTTATATAATAGTTGATAAATTCTATCATTTATTAATTCAGCAGAAATATCACTCTCTGTATTTGAACTGGTTGGACTATCAACTAGTTCTTGGATTTTTTGATACAGTTCTCTCGATAGCAATCCATCAGATGTACTTGTAGCTAAAACTATCCCTAAATCTTCTTTTGTGATGAAGACAATGCCGGTTTTGCCGTTAATGCTACTAACCCCAGAACTGCCACCACTATTGTTACCTGGTGTGTTTTTCACCAAATCAGATAGACCTAAGACGGCCAATACGTGAGTCTCAGGATAATACTGGTCTGATGTTCCATCGGTATTCCTCTGCATCATTTTTTTTATTTCAACCATCAAATTCACCTACTTTTTCTAACCAAAACCTGCTTGTCTTATTGTGTCCTATAGTAGCAATTACTAATCCTTCGCATTGATAATTCTCTGCTATTTCGTCAATAACACTAGTTGTGTGAGTCCTAGAGAATGCATCATCTCGGATCGTCCGAGGAAGACTTGCATTTTTATATTTCAGTGGATAATATCGATCAATTTGATTAGTTAATATATTGAAATCGTGTTCTAGTCGTTCATTCAATGAATCAAACTTATTCCCGTCAATTGACGACTGCCTCGCCTCAATCAGCTCTTGCAGTATCTTACCACCTGGATCAATAGCATAAAGAATATCTTTGACACTATCAAACCATTGTGTGAAATCACCTTGATTGTTTTGAATAAACTTTTCCATATCATCAAGTAAATCTTGCAATGTCTGCCAATATGCGCCGGTGTCAATTTCGGTATTTCCAACAGCGTTTATCACAAAGTAGTTAAAATCTTGTGTTGTTCCAACTACTTGTGTTCCTCGTCTAAATTGGAAATACCCTGTTTGCTTACCAAGAGCCTGCATTGAATGCTTAGAAAAGGTGAATTCAATGACACCATTCTTGGCATCAACAATTCTCGCTTGTTCCTCAACGGGATTACCGTTTAACATGGCTTGAAAGTAGATTTCAAACCCCAATAGATTGACCGGTAAGCCATTCTCCGAAACAGTAAACTGACAAGTTTCGTGATTGACATTTCCATATCTAACTTTCAATATACCGATATAATTGAACGGCTCTGTTGTACTTAATACGCCTTTCCATTTCGCCATTTTTACTTCCTTCCTAAAAATTAATTACACTTCTTGGATTAACGCGCTGCCACTGTCCACCAGACCAGACCTCAAAATGCAAATGCACTCCTGTGGCGAGTCCAGTTTGACCCATGACACCCAACACTGTGTCAGTCGTCACGCTATCCCCTGCTGCAACGTTGACAGATCCAAAGTGACCGTAATACGTCCAATAGCCATCTGCATGCTGTACAATAACATAATTTCCTCCTTGAGAATCAAAAGTCACTGTTTTAACAATCCCAGAACGAGCGGCATAAACATTTGGTGTACTACCAGACGGAATAGAAGCAACATCAATACCCCCGTGTATTTGTCCAGGCGTACCCCAACCTTCTTGGTCCCATTCTTGAGTAATAGCATATTGACTGTGTACTGGATTACGCCACGTTCCGCCGCTAGGATCTAGACCGTGAAGTCGTTTGTACCAATAATTTGCTTGTGCTTCTCTGTGTGCCAGGGCTTCTACTCCTGCACGCTCAAAGTTTTTAAGGAAGGCATAAGTCGCATTATTAATATCTGTTTCAGCCTTGAATCCATCAACACTGAGCGGATTCACAGCACCAATCCACTGACCATTGTGCATGCACCATTCAAGCAGCTTGATTTGTGTCGTAATATTTCGATAATCGCCACTAATTTCAGCTTTTCTTAGTAGGTTCTGAACATATAGACGGCCATTTTTTTCATTTGGTCCATAAAGTGGATAAGCTGATCCATCCCACTGAACTAAACCGTAAGCCGGTCCATAAAGTTGATCAGTGTCTGGCATGATTCCAGATTCAGCATCAATATTCCCTAACATGCCTGCAACGGATTGCTCAGAATAGCCAAGAGATTTAAAGAAACTCCAAATCGCCCAGGCATTCTTTTCTTTTTCTGTAGTTAGTTCCCCAGGTATTTCTCCAGAACCTCCAGAGTTTCCTGTGATTTCGGTTCCGTTGACGTATAGATTGCCTTCAATATTTACTTTTCCGAAAAGTTTTAACTTTCTATCAGTTGCTGTGCTATCCTTAGGAATTTCCAAGACGTTCAAATAACTACCGTCGTTATTTTTTGATGAAAGAGCGAAAGAATATCCAGGGCTTTGAATTAAGTTAATCCCTTGTAAATCTTCGCCTACATACGTTGGCGCAAATGCAGCCATTTCTATTTCCGAGTTTCCGCTCTTTTTGAGGAACTTCAATTTTCCGTTATAGAGTTGAATCGCAAACTCATTATCAACTGCTCTGATTTTAATTCCTTGCAGCGTGCCTGCTGTAATGTAATCAGCTACAATCGCACCATCCTGCGTGATTGCTGTTCCGTAAGGACCATTTACCCCATTTTTTGAGTATCCTAGTCCTCCTAAATTCCAACGCCACACTTTTTTAGCTTCATTTGCATCTGGTTTATCCATAATTAGGATTTCTTCAGGTGCATTTTTAGGCCTCATCAACACATATCCGCCTTTGCTGCCTGTTATCCAGTTAGTTGCATTGATGACAGCATTGATCAATTCATCAGACCTTGTTTCAAGATTTTTTCTGACATTGGTTACCTGTGTTTCAATACTTGAAGTATACATTCCTAAGTCATTGCCTAAAACAATTGACTTATATTTACAGATTGTCGGGTACCAGACATACTCAATCATACGTTCCTTGGCTTCTATATCCAATGATTTCAAAGAAATATAGGCAGTATCGCCAAACCTCAAAGACATCATATTTTCATATAATCCTCTATACTCAATTGTGTTTTCAAGCATAACCATATCAACTTCATGTGTCACTTTTGGCTCATGGATTCTGTCTTTGTCAAATAGAGATTGACCCCATTTTTTAAGATCTTCAACGGTTTTACAATCCCCGTTTTCTCTTTTACCAATTTGGACATTTTCCTCAGTAACACCAGAAACACTTAAATAAGCATATATGATTGGCTCTTGATCAGCATCATAATTTGTGTCCTCGGGCACACCACCTATTAAATACAGTCGATTCACAACAGATGAGTCATCGACTGTTTCTTCAATGGAAGCAAGATTTTTCCCGAAGTCAATACGGAAACCATTATCATCGCCTATTCTTTCTCTGAGTATCAAAGTGTAATTGTCCATATCAAGTTCAGCATCGCAAACGCCAGCTAAATTCTGATTCCCATTATTGCTACCGATGATTGCTTCAATTGGATTAACTTGTTTAGCAGAAAATTGATGATAAGTAGTAACATCGGATTCATAACTAAATTTTTGGTCAAATGCTAAACTTTCTTTTAGTTTGTCCATTATCTGTTTTCCGTTGCCATTATCAATATAGGCCGATTGAATAAAATTACGATTTGCCTCATACCCGATATGTGTCGCAGTAATTGTAATTCCCGATAAGTTTTTTTTGGCAGTTTTGATTCTGAAATATTGATATGTCCCATTCTCTGTAAAAGCCTTGATGAACATTTCTCGTTTTATCAATTTTGCATTCGCACCTTCATGCTGATAGTTGCCATAAAAAGAGAATGTGCTATTGATAATCCTAGTTATTTCAGGTAAATCTCGCCAATCATTTATTGGCATACCATTTTCTTCAAGATTGTTCGGCATTTGTTCATATAAATAAATTTTCTTGATCACGTCCACGCGCTCCTCAATAATATTTCAGCATCTGAATAATTACCAGTTACCGATATGGTATTTTTACCTGGTAGTATTTCTGGCCATTCACCTGTCGTTCTGATTTGTCTGCCGTTTTGAATGACAAGTCCTTTTTCACAGTCTATTGTAACGCTCCCATTTAGCATGCTGGGAATTGCTAAAGAAACATCGTTGCATATTATTTCTAAACTTCCACCGCTTGTTTCAAAATAGATGATTGGATATGAAGGTACTGACCCCGGATTGAATAAATTGTTTTTTGAATGTAATTCAATGGATTGCTCATTAGATTTATGTTTCAACGGTTGACAATGGAACGTCAGAGAGAAATTGTAGAATACTCCCCACTCATTCTCAAAAGTTATAGCATTTGAAAATGAAACAGTTGCATCAATTACTTTATCAATATCATTGTGAGTAATTAATTTCCCACCACCGGAAAGCCATCTCTTCACTTCCTCTAAATTTTCATGTGGAATTGTGACAGTTCCGACAGGTAAATCATATGGTTTATAATCGCCATGCCATTCTAATAATGACCCACTTCTACCCAATACTGATATTTCCTCGATATTTGGCTGCGCTGTAATATCAGGCAATTCCTTTTCGATAATGCAACCCATATCAGTTAATGCATTGATGCCGTTAAATATGAAATTTGGTTTATCTTTTGATAAAAAATCTGTCAAATCGGGATTCCTCCTTTCGCTATTATCGCTTGCACTGATGCTTGCTTCAATTGACGATTCATTTTGGCTAATTCACTGGGATTGTTAGCATCTACTTTCCCAAAATGATTATGCTGTTCAACCGTTACACTTCCTTGAACTTTACCACCAATACCTTTTCGTTTCTCTTCGTCAGATAATGGCGTAACAGTTGTTTTTCCACCTTGCGTAGATAACAACTCCGGCCCTGCTTCTCCTACAACAGCTTGGCCATTGATTAAGTGTCCGCCATTAGCCAAATATGGAATCTTATCAATGCTAATCCCTTTGCCGCCGATACCAGGCACCCATTTAGGCAATTTGATTTTATTTAAGCCGCCAATTACACCATTGATTAAGCCAATCAAAAGATTAAGCGGAGCTTTGGCAAAAGCAACAATTCCATCAAATATGCCACCAAAAATATTGACAATACCAGTCCATGCTTGTTGCCAGTTTCCAGAAAATACGCCAGTGATAAAGTCTATGAAACCGTTGAAAATTCTTTGACCAGCATTGAAGAAACTATTAAAATTTTGCTCAATCCCGCCAAAAATATTTTCGATAAAACCTGTTACAAAATTAAATCCTTGTACGAATGTATCCTTAACACCACCCATAAACGCATTTACGCCATTTCTGAACCATTCAATATTTTGATATGCCCAGATAAAAGCAGCAACTAATGCGCTTATCACAACGATAGTCGCTATAAAAGGATTTGCTGCCATTGTTGCCTTTAAAGCGCTAAAAACACCTTGCACAGCCTTGACACCACCCACAATTTTTGTGATTGACCCCATCAACGTACCGATAATGACCAATAGTGGTCCTATAGCCGCGACAACTAAAGCGATTCTGACAATCATCTGCTGTGTTTCTGGAGATAGAGATGAAAACCAATCTTTAAATCTTGTCAGAAGTGAAATTGCTGCTTCAAATGTTGGTAATAGCGCAATTTGCACTTGTTCGCCGATATCAGCAAGTGCGAATTTCGCCTGATTCATTGCTTGATTAGCTTTATCAATAGGATCTAGTGTTGCGTCAAATGTTTTTCCGACGACACCAGCGCTATTTTCAGACGCGTCACTTAATTGGTTTAAGTCAAGCGTTCCACGCTGTATCGCCTCAACCATCCTTACAGCGCCTTTTGTCCCAAATACTTCGCTCGCAATCGTTAGCGCCTCAGTCTGATCTTTTGCGCCTAAAATTGATTTTTGCGTTTCGTTCAATCCATCAGAGAGACTTTTTCCTTGCTTAGCGTATGCAACACTTGCTTTTGATAAACTACCGAGTGTCGCAGATGAATCCACACCAGCTTTTTCGAGCTGACCAAGTAGCATTGCTCCCTCTGAATATGATAGTCCAAGTGCTTTGATTTGAGGAGCGCCTTCTACAGACTTTTTAAATAAATCATCAACTGACACGCCTGTTTTTTGTGATGCCAATGTAGTTGCATCAAGTACTGATTGGAAATCTTTGTTACTCAAATTATAAGCATCTAGTGCTTGCTTTGCATTCTCAACACTTGTAGAGACATCCGAATCATTAATTTCAGCAAATTTCATAGCATAGTCAGCATTTTGCTCTAGCTCTGGTCCTAAAAGTCCTAATTGCTGTCTAACAGACCCAATCGCATCGCCTACAACATCTAGACCTAAATGCGTATTACTCCCAACATTTTCAAATGATTCCGCTAAGCTATCAGCTTCATCGCCAGTTGCTCCTGTTTTTGAGATAATACCATCTAGTTGTTCATCAATATCATTAAACGCTGCCAATCCTGCAGCGCCTGCAGCCATAATAGGAGCAGATATTCCCACAGAAAGTTTCTGACCAACACCTTTTACTTTGCCTCCAGCCTCTTCAATTTTTTCAATTTTTTTAGCAGTATCAATTGATACATTTCCTTGTTCCTTCAATGCGTCATTTGTCTGATCCAAAGCATTTTTTAACTTATTTTCGCCAGTTTCGGAATTAACAAGCTGTTTGTAGAGCTTATTTGACTGTTCAGAATATGCACCTGTCTCTTTGACTGATTTTTCATACTCCTCTCGCAGCATTTGCGTCCGCTTCTCGGCACCTTCAAGTTGTATTTCAAGTTTTTTCTTAGAGGCTGTCAGCTTTTCAGTTGCTGTTGCATCATTCCCCATTGCTGAGACGTGATTTTTATATTCTAAAGCAGCGGTATTCATTACTTGATTAATTTCTTTGATAGTTTGAGCATACTGGATTTGACCATCCATTTTAAAGTTTAAAACCACATCGGATTCTTTAGATTTCGCCATTTCCGCCCCTTTCTACCAAAATGGTGATTTGTCAAGTGTAACTGATTCTACAGTTTCAAAATCAGTGTTTGTTTCTAGCCATTGTATATAGCTTTTAAGCCACAAGTTGGGTGTTGACTTCAAGAATAATTTAATATCCCACCCAAGCAAAGTTATCGCAACATATAAATAAAAATCCCAAGGAGTGCCTATCTCTTGGGATTTTGATTGTTGTTTTTCCTTTTTGCTTTTTGATGACCTTGTGGCTTCCTCGATTTTTTTACATCTTCCACCTGAAAAGTATTTTTTGAGAAAATTTCCATGCATTTTGAAAACACTTGAACTGTTTCATTACGTAATCCTAGCCACGCAAAGACGTCACTTGGCGAATCTTCAAGGCCGCCCGCAGCCAACATACCATAAACCAATGCCTTGATGATTTTCCAATCATTAGATTTGATTTTAGAGACAGTAAGTTTACCTCTTGAACGTTGCAGAAAACTATTTAAATCCTTTTCAAATTGCTGGTAATCATCTCCATATACGACCCCGATATACTCGATAGCTTCGTGAGATAATACCACAGGGAAATCATGACCATCGATATTAACCGTTGATCTATTTGAAAGTCTATCAAGTTCAATACCATAATCGGCTAATCTTGCCATTATTCGCCACCTCCTGTTCCACCTGATTGAGCTGCCACAATCTCTGCCCATTGCGTTTCATCATAAATAGGTGCTGAAATAAATTTTTCGTACGATACACCTGTTGCGCTGTCACGATTAGAATCGAAACTGGAGTGAATCACTCCATTACTAATTAACCCGGTTGCTACTAGATTAGCAGTTACATCGTCAATTTTCGTTTCATCTTCCGCTGTAGCGTACTCTTCATCGATCACAATAGACAATTGCGTCTTAGGATACCATACGACCTTTTTGCCACCACCTTCGACATTACCGATAAATCCAAATGCAAAGTAAGGCAACTCACGCGCATTGTTTTTGCCAAATGTAACACCACTTGCAGCAACAAGGCCTTTTAATTCATCCATCACTTCAATTGGTATTCCCACATGGTCCAAACCAATTTCATGTTTTGTTTCTCGAGCTACACGCCTAAACATTTTACTTGATGCCCATTTCTCCAATTCTGATCCATTACCTTTGATTTTGAGCTTGGTTGCAATAGGCAATCTCACAATCTTATCATACTCAGGCGGAGTAGATACAGTCTCCTTTTTAGTCATGGGTGCAAAAAGGACATCATCTAGTCCTTCGAAATAAAAAACGTCTGTATTTGCCATTTTTATCCTTTCATTTCTTTTAATAATTCATTTGACATAATGTCTTGAATAGTTTCTTTGTGCTGTTGCCAAGTTCCCTCAACAAAATGTTCAGCCTGTATTTTTGAAGTTCCGTTTTCTATAAATCGCCAATAGAACGATGTATCTTCAAAATAAACGGTGACTCTATCATCTCCTATTTCTATTTTGACGTGATCCTTCATGTGCTTTTTATTCATCAGCGATTTAGGAATGTTCGGGAGTAGTTTCTCAACAAAAAAAGATGCCGCATTCTCTAAAGACTCAATTGACACTTTGTCAATATTAACTTGAGCAAGTCTTGTAGTGTAATCTAGCATCTCTTGGAATCCGTTGTTATTACTTGACATTTTCTAAGTCCTCAATCAGTCTTATTTGAGTAAAAAAGTTAGTGACAGTATCGTCATTTTCGTCGCCTTGTATAGACATGAAGTCCGTGTGAGGAACATTTGATAATGCACTTTCTAATGGCAACAAGTCAATCTCTGTGCCTGTTGTAAATAAAGATATTTGATATAACGGCATGAGTTTGATTGTCTTCCCGGAGGCGACTTTCTTACCCACAGAGATATTGGAATAAACAATATAAGGGTAAGGAGCGCCTGGTGGCGCTTTCCCTCTAAACGTTCTGATATTGACCGCCTTGAGCAGTCTTCTCAGTTGTTCGATATTAATTGACATACGAAAGACTCAGCTCCATTTCTCTTGTATCAGAGTTGGTGAAAATCCTAGTGATATTGTAGTCAATATCAGCTATTCTTACACCGTTATTTTTTTCAGTTATCGTGTTATCCCATCTGATTTTAATGCGACGCACAACATCAGTTTTTGCTTGCAATGATAAATATTTTTCTTGCGCAGTTATACCGATATCCTGATAAAAAACATCTCTTTTCTTTATTCGACTGATAATCGGACGGTCCTGTTCATCAAGTGATGATGAGATTACCATCAATTCAGCTTGCCATCGCAAATTATTAGTCTGCTTCTTCATCTAAAAATGCCTCCTGAACAAAAAAAGGTGTCATAGCATCTAACGCTTCTGATAGCTCCTTTTCAGCCACACGATATTCATACATGATTCCAGCAACCATAATGACAAGATATTCTGCTTGTTTTCCGGTTGATTTTTTCACATACTTTTTCGCATTTTCGATATAAAAAGATAGCATAGACTTATCCATGCCCTCTTCAAAGTGGATATGTTTCTTGAGTTTATCTTCCAAACTCATTTCTTCAGCCATATTATTCTCCAATAGGCATCTCATATTTGTAAACTGTTGGCTCAAAAGGTGAGTAAATCAATTGGCCATCAAGTAAATTATAGATTTGGAAACCGATTCGGTTGGTACCAGAGAATTTTTCCACCAATTTTTGGATTTGCATAGCGCCAATAACATCCTGAATATGAAAGCTGCTATAATCTCCAAAATATAAAACGGGTACATCTGGCGTACCTTTCTTATCTGCTGCATCAGTAAATTCCATCGGATAGCCCACGAGCGTATTTCCGATACCACCCTCAGCTTGCGTCATAGGACGAAGTAATGGGAATCCATCAGATGTTTTCATTTTTTCAACCATCGTTAAAGCCGCACGATTCACGATCCAGCGACCTTTTTTCATGACTTCCGTTACAGGTGTATTTTTCATTTCAATTAAGGCGTCATATACCTTTTGTCCAGCATCCGCAGCTTTAAAATCAACTGCAACTGTAGGAGTAAATGCTACTGCTTTTTTAGATAATGCACCTGGATTTAAATTATCAACATCATCTCCATTAAACATGTAGTTGGTCTCTTTTCGTACATAAGCCTTTTTAAGCTCTTCAACGACAATGCTTTCAATAGGTGCACCCGACATCGCCAAAAGTTTCTTGGTTACTGTTGCTAATGCATCAAATTCAGCTGGATCAAGCAAGATTTCATCAAATTCAATTGAAGTTTCTGAAATTTCAGTCTTGCGCTCTTTTTTGTTGACATTGCCTTCTGCTTTTTTGACAAGGACCGGATATTTAACATCGCCTGCTGTACGAACAACTGTTCCATATTTACGCAATAAATTTTCTTCTTGCGCATAAGTGATGATTTCGCTTGCGATTACTTCTGGTACTGTTACTGAGCCATTCCCAGCTTCAATTCCCAATGCACGAGCTTCAGACTCTGAAATCTGACCTACCACGAATTTAGCAAACGCTGAACGAATTTCCGCTTGGTTACGTTTTTTGGGTTCAGCAGCACGAGTGCTTAGTGCATCTCTAACTGCTGCCATTGCTGCTGAACGCTGTTCAGAGACAGCAGAGCGATTTTCGTCATCTGCAGAACGATTTTCATCATCTGCAGTTCCGTCACCATCTTCAGGTTCATCATCTGCAGTTCCGTCACCATCTTCGTCTTCATCATCAAGTTCTGAAAGAGAATCTGCAACACTTTGTAATTCTTCGGTGATGGTATCGATTTCATCTTTGATGTCTGCCAATTCATCTTCACGCGTTTCAGGGTCCTCAATTTTTGCACGTAAGTCTGTTAAACGCTGTTTATTGCGTTTTTGCAATGCGATAAGTAATTGTTTGTTCATTATTTTTCCTCCAATAGGTTTCCAATTTTTTTGAGTAGTGTTTTTCGAACTTCAACTTTTTGAGCAAGCTCTTTACTGCGTACCAATGATGCTTCGGTATCGTCGTAAGCTGGTATCGAAACGACTGAAATTTCATATAGATCAACTTCTTTGATTGTTCTGAGCGCAGGCTCTACTGAATAATCCCATGTTTCTTCGGTCACATAGAAACCAAATGAGCACTGATTGATGTCGCCCCTTTCCATGCTTGCCGAAAGATCACGCGCGACTGATGTATCGGGTAAATCAACATGGAAATTCAGTCCTTTGGCGTCTTCTAACAACCTAAGCGTACCGCTTTTAGTTCGACCAAGTACATTGTCCCAATTATGATTAAACAATGCCCTAACATCAGAGTTTTCCGATAAGCTTCGAGCAAATGCACCTGGTTCAATCGTTTCATCAAACCATCCGCCAATGTTTGTTTTTGAATTAAACACAGCAGCATATCCTTCAATTGAGGAGCTTTCATTTTCCTCGGCCCTTGTACTGAGCTGAGTAATGTTAAATACCCTCGTTTCCTTTTTCTTTGCTATTGTCATCACCTCCCTTCAATGAATCGTCCGTTGCTTTTTTCTTGCCAATCTCCGTTAAATCGTTAGAAATATAGATAGCCTGTGTCTCTGGCGTATTCTGCTTAGGGAATCCAAGCATTTCCGCAACATTGTCAGGTGAGGTAATCCCCGTCCTGACAATGTTATATCCAATGTTCGTTTTCGTGCTGTACGGAACGAAATCAAGAATATTAATTTTAAATTTGATGGTTTTACCAGAACTTTTATCAAAAAAAAGGGCCGTTAAATGCTCACTAAAATTTTTCATGATATGTTTAACTGCTTTATTATGTAGATACATCATCCCTTTTTCAACATCAATTTTTATCAAAGATGTGTAGGTATCAACATTTACTCCTAAAAATTTACCAAGGTCCTTTTTATAGACGTTCAAATAGGCCAGTATCTTATCATCATCAATCGGACTCTCGAGGGCATCAATTGCATATCCTTTTCCTAAAGGAATCATCTTTATCGTCCTTGATTCATCAATTCCCTCTAGCTGATCTAAGATTGCTTTGATAAATTTCGACTGTGCAGCGTTTGAAGGATTAATGTGCGCATCAAGTTTTAGCATAAACGCAAGCAGGCCGCCTTTTTTATATTTTTCAGTCAAAACTTTTTCAGCATTCATGACACCGCTTAACGTGTTTTTTCCTATATCCAAAATACCGACACCTTTTAAATGACTAGTGCCTATATTTTTAACATGTCTAATCATAAATGGCGGAATTTCAATCCCATTTATTTTAAAGTGCTCAACCAACCGATTATCAAGTTCAGCGTATACATTTGATGCCAAATGAATTTGATCACCATCCCTAATCGGAAAGACCTCACCGTTCAACAAGTAACTATTTGTCATTAATTTCATGAATTCAAATTGTGTCAAATAATTATTCGGATTTTTTAAATATTTCAAAACTGGATCATCATCAATTTCCTTACCCCTGTTATCCTCGACAACAATATCAGCTAATGCAATTTGGTTGCTTATATCCTGCATCAACTCATATACATCACTTGACGATAGAACATTTTGTTCATTAACGAACACACCCCCATACCTGATGGATTGTGCGTAGACATCTTCAACCCATCCTCGCTTTTCTGCTATTCCGTAAAGCCAATTGGAAAAACTGTCTCTAATTCCCAAGTCCTTATCCTTTCTATCTGTAGATGTCACTTATTAAATCATCAATGCCATCTTCATTGAGATCTTCCATCAACATCATTGTCTCTTTATGCGCAACTAAAAAAGCGACAAATCCATCAATTTTCTTTTTTGATTGTCGTTTAGATGGTGCTTTCATACCGTTTAGATTGCTAACTACAACCACGTTCAAAGCACAGTAGATAAATAAAGGATTATCTGTTAACAATCTTTTTTCATAAATGATTCGCTCTGTATCATCTATCATTGAATTCATAACTGTTGGGTACTGATTAACCGCAATGCATTCAAGTCCTAAATTTTCACATTTCTCAACTAATTTTTGTGACATCGCAGGGTCATAGTTCAATTGCTGAACATCATAGATATCCATGCACTCAATAATATATTCAAGGACTTGATCCTGATTAATCATTTTACCATCACAAAAAGTGACAAAACCTTTTTCCGCTAAGTCCTGATAAGGTACATTATCTTCTTTCTCCCTAAAATCGATGTCAGCATTTGGAATGAAATACATCTGCTTAACTTTAAGAATCGCTCTTCCACTGATATCAAATGACGGAAAATTTAAACTGACACATGTCAAGTCAGTTGTCTTTGATAAATCAAGTCCGAGATAGCAAACCTCACCATCCAAATCTCCTAGGTCATCAACAAGTACATGTTCTACCTGTTCTTGCTCAAAGAAATTATTAGCACCATTGACGAAAACATTTAAATGTTTGGACAAAAATTCAGCCTTCGAGTGGGCCGATTGCTTTGCTTTCTTAAATTCAGTCTCAAGCTGTTCCATCGTGACAGATATACCTATATTGGGATTTACCATCCTCCAAACTTTTCGATTTTCCCAATCATAATTTTTGTTTGGTTCCCAGATTGCTACGAATAGTGAGTCATCATTGTCATTGTCCAATACTTGTTTAGCGTACTTATACACACGCATTCCGACAGACGATGCACCTTTACCAGCTGTCGATGTATTTAACATCATTGGCTGTTCTCTTGAAACCTGAGCAGATTTCAGATTATCATACATATCCATGTTCTCTTGCGCATGAAGCTCATCATTTAAAACAAAATATGGATTTTTTCCTTCAAGGCCTTTAGTATTTTTACTAAGCACCTTAAATTTATTTTGATAAGCTATGCCATCAATATTATAACGATATAGCGCCCCACTAATAGTCCCGTTGATTCCCTTGTAGATTTGAGTATCTCTGGATAATGGCTCGGAGTTTTCAATTGTCTGTGAAATAGGCTCAGCTGCATTCTGAGCTTGCTCATAGTCAGTTGCAGCTGCATAACAGTCTGCGCCAAGTTCACCCTCACCATACATCGCATACAACAAAGCGCCTGCAGCAATGATTGTCTTTCCATTTTTTTTAGGAACTTGAACATATGATTCTCGTATCACGCGCACGATCTTTCCTTTTTCGTTTTTGTGATACCAACCATACATGTTTGCAAAAACAAACATTTCCCATAATTCAAGTTCCATCAATTGGCCCGCAAGTGGTCCTTTGACATGTCTTACAAATGACTGTACAAAATCAAGCATTTCATTTGCTCGGTCAACTTCAAACCAAATATCTTTGCGCCTTTTCCACTTTCGATAACGCTTTACTGCTTTGATAATTGAGCTAGGATATCTTGTTTTATTTTTCATGACCATTTTAGAATATTGGTCAGCAAAATTTACCCCCGGTTCAATAATCATCCTGACCCTCGCCATTTATCACGATGTGCTTGCAATTCATTTATTGATTGCAATTTTAGCGATTTTTCATCGTTTTTTCCCAGTTTTTGCGTTATTTTGCGTTTATTGGTAATACCGAGTGATTCAAGCATTTTATTTTTCTTATCACTCCAAGTTTCAACATGTTGAGCCAACGGATGTTTCATTTCATTAACCGCCCCAGCCTTGTTTTCATGCAGTTTTGTTGGTGCAAATCCAGCATCTTCCCATGCATCAAACATTGATTTATATATAACAAATGCATCCAGATAATTTTCTAAAAGAGGCGTGATGGATGGATAGTATAATTCTTCATCGGTTAGATATTTTACTATTTTTTTTCGCTCTTCATCCCTTGCTACTTCAAGGATTTCAAGCTTTTTCTTTTTGGATAACTTAGCCATCTCACACCCCCTTTACTTTTTAAAATCTTGCGCAACTTTACAAGTTCCTCCTGCTACCCTATCCTCCGTAATGACAAAAAAATTATTTTTGATAGGGGGGGTTACTTGAAATAATTCGCGAAAACTTTTTTATCTTCACCATCATTTTCTTCAATCGTATGGCATTTAGGACACAGCAATCTTATATTGTTTGGCTCCAGTTTTAGTAATGGATTTTTTCTAATAGGTACTACATGGTGCCTATGTGCTTGGCGTCCAAATACAAATTTGCCACATCTCTGACAGCAACCGTTTTCTCTTTGATATACAAAATCGGCAACTTCTTTCCAAGCGCCTGTTCGATAGAATGGTTTGTTCTCGTGATGATAGATGTCTTTCTTTTTGCGCTGTTTCTTGGATGCAGCATGTTCCGGACAATATCTGCCCTTACTTATCTTACAGCTGCACCCATTGAAATCACAATATTTCATAATAGCAATTCAATAATGTCAATTTTCTTCTTCACATCTTTTGGAATTTCAACATCATGATCTTTTGCATATTTTTTCAAATCTTCTACCGTCATAGATTTCAAATCAATTTTATCTTGATCATCATCACTTGATTCTTTATCTTGATTTTGTAAATCATCAGGTTCTTTATTTTCTAAATCATCCTTCAAATCAAAATCTGGTTTCTCGTCTTTCGGTACAGAAATAGTTTTCATTTCTTCGCTGTCCCAATACTCAGTACCTGAGATAGTTTCTCTTATTTTAGTTTTCATTTTCTCCTCCAAATTTTCTATACAAGAAACACCATCTTTCGATGGCACTTCTTTTTTGCAATTTCTCATGATACAATTATTTCATTATTTTAGGGAGAAAAGTACCTGTTTTTTTCTCCCCCATTTTTTTTAAAATAATACACCTCTGTGCAAAGCAAAAAGCTCTAATATCTTGTATCTAATAGAGTATGCCTGACCTACCCCCACACCCATGTAAACTGCTCCAATCGTCCCCCAGTCGTAATAAGAATTTTCTCCCCAAAAACACTCCCTTACTAATTTTTGCAATTCTGGTGCTAATCCGCTCATTGTGCTATCAATATCCTTTTCTAGTTGATAATAATACTGATATGCTTTATTATTTTCTTTTCTCATCAGTGCTTCAAGTGGTGGCTCTGATTTTTTGCGACTCCCCTTTATCCACCAATTCACATCATGCTCTCTTGATAATTCGGCAGTGACTAGCGCTTCAGCTTTTAGTCTTGGAATTTTTGGATATAGTCTCATTTGCTCCTCTAATCCTGATAGTGTCTTTCGGCTCAACTCTTGCTTTTTGCGTGCCACTCACTTACCTCCTCATGCTACCTACATAGCTGCTTTATTTTATTTATCAGTTTATTTCGTTTCTCATAGCTCATTGACTTATTCAGCTGTCCTTTGAAAGTAGATGCGTGCACCCCCAACTCCTCAGCAATTTCTTTCTGAGTGTAGCCCATATTTGCGATTAAATTCTTGATATCATCATTTACTCTTTCAGACCCCTTGCCATCAGCAATCGGCACTACTTGCATGCCTGCATCCGTTATTGATAGCTTAATAACCTGAGTGCCATCCCCTGTTTCGCTTGTCATGCTTTCTTCGGAAATAAAACCATATCCGCCTAATTTGTTCCTGGCATAGTCCAGTCCTCTTAGTTCTACCTTTACAATCTTAGCAATTTCTCGTGGCCATCCAGTCAATGATTTCTTTTCCTGTAGCTTTTCCAAGAGTCGCGCCTCACTTGCAGTTAATTCTGGTTGTCCCATGGCTACTCCTTTATATTTTGGATATTTCAAACTCAATCCGAGGATTGTTGCTATAAATTTTTCTTGCAGATTTTTTGGCAACTTGACCATCATCATAGTAACAAATTCCGTTTATCGCATCCATCAAGGCTTTTTCATAATTATCTAAATCCGGCTTAACCATCACAAGCATTGTTTCAGCTTCCAACGCTTCCTGGTTCTTTTTAACTTTTGCAATATATTGCGGTGGCCGAATAAAGAAAGTTATTACCATTTTCAGCGCACAATTTGCCCAGCATTCAGGCTTTTGCGATTTTATCAGGTATGCAAGATTATTTTTCCAAAATTTCATCTCCTTGTCCTCGTATGTGCTGATTCTTCCATTTTTTATAGTCGACCTATGTCTTTCTTGTGGCTTTGGCTCAATATCGATTACAAATTTCAATTCTTATCTTCTCCTTCGCATGCGGTAATATATCAACGTTCCGAGATACTCATTCTCTCGTATGTCTAGTTTTACTAGCTCATCTTTCTGAGTTTCTGGATTTTTCCGTGGAAACTCAATCAATTCCCATCCTGGATTATCTTTTTCTAATTGTGATTCAAGCTGTTCACTTTCTAACAACCGTGCAATCTTTGAGTCAGTGTACTTCCAATTTTGCGCACGTTCGACAACAGGTTTTTTCAGGTTCCGGCTAGCAAACCATTTTCTCTTCCCTTTTTGATTTTCGAGTTTGAACTCTTTTGTCAAATAGTTCGCTTTGACAATGACACCATCGATGCCATACTGAGTTTTGATTTTTTCAATATTGGTAAATCCAATTGATTTTTTGTTTTTCCCTCGGCCCTTGGTCCAAAGATCATCAATCTCATCTCGGTTCAGCAAATTATCCAATAGCAGATGAAAATGAAGTTTATCGGTATTCTTCCCCTCAATCACTCCCATGTACTTCATTTTTGGTAAATCTTTCTTCTTTCTCGCACGATTTATCCGTTTGATGAAATTTGTTATTTCTTTTTCGCACTCCTCAATGCTGCCTGGTCTGTTTTCTGGTGCAAAGGTAAACTCACCTGTATAGTCACCTTCACTGAAATTTGCCACCGCTGATAATCTAAACCATTTTTGAGCATTACGATAATTTAAATTTTTTTGAACTGGACGGCTCGCATTCTCTTTCCTTTTTCTTGGTCTACCACCTTTTACTAAATCAACAGGTACAGACTTTCCTAAAATGCTGCACTCGCGATACTTGTCATCAGCAGATATTGATATATTCCTTAAATACATAAACGTGTTCCTTTTCTGTCC
The DNA here is from genome assembly GCA_030454995.1 of Pseudolactococcus plantarum. GTDB lineage: Bacteria > Bacillota > Bacilli > Lactobacillales > Streptococcaceae > Pseudolactococcus > Pseudolactococcus plantarum_A. The sequence goes on along the minus strand of JAKDQI010000017.1, from coordinate 3,790 downwards.
CTAAACTTAATACCTATTACAAGCCGCCCAAACGCTAACTCATTAAATTAGCGTTATAGCTTGATATGCATACGTTTATGCGCTATAATTAAAGTACATAAACGAAAGTTTTACCTTAAAATACAGTTCTCACAAAACTGTACTTTTTTGTATATTTTTATCACGCGCATCAGCGACTTATTAATTTATCAGACTAATCTTCCTGACTCGCAAACTCTAAAGATGTACTTCAGTTTTTTGCGGCTATCGCTGTCTTTCGGAATACCATCATAACGTAAACAATTTAGAAATATTGCCATACCATGCTTTGTAATCCAATACTCACTGCCAGCATAGAACACCTTTCCGCGTTCGATTCTGATTTTCATGCCTATACCTCCAATTTAAAAAGCTCCATCTGCTCAACTTGATCAAAATTGCACCACAAGCACTCTATTGCAATCTTCTTTTTTCTGCCGACATTACCAGTAGCTGAATCAAATTCAATTTTTGACCTTCCTTTTAATTCTTCAGCATATAAATCGCTATTATAACCGCTTAAAATCACAGGGCCTCTGTGATTTTTTAAAGTGCTCAGCAGTTTCAGATGTTGATCATCTTCTGTAAATACAACAGGATCTCCCACGTATATGCCATTTTCTCTTTGCTGATTATCTACTTATACGCTAAGCACTCTTGACAGATCATCCGATTGCAATTGTTCTTTAGAATTTTCTAGTGCTTTTATAAAGTCACCATTTTTTTGTCACATTTTACACACTTCAATGCAGTTGACTGAATATCTCCGCCGATACGTGCCATAGCAACATGTTCATGTTTGCACCTTTTAAAAATGTTCAAATTCATTCCATCACCTATTTTTCATCATCATCTTTATCTTTCGTCTTGTTAAGCTGTGGATCAAGATTTAATTCTGTTTGATCTGGATTTTTCCACTCCATAACATTCAGCAAATTTCCCTGTGGCAGAGTGTACTCGAAATCCACAACTTGTCCGATGTTTTCAGCAAGCGTTGGAATAATCTTCATCATCTCAGTGAATGGCACAATTAATTTAAGCGCTAAACCACTGTCAGTCACATTGGCACTCTTGACTTCTGCCTTAAACTGTTTTTTGTAAAAAATTTCTTCTGTTTTATTCATTTTCCATCTCCTTTTTTTCTAGTCATTTGATTTCTTTTGTATAGTAAACACCAGGCGTGTTTTTATCGTTTTTATAAATTTCCGCTTTATGCTTTGCATATTGCTCATTTTTGAAAACTGATATTAATTTACTTCCTTTGTACAGTCCGAATCTCATCGCAATTGTCCTTTCGTTCTCCTACTAAATTCCCACGTCAACTTAAGCGATTCAATCTCAATGATTTCTCCGTCATCGTATAGATAGAATCCTTTACCGTAGTTCACCGCAATAACAAGCTCAACCTGACATCCCAAAGATTGCTTCAGCTCATCCATTGTCCCGATAAACAGCACACTGCTACAATCCTCGATATACTTTGCAGCATTGCACAAGGTTTCTATCGGTCGTTTATCTCGAACAGCACCGTCCAACAAATTATCTTCTGCGACCGTCTCTAAGAATGGATTAAAGAAATCAACTTTATTATCTGCTAAAATGGATGCCCAATCTGCAATCCTTTCTTTGATTTCCTCAATCTACCGACCGTTCATCGGCGTTGCTAAATATACTTTCATTTCACACGCTTTCTAAAATAGTTCCAGTTGCATATCAGTATCATCAGCTTTTATCTTGTCACTATCCTCAATACTGATTTGCATCTTCATGCCCTCAAATAATTGAGCCTGTTTGGCATAAAAATCCTTTTTTATCTCAAATCCATAAGCACTCCGACCAAGCTCATAAGCCGCTCTAATTGTTGACCCACTACCACAGCATGGATCAATGACAATATCTCCAACATCGGTAAATAATTCAATCAAAGTTTTCAAAGTTGCAATCGGCTTTTGCGTCGGATGAATACGTGGCACCTCTTTGCCATCCTTCACCCAATCCATGCAATTCATGATCATTTTACCGTTATTGTTAAATTTCGGCAGACGATTGCGATATAAGACAATCGCATACTCGCAATTACCTACAATTTTCATGTTTGCTTTCAGCACCTGTGGGCTTGATTTTTTACGAAATACCAAGTTGATGTAATTATTAAATCCATGCTTGCGCCCTTCCTTGATAACCATGGCTTGTTGATTAAAGGCGCAAAATACAACCATGCACGGTGCTGTCTGACCCGTTTTACCAGTCTTTTCCTTACTCTCAGGTTTCAATAACCGTGCGGCAAAATCAAAGAAATTGCCAATTTTGAAATCTTTATCAGTATCAAAAAACTCCTTATTGGCTTTATCGGATTCGCCATTCTTGTTATCGCCATTAACATACCATGCACTTGAGCTGGCATAGGCATTTTTACCGAGGTTATAAGGGATATCACTAATAATTAACTGAGCTTTTGGGATGTTATAGCGCTTAGCATTTTCAAAGTGATCATTGTAAGTCTCGTACTTAATTCGCTTGCGCCTGTCAGGCACTGCCGCCGCGCTCATATGGTAACTTTTAAAAAGGTTGTTATGATTGATCTCATCTGCCATCTTTTCAGCCGCCTCAATGTCTCCAAACTTATGTGCTATTTCAGCGCATCCAGTCAGAGACCATCCCTCAGTCTTTGATATATAGACATACCACTCACTATCATCCGACTTCACGATGTATTCTGTCATCTTACCCACCTTTCAAACTGTCATTTAACTTTTTACGTGCCAGCTCCCTGACTTGGTTAGCAGTATCAACACCAAACAACTCATCAACAGCAAGCGTGTAAGCAGACATATACGCTTTCAGGTGAGCGATGCGGTCATCTTTTTCTTCCAGAGTTTCACTCATGATAGCTCCTTAGCGACATAAATCGCTGCCTCAGTAATCGGCACACGCACCGTCTTATCTGGATTGCGCTTAAAGATCACATCCAATAAGCAATTATTTTCGGTTTGTTCCTGATGCCATAGCGAACTTTTAGTGAAAACGTCTGCATGGTTAGCAAGTGGCACATTTGCGTTTTTAGCTTTCTCAAACGTTTCGATTTTCTCCTTCAGCATCCTATTTTCAGACACTAACTCATTATCTTTTTCGATAACAACAGCAACATTCTTTCTCATCCAGGCATTCTCACCCTTCAGCCGCTCAATCTCTTGCGCCTGCCTCCAAATCACAAATTCCAAATCATCTCTATTCTGACAGCTCATCCCATTTCCTCCATGTTTTCATCAATATATGTGTTTCCAAGTTTCATTTTCTACCCCCAACATAATTGCTAAATTCATTTTCTACAAAATCTTTTAGACCACTGAGTTTAAATAGCCATTTATCGCCTTTTCTTGGATAAAATACCCACCCGCCATTTTCTATATCCAAACGATCTCTAAGATTTATATTGTTTAAAATATGAGCTTTTAACCAAACATCCGATCTTCCAGTATGCTTGACAAGATCATGCATGCCAACCCAATGACCTTTAATTTCATTTTGCTTTAGCTCTTCAAACTCTGTTTTCTTGATCACAATCATGTCATCTGGTATGGGAATAGCCAAATTAACATTAATATTTTGAACCATAGACACTCCTTTCATTTTTGTGATATAATTTAAGTATAAATATTTGAAATGAGGGCGCTCTGCAAAGCGCTCTTTTTTGTTACTCAGGCACTTCCCCTGACGGCGTGCGCAAATTTGTGAGTGTGGCACTGCGTATACTACAAAGTATTAATTTTTA
>JAKDQI010000110.1 GCA_030454995.1 Pseudolactococcus plantarum | reverse complement strand
TCCCATTTAGAAATAATAATCATATCTGGATTAGATTCTATAATTTTTTCAATACTTACTGCGCCTGTTGGCACATCATACGCTTGTTTTAGTTTAAGCATATTAAACAAACTAACAGCAAAAGTCTCTCCTGTTACTGAGTATCCGCTGAGATCTGTTGGATCGTTTGAAATAATGTAGGCAAAGGTTTGCGTTTTATCTACAGGTTTTAGACGATCTTTTAATTTAGTTTCTTGAGTCTTAATCTCTGCTTTGAAGGTATCTGCTGCTGGTTTAACATTAAAAATTTTACCAAGATTATCTATATCTCCATAAATTGAATCAAAAGTACCACCTGTAGTAGAAGATTTCATAATATAGGTTGGAATTTGCATTTCGTTTAATGAATCAACTGTTCCCACGCCCCATTCTGATTTTTCAAATAAGCCACCTCGACCAAACACAAAATCAGGATTAACAGACAGCGCCGTTTCTTGTGTGATATATTTATCACCTAAATTTTTCAGGTGGTTAAATTCTTTTTCAACGCTTGTATCTTTATCTCCAAATGTCGCGCCAACACCAGCGATTGACTTCTCTAGCCCTAGATGTAGCAATAATTCTGCCATGGGTCTAGTATTGGCAACCACTTTTTTAGGTGCATGCGTAAACGTTTGTGTGCTTTCTGGCCATGTTGGATCACCTGTTGAGCCACTTGCTGCCACTTTTTTATAATTCTTAATTTTCAGTGGATAAACCGTTTTTGCTGATTGGCTACTTGTCTCTTTAGTTTTGCTTGCTTGGTTATTACCACATGCTGCTAGTGCAAAGACAGATACGCTTAACAATACTGTAGCGATTATTTTTTTCTTTTTCATATGTTCTCCTTATTAATACAGTTATCAGATAAACTGTAATCTTTTTGAAATTTGTTGATGCTATCTATATTGAATAGTGAAACCCTAAATTTTTTGTGATTGGATTTTCATAAATTTGACAGTTGACCTGGAAGATATCATTAATCAGTGACTCTGTTAGTACTTCCTCAGGTGTGCCCTGCGCGACTAATTCCCCATCTTTTAATGCATAAATATAATCACAGTAAGAAGCTGTCAACTCCAAATCATGTAGGGCGACAAAGGTTGTAATATTTAGCTGCTTCACCGCCGTTAAAATCTCTAATTGGTATCGGATGTCCAGATGATTCGTTGGTTCATCTAGAATCATGATTTGTGGTTCTTGTGCAATCGTTCTGGCTAAAATCACACGTTGCTTTTCACCTCCTGATAAGGATAAAAAGCTTCTATGCCTATAATTCATTAAATTTGTACGAAGTAATGCTTCTTGTACCCGTTGATAATCATATAGATTATCAGACTCCATCAATTTTTTATGTGGTGTTCTACCCAATAACACCACTTGTTCTACCGTTAAATCAAAGTTTAAGTCATTAAACTGACCTACGACTCCTAACTGTTTGGCAACGCTTCTATTAGAAGCTTTAACAACATCAAGATCATCTAAAAAAATCGTCCCTTTAATCGGTGAAATACTTTTATAAATACTTTTTAATAAAGTTGATTTCCCAGAGCCATTCGCTCCAATCAACCCGACAGTCTGTTTGTCAGGTACATGTAGGGTTAGGTCCTTAACAATTGGCTTATGTGCGACTTCAATTGTAATATGTTCAACGGTTAATTCCATAGTTAACTCCCAAAGCTATAGCCTTTCTTCACAATAATGTAGATGAATAAAGGTGCACCAATCATTGCGGTAATAATACCAATCGGGAGTTCCACATCTCTTATTAAAACTCTCGAGACGAGATCTGCCCAAATCATAAACAAGGCACCACATACTGCTGTTAAAGGTAATATCACTTTATGATCACTACCAAATAAACCACGTATGATATGTGGGATGATTAATCCTACAAAGCCAATCATTCCAGAGTTAGCAACAAGAAGTCCAGTCACTAAGGCTGTCAAGGCCATATATAATTGTCTATATCTGCCTAGTGAAATACCTAAGGTAATCGCCGCTTCATCACCTAACAACATAACATTTAACACACGCGTTTGTGTTAGGAAAAACCCAAAAACGAATAAGACAGGTAAAATCACTAATGCCAGTTTCGACCAAGTAGCCGATGCTAAACTCCCCATCAGCCAAAACTGAACATTTTTAATACCTTCAGAATTTGCTGCTAGATAGACGACCAGATTTGATACAGCAATGAGGAAACTACTAATAACAGACCCCGATAAAACCAGCTTAACACTAGTCATACGCCCGCCGATACTGGATAAGGTAAGTACAGCTATCGTCGCAATCATAGCACCCATAAAAGCACCTATACCAAGTCCAAATTGAGATAAGATTGAACTGGATCCAAAACCGACTAATATGGCAAAAGTTGCACCTAAAGAAGATCCAGATGATACACCAAGGATATATGGATCCGCTAGTGGATTTTGAACCACTGCTTGCATCACAGTCCCACATAGGGCTAATCCTAGACCGACAAAGATGGCTAGTAAGATCCTAGGCATTCTGATAAACCATATAATATTCACAGACGACATTGGTAAGCCTTTGATATCACCGAACAAACCATTACTCATTTTATGAATCAGAATTTGAACCACATCAAAAAATGAAATATTAGCTTGACCATTACTGACTGAGATTATCACTGAAATAGCGATGATGAATAAAAAGAAAATAACCCATAATCCAATTGGGATTTTGCGTTGATACTTTAGAGCAAACATTTATCTCCTTAATAAAATTTTCATTATTATGTAACTATTTAAGTATAACTGATTATACTCAAAATGTAAATAGTGTTTTACATCATTAGCTTGTCTTTTAGTATTCCTGCTCATAAGCTTAATCCTATCATACAGCAAAAAAATACCCTGACAGAGTATAGAAGTTGCTATCAGGGTATTTTTTATCTTTGTTTTATTTAGCGATTAAACGCTTTTAACTGCTTTGCAATATCACGATTTTGTTCTTTGCGTTTGATAGTTTCTCGCTTATCATAATTTTTCTTACCTTTAGCAAGTCCCATCAATACTTTTGCAAAACCATCTTTAATATAGACACGAAGTGGTACAAAACTCATGCCAGATTGTGAAATTTCAGCGGCAATTTTATTGATTTGCTTCTTATGTAACAATAATTTTCGACTACGTGTCGGATCTACGTTCCAAATATTACCTTCGTCAAACGGAGAAATATGCACATTACTAAGCCATACCTCACCATTTCTCACACGTGCAAAACCATCACGTATATTAATTCTTGCGCGTCTAATTGACTTAATCTCAGTCCCTGTCAAAACGATACCAGCTTCAAAGGTTTCGATGATTTCATAATCAAAATGTGCTTTTTTATTTTGTGCCACAACATTATCTGTGTTGCTTTTTTTTACCATTTTTACACACGCCTCCTACACGATAAATCTGACGCATTAGTAAAGTATTGTAAAAGAAGGGATGTGATAACAACTTACAAATAAAGTCTAATACGTTTATGATTTCTTACTATTTGATTTTTTACCATTTTTATAAAATGGTTTTTTATCTTTATTTTTTTTCCAATCAGGACGTTTATCTCGATTATCACGGCCATTACGATCAGAACGTCTACCTTTTTCAACAGCTTCTACAACATCCAGTTCACTGCTAACATGTTCAAAATCGATATCTCCCGTAATTTTATCCGACTTGATTAATTTTACTTTAATCACCTGTCCCATACGAAATACTTTTCCTGTACGTTCACCCTTTAGCGTTAGATCCCGCTCGTTGAAGTTATAGAAATCATCGCCTAAAGTAGACATATGAACTAATCCTTCAATCGTGTTAGGTAAAGAGACAAAGAAGCCAAAACGTGTAATAGAAGAGATGGTCACCTCATATTCAGTGCCAACATAGCTTTCCATATATTCAGCTTTTTTCATCGCTTCAACAGCACGTTCAGCATCTATAGACCGACGTTCTCTTGATGATGTTTGTTGCGCAATTTCAGGAATAATTTCCTCAAAATGATCGATTACCTCACTCGTTGGTTTACTTTCAGCACGTATGAGACGGTGAACAAGTAAATCTGGATAACGACGAATTGGTGAAGTGAAATGCGTGTAATACTCTGCAGCTAATCCGAAATGACCTAAGTTATCCTCATCATAACGTGCTTGTTGCATTGAGCGTAAGAGCATCGTCGCAAGAACAAGTTCACCTGGTTGACCTTTTATCTTCAACATAAACTCTTGTAGATCTTTAGATGCCATTTTTTCTGGTGTACCTTGTAAGGCAATACCAAAAACAGATGCAAAATCAATAAATCGTGTTAACTTATCTGATTTTGGATGCTCATGCACACGATAGATGAACGGTAGTTCACGAGTTGCAAAACTTCTTGCCACAGTTTCATTGGCAATCAACATAAATGACTCAATCATCATCTCAGCAATTCCACGTTTTCGAACTAAGATATCTGTTGGTTTCCCTAGTTTATCAACGATGATTTTAGATTCTTGTGTTTCAAAATCAATCGCCCCACGACGTGAACGCATGGCAACTAATATCTCATGCAATTTAGCCATCTGTTCAACTGATTCAGAGATGGCAGCATATTTTTCTAAAAATTCAGCTTTACCAGCTATCATTTCATTAACATCTGAGTAGGTCATACGTTCAGTTGTCTTAATAACTGACTGAGATATTTTATAATTCACGACCTGCCCTGCTGCATTAATTTCCATCACACATGACTGTGTGAAACGATTAACGCGGGGATTTAATGAGCAGATGCCATTTGATAATCTCTCTGGTAACATCGGCACAACACGATCGGTAACGTAAGTAGATGTCCCACGATTTAAGGCTTCGCGATCAAGTGCAGACCCTTCTGTCACATAATAGCTAACGTCTGCAATATGTACACCCAGTTCGATATTACCATTAGCTAATGCTTTAACATGCACCGCATCATCTAAGTCTTTTGCATCAGCTCCATCGATCGTGAAGGTAATCTCATCTCGATAATCAACACGATCAACAATATCTGATTCTAAAATTTCTTCTGGTACAGCGTTTGCTTCAGCAATCACATCCTCAGGAAAATCAGATGGAATCCCCATTGATTCAAGAACCTCCAAGACATCGATACCAGTATCAGTAGATTTCCCAATAATTTCAACGACGATACCTTGTAAAATATCTGGAAAATCACGATCAGGATAATGCGTGATATCAACACGTACAATATCCCCAACCTCAGGGTGCAAACCTTTTTTAGAGATGTTTGTTCGAAATGGAATTTTCTTGTTTTTATTCACAACATAGCCTAGAAGTGAACCACTGTCTTTTTTTTCTGCTTCAGAAAACTCATAAAACTCACCAACTAAGTTAGTGATGGCACGTGTTTTTATCGCGACAACTTTACCTTCTGCTTCATTTCCTTTAAGCGGATTTGCAGGTGAGGTAATTTTTACCTCGACAACATCTTCATTCATAGCAAATTTCGTATTACCACGTTTAACAAAGACATCTGGTTCATTTTCACCAATTCTGACAAAACCAAATCCTCGAGGATTAGCTGAAAAAGTTCCGCTTAAAACGGCGGCTTCTGGTTGTGGTAACATAATATTACCACCTGTCGTTATCTCTATTGCTTTTGTTTCTTCTAAGTGCGCAATTGTTTTTAATAACGCTTTATAAGAGGTCGCATCATCTGCTAATCCTAAGTTTGTTGCCAACATTTTTGGTGAAATAGATTTTGAAGGCATCTCTGCCAAATAACTCATTACTTTTTTATTTAAATTCATGTATGCTTTCTATATTTTGAAAATTTAGTTGTTGATACTTTTCTAGTGTTATACTGTTGTCTTATAACATAAAAAGCTGAGATAGATTATCCCAGCTTTTATTTATGGTCCCGGATATGCTCATAATGCTAAACATATTACAATCGAGATCCCTAAACTCAGCTGATATCCCTATTTTTAATATGTCAACATAGTAGCTGACGGCAACCGATATTATCTGGTAGATAATACAACAAGTGCAAATCCCACAAGTAGCCATAGGCCAATCATCACACCAGTGAAACGTTGCATCACTGCTTCAAATCCACGTGCTTTTCTACGTTCAAATAATTCATCTCCACCACCAGTGAAGGCACTAGCTGCACTATCTTGTTTAGAAGGTTGAATTAAGATAGCTACAATCAAGATTGCTGATAATATGAGCAAAACTGCGATTAAAATATCATAAAAAATTTTTGTCATGTTCCCGACTTTCTACAGTATCATTTAGTTGTCAATTAATGGGTTATTAAAAGCAACTATAGTGATTTAATTATAACATAAA
>JAKDQI010000109.1 GCA_030454995.1 Pseudolactococcus plantarum | reverse complement strand
AGCCTTGCCAAGTCCTCTTGAGATAATAAACTATTTGAAACTAGTACTATTTTTTCAAATATGGGTTTCATTTCATTGAGTTGAAAAACCACATGTTCACTCAATTGATTATATTTATTAAAATGAACATAAAATAATATTCGGCGCATCATTTTCTTAATCCTCTTCTGAAAAACCTCTGTAATCTGCCAAGTTTCGACTGCTCTAAATTTTGAATATGCGCTTCCTTTTGAGTGATTACAGCCATCAAATCATTTTTCTGTTGCTCTAGTTGTGCCACTTCTTCAGTCAAATACGTATTACTTCGGCTTAACAAGCTGAGGTTTTCTTCAGAAATGCGGAGTCGCTCCTGAATTGCGACTCTGTCTACCTCAAGTTCAGCCATTCTCTTTTGAGCGATATAACCTTGCTCAATCACTTGAGTTGTGAATTCTTCTCTGAATTCATCCAATATCTCTTCAAATGCAACGGTATCCTCTGTGTAGCTGTTTCTTGATGCACGACTGTTTGCCTTAACTTGATAATTCGTATAACTCGTCTTAGCAAGTTTAAAGGTTTTACCCAAAAACGCTAAATGTAAGAAAAATTGCCAATCTTCGGCAATAAATTTTGATTGAAATGCAATATTTCCAACCGCAGCAGTTTTGACAAGAGACTCCGGAGTTAAATGTAATTGCTGTCTTTGTAATCCCTCAAGAGAGAACTCTGGAAAATCAGTGTGATAATCTTTACCTGTATCTAACTCGATGACATGCCAATTGGGATAGACAACATCAACGCCTGTCTCAGCGGCAATTTGATATAAACTATCAACAAAATCAGAATCAAAATAATCATCCGCATCAAGAAAGATATAATAGTCACCTGTTAACTCTTTTAAGGCTCTATTTCTTGTTTTAACGATACCTTGATTTTCTTGTTGTATAAATTTTACCTTTGATACTGTAACCGAAGGCAATATTTTTTCAATCAATTCAACTGAATGATCATTGGAACCATCATCATAAATCAATAACTCAATATTGGCATATGTCTGATCAGATACACTCTGAATTGCTTTTTCAATATATTGACCATAATTGTAATTCGTGATAATAACAGAAATAAGTGGTTTCATCTTACAATTCCTTTAATAGACCGTAGGTATACTTGTCCTCTACATTAAAATATTTAAAGTAAATATCGTCATCCCCACTTGTATAGGCAACAGGTTCTGTATCAAAATGCTCTTCATTTTTAATTTTAGGATCTTTTCTCAAACTTACTGTCAATCTGAAGTTTGTGTTGTGAAAATTCGCCATTGGAATGCTGGCATGTAAGACATTTTGACCCTTCACATTGATTGAACCACTATCGAAGATAATACCGCCTCTACCAACATCATGGAGCGCATATGCGAGATATAAATTAGGCTCTTGTTTGATGCTCTCATCGTTAATTTTATAGACTACATCAAATTCAAAATTTTGGCTTGGTTTATCTAGAACAAGTGGACTTTTAGGAATCATACTAAGTTCAACAGCTTTATTGTTATCAGAGCTACCAGATTTATCACGGTTGACTGCAAGGTTATCTTCTGAATAATGTGTGGTTACATCTTGAATAGTCTCCGCATGATCTAGATAACCATCCTTGATATACACTACTTTATTACAATAACGCTGAACTGCATTCATATCATGTGTGACCAGAATAACGGTTTTATCTTTATCTTGGCGAATTTCATCAAAAAATTCTTGAGATTTTCTTTGAAAAGCTTCATCCCCTACCGCCAAGATTTCATCTAAAACTAAAATATCTGATTTAGCCTGAATTGCAACTGAAAAGGCCAATCGAACTTGCATGCCTGAAGAATAGTTTTTTAACTTTTGATTCATAAACTGATGAAGTTCAGCAAAGTCAACAATTTCTTGATACATGTCATCAACTTCGCTCTCAGAAAATCCAAGCATCGCACCGTTTAAATAAACATTCTCACGACCAGTTAATTCAGGATTAAAGCCAACACCAAGTTCAATAAACGAGACTAATTTGCCATTTACATCAACATGACCTTTTTCTGGCACATAAATTTGAGAAATAATTTTGAGCAAAGTTGATTTTCCTGAGCCATTTCGACCAACAATACCAAAAAAGTCTCCTTTTTCAACATCAAAAGAAATGTCTTTTAAAACTTTTTGCTCTTTATAGCCTTTGATACCTTTCATTCGATTGACAAGCGTTGTTCGTAAGCTATTTGAACTTTCAGTTGGTAATCTAAATGATTTACTAACATTTTTTATTGAAACAGCAACTTCTTTTTCTTCTATATTCTTAGTCATTTAAATAATCTCCGCAAATCTATCCGCATGTTTTTTGAAAATAATGTAACCAATAAATAAGATAACAAATGGCAATACATATGGAATTGCAATAATCCATTTAGTATTAATAAAATCGCCTACTGTTTGGTTGCCTGAATAGATAAGAAGATGTCTCAAATCTTGGATAATGGTTGCCAAAGGATTCAACATCATAATTGCTTTTACCGTTTGATTATTAATCATCGAAAGTGAATAAATAATCGGTGTCGCATACATACCAGCCTGCATCACAACTTCCCAAACTGGTGCGATATCTCTAAAGTAGACAAACATTGTTGCTAAAATAAAGGCAATACCTAGTGAAAAAGCAAATAAAGGGATGATGTACAAAGGAGCAATTACCGCATATTTAGATACTTCCACATGGTTTAATATACAGAAAAACAACACAACAAGTAAGTTGATCAAAAAATTGATAAAAGCACTAACTGCTACGGATAAGACAATAATTTCTTTTGGAAAACTTAGCTTGCGAAGCAAATCGCCACGTCCGACAATAGATGTTAAGCCCATTGAAGTTGTCTCCGCAAAGAAATTCCAGATGACCATACCAAGCAAAAGCGCCACAGCAAAATGCGGCATATCACGTCCAAAACCTAAGAATTGGATAAATACGACATACATCACACTAAACAGCATCAATGGTTTTAAAATTGACCATAAATGGCCCATCATGCTCCCCTGATAACGCAATTTAAAATCGGTCTTAACCAATTCTTTTAATAAAATCCAGTTTTTCGAATTCATTTTTTTCTATACCCCATCTTCGTCACAATCAGCGTCCAAAAAACGGCTGTGTGAAATGCTTTATTTTTCTTAAAGTGATACTTTTTAATCATTTTAACGCGGTTGCTAAAGGTTTGATCCAAGAGACCAGCGTATTTTTCAATTAATTCTCTCTTGTCATCAGATAAATCTGGCTGATTTAATAAAAGTCTCGCCTGATTTTGGCTATTGATAATCAAATCCCAATATTTATAAACAGCTTGTATCGGATTCAACCACTTTTGAAGTCGTTTTCTAAGTGTCCTTGCACCCAAAACATTATTCTCATGTTGCCGATAAAGCTCTCCCGGCTGATCAATATAGACGAGTTCTCCTGTTGCTGTCGCAAGTAATGCCAAGTACCAGTCATGCATAATAATTTGCTCTGTACTGTGCCATCTGCTCGCCAAAGCTTGGTTGATCATCGATACCCCACCGGTTACTGTGTTTTCAGTTAACTCTGGTCGTAAAGTCGTATTGGCATGATGACTTTGACTCTGAATCATTGACGGCTGCGTGACAACTAAATTTTGATCCACGACTGATAGATCCATGTAAACCATTAAGGGGTTAGCTTGATCATGCTTTTGCGCCTCATCTAACATCGTTGCCATTTTGTTTGGCAACCAAACATCGTCCTGGTCACTGAAAAAATAATAATCAGCCAGTTCAAACTTGACAAGCGTAAAAAAATTTTTGATGACTCCAAAATTTTCTCGATTATCTTCGTTGATAAACTTGATGCGCTTATCTGCTGTCGCAAATTGCTCAATGATTTGTGGCGTCTCATCTGTTGAGCCATCATCGCGTATCAGCAACTGCCAGTCTGTAAAGGTCTGTTTTTGAATACTCTCAATCTGCTCAGCAAGGAATTTAGCCCCGTTGTAAGTCGAGAGAACAATATTAACTTTCATTCAAAAATAACCTCTCATACTGTGCTGCAATCCGTTCCCAAGTATATTTTTCAGCAATAATCGCACGCGCCTGTTCTGCTAACCGAGTAATTTCCAACGTCTCAAGTTTTTCAGCTTGAGCTATTAACGCCGTCAAATTATCCAATTGCCAAAATAAGGCTGAGTCCAAAGCCACATTTCGATTAAAGCTTACATCATATACCAAATTCAAATCCGTTGCACTCATTGCCTCGAGTAAACCAGGATTTGTTCCACCGACCGCATGACCATGGATATAGGCAAACGCCTGCTGTCGAATCGCAGTTAGTGTCTCTTTATCGTAAACCGTCCCGACGAATTTGACGCGCTTATCTTGCTCAAAACCAGTGATTTCACGTAGCTTGTCAAAGTAAGGATTACCTTGATGATTGGTAATAATCACCAAATCACGTGTTGTATCAGACGCCATGAAATTTCGAATGATTGCCTCGTAATTGTTTTCCGGTACAAAACGTCCAACTACCAAATAATAGTCTTTTAATTTGACTCCTTGCGCATCAAACCACGTCATATCTATCGCCATATCACGCGCGACAGGATTCGTCCCATAAGCAATCACCGTTGATGTCACATCACCATACTCGGCCTTCAAATAATCCTCAATCCCCTGATTATCCGAAATAATCAAATCAGCTATCTTAGCCATCTTCTGCTCGGAAAATTTGAGATACATCTGAATCGGTTTAATCCATTTGCTTCGTTTCCATTCAAGACCATCTGGATTTACCAATAACTTCCCGCCAATCTTGTGAATCTTCTTGGCATAATGCCCTATAAAAGCACCCAAAGTATTCCCTAAAACATAGAATATCGGGTTCATAATCTTATTTTCTTTAATATAGCTTAACGCATCGTTTATTGCATCTCGATCATAAAAAATGACATTTGCTGGACCAAAATGTCTAGCCTTAATATCAAAAACATCCGCAGTCTTATAGTCAGAATGTTTACCACTTGCACCTTTTGAAAGATTCGCAACATGATATTTAATTTGATCTGATTGTTGATGACTCACTAGCTCATCAACAAAAGTCTCAAAGCCACCATATTGGGCCGGTAAACCGCGCGAACCAATTATAAACACATGTTGCATTTCTCACCCATTTTCTCAAGATATTCCTTACTAGTATAGCACAAATGGCTATACTTGTCATTTTACCAACAGGTTACAAAACACCACACTCTCCATTCTCACCTTGCAAATGGTCTCTGATTTTTCTAACAGATAGGGAACTTTAGAAACTGCTAGTGATATCAGCTCAGATAATCAAGTTAGTTCGAACACCTAAAGTAGTCAATCAAAAAAACATGCGCACGCACATACTTTTTAAAATTATTCAGGTTTTTCTTGTCGGTAAAATTCTTGTAAAGCATCTTGCCAAGTTGGAATAACAAAACCTGTTGCTTTAGCTTTCGTCAAACTCATCGTTGAGTTCAAAGGACGTTTTGCTTTAGCTGGAAATTGACTTGAATCTACTGGCTTAACTGACACGTCAGTATCTTTTAAGATTTCAACAGCAAAATCATACCAAGTCACATCTTCAGTCGCGTCATTTGACAAATGATAGTAACCAAAATCTTTACGGTTATCCGTTAAATACGCCATGAACTCAGCCAAAGTCCGTGTCCATGTTGGACGTCCGTGTTGATCATTGACAACAGTCAAGCTGTCATGTGATTCAGCTAATTTTTGCATGGTAAAGACGAAATTCGCGCCATAATTACCAAATACCCAAGCTGTCCGAATGATATAGAATTTTTTAGCATATTTTTCAACAAGCTCTTCACCAAGACGTTTTGTGCGACCATACTCTGTTTGCGGGTCTGGCACATCGTCCACTTCCCACTCTTCACCAACTGGTTTTTGACCGTCAAAAACATAGTCAGTTGAGATATAAACAAGCGTTGCATCATGCGCTGCTGCTGCCTTAGCGATATTTTCTGTCCCTGTGACATTAATCGCATAGTCAAGCTCTTTGCCTTCGTCTTCTGCCTTGTCAACAGCTGTATACGCGGCACAATGATAGACCAATGTAGGTTTGACTTCTGCGAAAACTTTGTTTACCTGCTCAGTATTTGTAATATCAAGCTGCGCCACATCCGTTGCGACATAGTCCACATCACGTTCATCTAATAGATAACGTAACTCAGTACCCAGTTGACCATTTGCCCCAGTAATTAAAATCATTTTAATACCTCTTGTGATTTAGCATAGTTGGCTTCGACCGCTGCTTTTTCAGCTTCCCACCAGTCTTTATTGTCTGTGTACCATTTAATCGTAT
>JAKDQI010000108.1 GCA_030454995.1 Pseudolactococcus plantarum | reverse complement strand
TTATAATTTATCTGGTTGAAAAACTTGGGAAACCAAGAATTTGAAAGGAATTCATATCACAATGACTGATGTAAAATTGCACAAAAAAGTTATCCTCGTAGGTGACGGAGCTGTAGGTTCATCTTACGCTTTCGCACTTGTAAACCAAGGTATCGCTCAAGAACTTGGTATCGTGGATATTTTTAAAGAGAAAACTGAGGGTGATGCAGAAGACTTAAGCCACGCATTGGCTTTCACTTCTCCAAAACACATCTATTCAGCAACTTACGCTGATGCACATGATGCTGACCTTGTTGTTTTAACAGCTGGTGCTCCTCAAAAACCAGGTGAAACTCGTCTTGACTTAGTTCAAAAGAACTTACGTATCAACAAAGATGTTGTTACTCAAATCGTTGATTCAGGTTTCAATGGTATTTTCCTTGTTGCTGCAAACCCAGTAGATATCTTAACTTACTCTACTTGGAAATTCTCTGGTTTCCCACAAGAACGCGTTATCGGTTCAGGTACTTCACTTGACTCAGCACGTTTCCGTCAAGCACTTGCTGAAAAAATCGGTATCGATGCGCGTTCAGTACATGCTTACATCATGGGTGAACACGGTGACTCTGAGTTCGCAGTGTGGTCACACGCTAACGTAGCGGGTGTTAAACTTGAACAATGGTTACAAGAAAACCGCGATATTGACGAACAAGGTCTTGTTGATCTATTCATCAACGTTCGTGATGCTGCATACTCAATCATCAACAAAAAAGGTGCAACTTTCTATGGTATCGCTGCTGCATTAGCACGTATCACTAAAGCTATCCTAGATGATGAAAATGCTGTTCTACCACTTTCTGTATACCAATCAGGTCAATACGGTATTGAAGATGTCTTCATCGGTCAACCAGCTATCGTTGGTGCTCACGGTGTTGTTCGTCCAGTTAACATTCCTTTGAATGATGCTGAACAACAAAAAATGGATGCATCTGCTAAAGAACTTAAAGCAATCATCGACGAAGCTTTCTCACAAGAAGAATTCAAATCAGCTATCAAATAATCAATTATATTTTTATTGATAAAGAACCTCTCATCATGTTTGATGAGAGGTTCTTTGATTATCAGCAAATTTTGTGTATAAAAAAACATCCCCAAACGAGATGTCTATATAAGTGATTAATTTAATCTCTACTACTTGTTACACCTAAAATTCTTAAGATAGAAATAAACAAGTTGATGAAATCTAGATAGAGACTAAGTGCCATACTAACAGCCCATCCATCAGTCACATTACCATTTGCTTGGTAGTAAATCTTTTCTATTTTTTGATTATCCCAAGCAATCAAGCCTGAGAACACAATAACCGTGATAATAGAAATGAAGAACTCCATGCCTGATGAGCCAACAAATAGATTCACAACACTTGCGATAATAATCCCGATCAAGGCTGCGAACATCGCTTTACCCATACCAGATAAATCACGCTTGGTCGTTTTACCAAATAATGATAAAACAAAGAACATACCAGCCGAAATCGCAAATGCAGTTGCGATCGTTGAGATATTAAAATAGGCTAAGGTAAAACTTAAGGTAAAGCCGTTCAGTGCTGAAAAGGCAATGAAGGCTGGTAGCGCCATTGGAGAATTTTTTACCGCCATTGGCGTCACCGCAACAACTAAGATCATTTCAATGATCCATAAAACAAATAAGATCCATGAACTTGTTGTTAAAATAGTTGCGATATTATCAGCAAACATAGTCAGTGTAATAAATGCTACAACTGCACTTACCGCAATTCCCATACCTACTAAAGCATAGATACGAGCAAAGAAATCAGCAAGTGAAAATTTCCCTGTTTGTTGATTTGTTTCAAAAATTTGATTATCCATATAATCCCTTTCTGTTACTGTATTCATAATACATTAGGAACTCGTTTTTTATTGTTAAAAACTTAACCCAATTCACTTTCTGGCAAAGGTGGTTGAACTAATACGATAGCATCAGCAACACGTTCATCATTTCTCACGATTTCGATATTAATTGTGACTAAATCTTTGTTGGTATCAATTTTGATAATTTCAAAATTAAAACTCAACAAATCATTACGAAATATTTTTTCGATCAAGTTTAGATTCACGTTCACAACATGACTACCTGGTCCAGGTAAGTGTTTGTTGATGGTTGACGTGATTATCCCAAAAATCAAAGCTGTTGGGACAACCGGTTTAGTCAAGCCAAGTTCCTTAATATAATCATACTGTAAATATAGTGGATTGTCATCATTCGTAAGACCGAGATATAATAAAATATCTCGGTTTTTGATCGTCTCAGATAAGCTAAAAGTCTCACCTTCCACTAATTCATCTATTGTTTTACCAACTTTTATATCTTGATTTTGCAATTTCATTGACTAATTTTTTCTTTCCTTAGGTGTTTACGATAACGCCATTTTAGTCTCATCAACTGTGACCATTCTTTAATCGCTACATAATCATCTACAAAAGTGACAACAAAACTTTCTTTGTAACGTGGTGGTGCAATTGTCGCACCCCACATGTGTTTGATGATGATATCTTTTTCAAGCTTAGAAATATGTGTAATTTTTTTTGCATTTTGATAGGCAATTCTAGGATGAACATAGGCATGACTACCTTCATCGAATTTCGTTTCACGCCAATCATAATAAAAAAGGTCATGCAAAAGACCGGCACGGGCTGTCGCTTTTTTATTCCAACCAAATTTTTTAGTAATCTTATAAGATGTATAACTCACGTTTAAAGAATGTAATAAACGCGTTGAGATTTAGGGATGTGTAAATTCATCCAATTTTTGTACTTCTGCTGTATCTAACAGCGGACCTACATACGACATATATTCAGCATCATATAACCAAGGAAAATCTTTTTTATTCATACTATTTATTATACCACTATTTCTTAAAAGCGACTATATTATGTCTTAGTTGCTCAAAAATTTCATCATTTTCTGCTAATGAATAGCTATTTGCCCCGCTAGCTAAGGGATGTCCACCCCCACCGTGTAATTTAGCAATCTCATTTATCGTTGCAACTTTAGATCTCATGCGAACGCGGTAATGACCGTCTGCCTGCTCTACAAAAATAGCCCAAGTCTCAATCTCAGAAATCTTACCAGGTGCTGAGACAATAGCAGATGTTTCAGCATCAGTAATGCCATGTTTTTTCATGAAGTCTTGTGTGATGACGATACGTGCGGCACCTTCACTTGAAATATCTAGATTTTCATAGACATACCCTTGTAATCTTGCGATTTTCATATCGAAACTATCCATTTCTCTCATGAGTCCTGCGCGATCAAACTCTCGTTCTGCTAATTTTGCAGCTGTGTAAAGTGTTTTAGGTGTTGTCGCTGGGTATAGAAAACGTCCTGTATCGCCAACAATTCCTGCATACAAAAGTTTAGCTGCCGCAGGAGAAACTGTTAAGTCATGATCAAAAGCAAAGTTAGCAATAATTTCTGAGGCTGAGCTTGCTGTTGTATCCACAAATCGTAAGTCACCATATGCATCATCGTTTGGGTGATGATCAATTTTGATCAAAAACTCTCCTGTTTGATAGCGTTTGTCATCTATTCTTGGTGTATTTGCAGTATCTGTCACGATGACTAATTTTCCTTTAAAATCAAGGCTTGGTACTTGATCCATCACACCTAAAAAAGATAAACTAGGCTCGTCAAATCCCACAGCATAAACCTGTTTTTCTGGAAAATTAGTCCTGAGAATTTCTCTGAGACCTAACTGACTGCCTAAGGCATCTGGATCCGGATTTTGATGTCGATGTATGATGATGTCGTCATATGCGTTTATTTTTTGTAGTATATCATTCATGAATTATTCCTTAATGTTAATTTATTTGTACAGTGACAAGAATCTTACTAATAATTTGATAATCTAGATAGATCTCAAAATCGATCGTCGCACCAAGTCGTGTTTCACTAATAATTTTCGGAAAGACTTCCAATTCATCATCAATGGATACCGCACCTAGGAAGTAAAGGGTCATCGATTCGATAATAATATTTTTCCGTTTCGTTTTTGTCATCACGCGCGCAGCAATGTAGCTAATAATCTCAACAAGCATCCCATTTGCGATATTTCCGACATTGTTCATCATGAATGGTTCAACGACAAAAGCATAATAAGACTGCACTTCTTTCACAGCATTGATCACTTCATCAGATAAAGTATGTGAAAATTGGCTTTGCTCAGATGACTCTTGCATACTACGCAACATATCAGACTTACTGATAATTCCTGCAAATGTATTATCAGCGTTGATAACTGGCATCATATCATACCCATCAAATATCATTTTTTGACTAGTTGAAGCAACTGTCATATCAAACTTTGCAAGTCTTGGATGTGAGGTCATCACTTTGTCGATGGTCGTGCTATTTTTCTTACCAGTCACATCACGCATGCTGACAACACCCACAACATAATTCGCTTTATTCAGTACGGTAAATCTTGATTGATTCGTCTTTTTCACAAGATCCAAATAATCTTTAACGGTAGATGATTCCAGTAAAGTTGCTGCTTTACTTTGGTAGACATCTGCTACAGTCGTAATCTCTTTTTTAATTAATTCATTTGATAACGCACGATTAATACGACTAGCAACGGTAAAGGTATCAAAATCAGTTCTAAGCACCGGAATACCTTGTGCGTTGGCACGTGCTAAAACCTCAGGTTCTATATCTACACCACCTGTGATTAAGACAGCATTATCCTCATCAAGCGCTAGCAACTGAATATCTGTACGATCTCCTACGATTAGTAAGCCACCATGTGTCAAATATTTACGGATGTTTTGCTTTGTCATCGCACCAATGGCAAATTTGCTAAATACCTGTGATAAGCCTGATTCACCTGCCATCACTTCTGCACTAGCAATTTTTGAAATCTCACCGAAAGTGAGCGTTTCGATGACACGTTGTGCTTGATTGGCAATACGCGTTGTACCAGAGCGATCATTAATGGAGACTAGACCTCGTGATTGGGCTTCTTTTATTGCTCGGTAAGCTGTACCATCTGACACACCAAGCCGATTTGCAAGTCCTCTAACACTAACTTTTTTACCGATCTCCAAATCATCGATATAATCCAACAGCTCCTGATGTTTACTCATGTCTTCCCTTCCTGTATCTCTTAAAGACTTTCAGTATCTTAGTGTAAGGACTAAGTGCTTTATAGGTCTCTACAACATGGAATTGTACTTTTTCAGCCACCTTAATCGACCCTAAATTATCACAATCAACAACAATATCGATATAGGTTAATCCAAATGTCTCTAAAGAAAATTCAGCTATTGTTTTAACCACTTCAGTCATCAAGCCTTGTCCCCAATACCTTTGATTGAGAACATAGCCTATCTCTGCAGAACGATTTTTTTTATCTAATTTCACAAAAGTAATCGTCCCAATCATCTTATGATCAGCTTTGTGCTCAATCGCCCATTTCCCTAGAGGTACTTTCATAAACATATTGGCTATAGTTAATCTTGTCTGGGCTATATTATCATGTTTTGGAAACACATATACTAAATTGTCAGCTTGACTCGCATAATCAAACATATCTGGTGCATCACCCATCGATAATGGCCGCAAGAGTAACCTTTCAGTTTCGATAATATTGAAAGTTGCCAATTGTTCATAAATATTCATAACTGTATTATATCACTTTACCATCTCAGGCTGCAACAGATAGCCAAAATGCCCTCGTTAGGCAATTTATAGCCTAGTACACTTGGTTCATATTCCTTATTTATATAAAAGAAAATAATGGTGACGGCTGCTCTTTTGTGATATATACATTTCAAAACATATGATGATATTCACTCATCAACAATCTCTGAGGCTAACACTTAGATAAATTTTTATACACCTTATATTGTTTTTTCTTGTATAACTTTGCTGAAAGTGCTAAAATTTAAAACGAATTATGGAGGAATGGTAGAAAGGTGTCATTATGATTAAAGGCGAAGATTTAAAGAGACTAATTAACTTTTCGGATGCGATCGTTGCAGTCGCAATTACCCTATTGGTTATTCCATTAACTGATTTATTTCAAAACTTTTCAGGAGATAACTTACTACATGTCTTTACTTCTATTGAATTCTCTGCTAAGTTCTCAAGTTTTTTAATCTCATTTTTCGTTATCTATTCTGTTTGGGAAACGCATCGAAAACTCTTTTCTGGTATTAATGAAATAAACATTGCTGTTGCTAAATATAATCGTCTATGGTTATTATGTACAGTTTTGATACCAGCAGCTACTATGGTTAATATAGGTTACAGTAATAATCTTGGTATCTATATTTATGGTCTGATATTGATTATTAATGGCAAATTGCAAGTCCAAGTTAGCCACCCAGATAAACCTGTATCGGCGT
>JAKDQI010000107.1 GCA_030454995.1 Pseudolactococcus plantarum | reverse complement strand
GACAAGATAGATTGAAAGCGCTATTATACATATATGGAATCGATTTCACATCAACGAGGTATTTAAAATGGCGACCATATCTGATGTTGCAAAGTTAGCAGGTGTTGGTAAGACAACTGTATCTAGAGTACTGAATGATCATCCTTATGTTTCTGATATGAATCGGGAAAAGGTTGAAGCTGCCATGGCAGAGTTGAACTATGTGCCTAGCATTGCTGCTAAAAAATTAAGAGGACAAAGTAGTCAGATTGTTGGCGTCATTGTCTCTCGGATTACCAATCCATTCTTTACGTCTTTGGTAGATGCTATCGAACAAGAGGCTGTGAAAAAAGGTTATCGGTTAATTTTTTTCCAAAGTCGCAGTGATAAAAGTGAAGAGCTAAGGTTCTTGGATATGTTGAAAAATGGACAGGTAGATGGGATCATCATGTGCTCTGTTGAAAATGACATCGCCTTGATAGAACCTTATCGACAATTCGGTGTGATTATCCTATGTAACGAAGTATTCAAAGGATCAAAACTGCCAAATGTAGCACTTGATCAGACTCAAGGTGCCTATCTTGGTACCAGATACTTGATCGAGCAAGGACATCAAACAATTGCTTACTGTACAGGTGGTGATTATGAAGGTGGTAATCATGGTCAAGCCAGAAATAAAGGATTTCTAAAAGCAATGTCTGAGTCTGACTTAAGCGTGGATAGCAGTCTTATCTTTCGTCAAGTTCACACTGTTGAAGATGGTAGAAAAGTAGCTAAACAGTTGATGGCCCTAACGCATCTACCAACGGCTGTATTTACTAGTGGTGATGAGATTGCGAGTGGCTTGGTTGCACAGTTGTTAGAAGCTGGTGTAAAAGTGCCGGAAGATGTAGCAGTACTAGGCTATGATAATCAGCCATTTGCAGCTTTAGTCGCAAAGCCATTAACCACAGTAAACCAACCCGTACAAGCATTAGGTCGAGAAACGTTTCGATGTTTCATTGCAGCAATTAATGCAAAACCATATAAAATGAACTCAGAAGATTTGACTTTAACTCTGGTTAAAAGAGAATCTGCCTGATTTATTTATAACAATTGCGGAATCGATACCACATATTGAATCAATCAAATAGAAAGTTGAAAAAATGAAAAAACACTGGTGGATGGGCGAGGTAGCCTATCAGATTTATCCTCGTAGCTTTGCGGATGCCAATCAAGATGGTATCGGTGACTTGAAAGGAATCATCGAGCATTTAGATTATCTTGAAAATTTAGGGATTACCTTGATTTGGTTGAGTCCCATGTATCCGTCACCAATGGCAGATAATGGGTATGACATTTCTGATTATTATGGGATAGCTGATGAATTTGGCACTATGCAAGACTTTGATTTATTAGTCGCAGAAGCCCAAAAGCGTCAGATCAAAATTATTTTAGACTTAGTTGTGAATCATACATCCGATGAGCACGCTTGGTTTAAAGATTTACTGGCTAATCCAGATAGCCCTTATCGAGATTACTATATTCTCAAACAAGCTGAGCACGCGCCAACTAACTGGCGATCAAACTTTGGTGGCAATGTATGGGAACCATTACCAAATGGTGAAGCGAATACCTACTATTTTCACTCATTTCATAAAAAGCAACCTGACTTAAACTGGGAAAATCCTAAGATGCGAAAAGATATTTATCAAATGATTCGTTTTTGGTTGAATAAGGGCATTGCAGGATTTAGAGTAGATGCGATTAACTTTATCAAGAAAGATCAAACCTGGGCTAATCTCCCTGCTGATGGTATAGATGGCCTAGCTAAAGTGACGAAAGCAGGTCGAAATATGCCAGGCATGGAAAACTTTCTTAATGAACTCAAGCAAGAAGCCTTTGAGGGATTTGATGTTGTAACTGTTGCTGAAGCAGCTGGGGTTGATTATCCTAACTTACCAGAGTTTATCGGTGATACAGGCTATTTTGATATGATTTTTGATTTTAAGTGGGCCGATCTTGATATTAAGTCAGGTAGTGAATGGTTTAAGCGAAATGATTGGTCTATTGCAGACTTGCGAGACTTGATTAACAAGCAACAACTAGCCATGCAAGCAGCTGGATGGTCCGCAAACTTCATCGAGAATCATGATCAACCAAGATCTACCTCAAAATATCTAAAAGCCGCTGAAACAAATGTTGATGCTATCAAAACACTTGGTGCCATGTATTTTTATCTCAGAGGCACACCCTTTATCTATCAAGGCCAAGAACTTGGTATGACTAATTTTAAACGACAATCAATCGATGAATTTGACGATATTTCAAGTATTGATCAATACTATCGGGCGATAGATGAAGGATTGAGTGCTGATGAAGCACTAGAGATTATTAATTTAAGAAGTCGAGATAATTCGCGTACCCCATTTCCATGGACTAGTGATGTAAACGGAGGTTTTTCAACTGTCACACCCTGGTTAGCTAGTACAGAAAATTACGATAAAATAAATGCAGCACAAGCTTTACAAAACCCTGATAGTTTATACTATTTTTATCAAAAAATGATTCACATACGTCAAAGTCATGACGTTTTGATATATGGTGAGTTTAAACCCATCACCCCAATAAGTGACACTGTTATTGCCTATCAACGGATTAGTGATGGCAAGCGGATTTATGGTTACTTTAATTTAGGAGAGACTGAGGTGAGCGAACCACTTAAGGTATATCCCCCTCATGTTCTGCTTACAACGCAAGAAACAGGTGCTATACTAACTGATAACACAGTAACACTAAAGCCATTTAGTGGTATCTTAATAGAAGAATTAGGAGAGTAATAGGACGCAAGACTACAGAGCAACCGCTCAGAAAATCGTTGATATTGTTGGCAAAGATAACATTATTTCAGCTACGCATTGTCAAACTAGACTTCGTTTTGTATTAAAAGACAGAACAGCTAGCGATGACAAAGCGCTAGAGCAGCTTGACTTAGTAAAAGGTGTTTTCTTCAATGGCGGTC
Organism: Pseudolactococcus plantarum; assembly: GCA_030454995.1. Lineage (GTDB taxonomy): Bacteria > Bacillota > Bacilli > Lactobacillales > Streptococcaceae > Pseudolactococcus > Pseudolactococcus plantarum_A. The sequence goes on along the minus strand of JAKDQI010000107.1, from coordinate 3,440 downwards.
AATATCAAATTATTTTAGGAACAGGGATCGTTAATAAAGTTTATAACGAAATCGAAAACATTGGGATAAAATCAGTGTCAAAAGCTGAACAAAAAGAGTATCTGAAAGAAAATGAAACTGGCATGAAAAAGGTGATGCGGATTTTAAGTGAAATCTTTATCCCAATCGTCCCAGTTATCGCAGCGACCGGTTTATTTCTTGGGTTAAAAGGTGTTATATTTAACGATACTTTCTTGCACTTATTTGGCGCATCAGTTTCGGACATTCCCCAGAGTTTACAACAAATCACCTCGGTCATTACTGATACCGTCTTCGGCTTTTTACCAGCTTTAATCGTCTGGTCTACCTTTAAAGCATTCAAGGCAACACCAGTTATTGGTATTGTGATTGGATTGATGTTAGTGTCTCCTATTTTACCAAATGCGTATGCTGTCGCAAATCCAGCATCAGGTGTTAAAGCAATCATGGCTTTTGGTTTCATTCCAGTCGTTGGTGCACAAGGCTCAGTGCTTTCAGCAATTGCAGCAGGTATCATCGGTGCTAAGATTGAATTGTTCCTTCGCAAAAAAATGCCTAATGTACTAGATGTGATTTTCACACCTTTTGTTACTATGCTTGTTACTTTCCTAATCATGATTCTTGGTATTGGTCCAGTCCTGCATACAGTCGAAAATGGCATGGTAGGTGTTGTTGAATGGTTAGTTACCCTACCATTTGGTGTTGGTGGTTTTGCGATTGGGGTTGCCTATCCACTTATGGTAATCATTGGTATCCACCATACCTTAACCATGGTTGAGACGTCACTCTTAGCCAATACTGGGTTTAACGCTTTGATTACGATTTGTGCTATGTATGGATTTGCCAATGTTGGGAGCTGTTTAGCTTTCAGTATGCGTTCAAAAAATCAAAAAGTAAAATCAACTGCAATCGGTGCCATGTTATCTCAGTTTTTTGGTGTTAGTGAACCGGTCTTATTTGGTCTTTTAATTCGTTGGAACTTAAGACCGCTACTCTGTGTGCTTTTCACATCTGGTTTAGGAGGTGCAGTCTTATCTGCCTTTCATATCCAATCTAATTCTTATGGGTTAGCTGTTATTCCATCATTCTTGATGTATATCTATAGTGCTCACCAATTTATCGTCTATGCTGTTGTAGCTGCTGGTTCTGTCGCACTTTGTTTTGTATTAACGAGTATATTTGCCATTCCTGATGAAGTACTTGTTCCAGAATCTATTATTGCTGCTGAAATCGAAGAAGCTAAAACCGAAGCACGTGACTTAAAAGACGAAGTTGTTTTTTCTCCAATCTCAGGGCAAGTATTAGATTTAACATCTGTTAGTGATCCAGTATTTTCTAGTGAAATGATGGGTAAAGGTGCAGCGATTTTACCATCTGAAGGTTGTGTTTATGCGCCAGCTGATGGCACTTTGAGTCTTGTTGCAGAAACAGGTCATGCTTACGGGATAGAAACGAGTGACGGTGGTGAGATTTTAATACATATCGGTATTGACACGGTATCACTTGGTGGCAAACATTTTGATGTCAAAGTACATGCTGCGCAACAAGTTAAAAAAGGTGACTTACTAGGTACATTTGATATCGCTGGTATCAAATCTGAACAACTAGATCCTACGGTTATGGTCATTGTGACAAATACCTTGAATTATTCAAGTATTAAAACAATTCCATCATTTAGACAAACAGTGGGTGTTGGCGAACAATTATTAGCCCTAAATACTGCTGAGTAAGCAATCGTTTGTCATACTTAAAACCACGCTGATGATTAGATCATGAGCTGGTTTTTTTATCTCTTTCGATAGATCAATGATTAAGTTTCGAAAGAGATATCAGATAATCAAATCAGGTATTAAATTTTTTATTATTAAAAAAATATGTGTCTTAATTTTGTAAACGCTTTCGCTTATACTTAAGTTATCAAAAGAAAGGAAGTGTAAGAAATGAAGGATTGGTTAGGTATCAAAGGAAAGATTTACCTAGTGACAGGAGGATCATCTGGTATCGGTAAAGCGATTGTAGAAGCTTTGTTACAAGAAGAAACTACTGTCATTAATCTTGATATTCAAGACAGTGAGATAAAGGATAAAAACTATCTTTTTATTCAAACTGACGTGACAAATCGTCAAGCAGTAGAAACAGCAGTCGAGGTGGTAGTAGATAAATTTGGTACAATAGATGGTGTTGTCAACAACGCTGGAATCAATATACCTGCACTTTTAGTCGATCCAAAAGACTCACATGGAAAATATGAATTATCAGATGATAGCTTTGATAAAATGACCAGTATTAATCAAAAAGGACTGTTTTTAGTCGCACAAACAGTTGGACGGATATTGGTCGCAAAAAAATCAGGAGTTATCATTAATATGGCGAGTGAGGCAGGACTCGAAGGTTCCGAAGGACAAGGTGCTTATTCAGGAACAAAAGCAGCTGTAATTGGCTATACGCGTTCGTGGGCAAAAGAACTCGGTAAATATAATGTCAGAGTAGTAGGTATCGCACCAGGTATCATGGAAGAAACTGGGTTACGTACATTAGCTTATGAAGAAGCTTTAAGCTACACAAGAGGTAAAACAGTCGAAGAATTAAGAAAAGGTTATGCCAATACAAGTGCGACCCCACTTGGTCGTAGTGGTAAACTTTCTGAAGTGGCAGATTTAGTTTGTTATTATTTAAGTGATCGCTCGAGTTACATAACTGGGATTACAACAAATATAGCTGGCGGTAAATCTAGAGGGTAAATAGGATTAGGAGTTGGTTGGATGAGTGACAGTAAAAAATATGTCATCGTAAGTACGTTACTACAATATGGCGACATGACACTTGCTGAGTTGGCACAAAAAACAACTTTTTCAGCTCATATTATTAAAAATAAAATTGCAGAGCTCAATCAACTCTTAAAACGAGAAGCGTCAATTACGTCAATAGGTGTCCATTATCGATTGAACATTTTAAATCATGAAAGATTTGATCGGTTATTTTCAGGTAAATTTCACGCGCTTAGTGATTTTAATTCTTCAGGTAAACGAAAAGCTTATATTTTAAAATGTTTAGTTGATGAGCCCTATACATTAAAAAGCCATTTATCTGATGTGATGCAAGTGGCCGATACAACACTGACAAAAGACCTTCGACAATTAAGAGATATACTAGCAAATTTTCAATTAGTATTATCTGGTAGACCAAATCGAGGTCTACAATTAAGCGGAGAAGAAAGTCAAATTCGTTTAGTATTGATTCATCATGTGATAGATTATCTACCAGATGAGTTTAGGTTATCACCAAATATTCAAAATGCTGTAGATCACTATGCTATAGCTAAAAACATTGAGAAAAAAAGCCATGATTTACTAGAAAAAGCACTAGCTGTTTCTTTATATCGACTATCAAAATTACATGTTATCAATCCTTATCCTTATTAT
>JAKDQI010000016.1 GCA_030454995.1 Pseudolactococcus plantarum | reverse complement strand
TTCAATCTAAATTAATCTATTTTAATCTAGTATAATCTTGCTGAATCTTAATAATCTCAAATCAAAAGGAATTATAGGGCTACATGCTCATATTTTGGCTTGTGAGAGCAGAGTTACCTAAGTTGGTAAACTTATAAGCATAAGTTGTTGATGTTCTTAGAAACGAGAATATAGGCTTTAAACGATATAACCACATTTAAAAGAAAGGACAATATGCAAATACAAAACGGTGGCAGACCCACAATTTTACCTAAGATGTACGAAGAACCGCTATTTAGTCAAATCATTGATAAAATTGAAGCAGGTTGCAATGACAAAGAAATCTACACCAGTTTGCATTGTTCAGCTAAAACTTTTAGAAAGTGGCGAGATGACAATATAAAGGCGTATGACGAAGCTAAAGGTATCGCTAGGGGAAATCTATTAGAACTAGCTGAAAGTGCCTTAGCGAGTAAACTGACGGTCAGAACGCTAAAGGAAACAGAAACAATCTATGACGCTGACGGAAACGTCGAAAAAGTAAAGGTTAAAGAAAAAGAACTTGACAAAGATAGCTTAGTAGCAATGATGGTTGCTAAGGCTGGAAACCCTGAACTTTATAACCCTACTGAATGGCGGAGATTGCAACAGGAAGAATCAAGCGCTCATGACCTTAAGGCTAAAATTGAAGAACTTGATGACTATAAACTAAGTAGTTACGAAACACCAGAAATTAAAGTTCCAGAAGGGTTTGAATAAATGTATTATTTAAATAAAATGTTAGAATACAACAAAGAAAATGGCATTATTATTAATAAATACATTCGTAAGACTATTCAGAAGCAGATTCGCATTCACAACAAGTATATTTATCGCTATGACCGTGTTACACAAGCTATTGAGTGGATAGAAGATAATTTCTATTTAACAACTGGTAACCTAATGAAAATCAAGCTACACCCTGTTCAAAAATGGTGGTACGAGTTAATGCTTGGTTATGATATGGTTGATGAAAAAGGCATTCAGGTCAACCTAGTTAATGAAATTTTCCTTAATCTAGGACGTGGTTCTGGTAAGTCAAGTTTAATGGCAACGCGCGTGCTTAATTGGATGATTTTAGGCGGACAATATGGCGGAGAGAGCTTAGTTATTGCATACGATAATACACAGGCTAGACATGTATTTGACCAAGTACGAAACCAAACGGAAGCTAGTGATACATTGAGAGTATACAATGAAAACAAGATTTTCAAGAGTACGAAACAAGGGTTAGAGTTTACTTCTTTTAAAACTACTTTCAAAAAGCAAACAAATGATACTTTGCGAGCGCAAGGTGGTAACAGTTCACTCAATATATTTGATGAAGTTCATACCTATGGTGAAGATATAACAGAATCAGTCAATAAAGGTTCACGTCAAAAACAAGATAACTGGCAAAGTATTTACATTACTTCTGGTGGGCTTAAACGAGACGGTTTATATGATAAACTTGTTGAACGCTTCAAATCAGAAGAAGAATTTTACAATGATAGGTCGTTCGGCTTGCTTTATATGTTGGAAAATCATGAGCAGGTAAAAGATAAGAAGAATTGGACTATGGCATTACCTCTTATTGGTGATGTTCCTAAGTGGTCAGGAGTTATTGAAGAGTACGAACTTGCACAAGGCGACCCAGCGTTACAGAATAAGTTCTTAGCGTTTAATATGGGCTTGCCTATGCAGGATACAGCTTACTACTTTACTCCACAGGATACTAAACTAACAGACTTTAATTTATCTGTATTTAATAAAAATAGAACTTATGTCGGAATTGACTTATCCTTAATTGGCGATTTAACCGCTGTGTCGTTCGTTTGTGAGTTAGAGGGTAAAACTTACAGTCATACGCTAACTTTCTCTGTACGGTCGCAATATGAGCAACTAGACACAGAACAACAAGAGTTATGGACGGAATTCGTTGACAGAGGTGAACTAATCTTACTTGATACTGAATATATCAATGTAAATGACTTAATACCGTATATTAATGACTTTAGAAGTAAGACAGGGTGCAGACTTAGAAAAATCGGATATGACCCAGCACGATACGAAATTTTAAAAGGACTGATTGAGCGTTACTTTTTTGACAAAGACGGAGATAACCAAAGAGCAATTCGACAAGGTTTCTCAATGAATGACTATATTAAGTTATTAAAATCTAAGTTAGTGGAAAATAAACTTATCCATAACCAAAAAGTCATGCAGTGGGCTTTAAATAATACTGCTGTTAAAATCGGACAAAGTGGGGATTATATGTATACTAAAAAACTTGAAAAAGATAAAATTGACCCTACTGTTGCTTTGACAATGGCTTTAGAAATGGCGGTGTCAGATGAAGTATAACGTTGACACAGTCCGAGAAAGTGGTTGGTACAATAAAAAAGAATGGTTGGCAGTCCGTGATTATGTTAGACAACGCGACAAAATGACCTGCGTAAGATGTGGCGCATTCGGTGCTAAAAAATACGAAGTAGATCATATTGTAGAACTAACTTGGGAAAATCTTGATGATTGGAAAATAGCGCTGAACCCTGATAACCTACAACTCCTTTGTAAGTCTTGCCATAACAAGAAAACAGGCGAGTATAAACGAGGGAAAGGCGTGAGCTTATGGTAGAAAGGGGAAAAATTGAACTTATTCGGAAAAGTAGTATCATTTTCACGTGGAAAGCTAAACAATGATACTCAAAGAGTTACAGCATGGCAAAATGAAGCAGTAGAATATACAAGTGCCTTTGTGACTAATATTCACAATAAAATTGCTAATGAAATAACAAAAGTAGAATTTAATCACGTAAAATATAAAAAATCTGATGTTGGTTCTGATACTTTGATTAGTATGTCAGGTTCTGATTTAGATGAAGTTCTCAATTGGAGTCCTAAGGGCGAACACAATAGCATGGATTTTTGGCAGAAGGTAATTAAAAAGTTGTTATGCACGCGCTACATTGACCTGTACCCTATATTTGATAGTGATACAGGTGAACTATTAGACTTGCTCTTTGCTAACGATAAAAGAGAATATAAGCCCGAAGAATTAGTAAGGCTTACCAGTCCTTTTTATATCAATGAAGATACAAGTATTTTAGATAATGCTCTAGCTAGTATTCAAACTAAGTTAGAACAAGGTAAATTGCGTGGTTTGTTAAAAATTAATGCTTTCCTTGATATTGACAATACGCAAGAGTATCGAGAGAAAGCTCTAGCAACAATAAAGAACATGCAAGAGGGTTCTAGTTATAACGGTTTGACACCAGTTGATAACAAGACGGAAATTGTAGAACTTAAAAAAGATTACTCCGTTTTAAATAAAGATGAGATTGACCTTATTAAATCGGAACTTTTGACGGGTTACTTTATGAATGAAAATATTTTGCTTGGTACAGCTTCACAGGAACAGCAAATTTATTTTTATAATTCTACTATCATTCCTTTACTGATTCAACTTGAAAAGGAACTGACTTATAAACTGATTTCAACTAACCGTAGACGAGTAGTTAAAGGAAATTTATATTATGAACGCATAATCGTAGATAACCAGCTATTCAAGTTTGCAACTTTGAAAGAATTAATTGACTTGTATCATGAAAATATTAATGGGCCTATTTTTACACAGAATCAACTTCTTGTTAAAATGGGAGAACAACCTATCGAGGGTGGAGATGTTTACATAGCTAACCTTAATGCAGTTGCTGTTAAAAACCTAGAGGAATTACAAGGCAATAGAAAGGATACCACAAGCACAGATGAAACTAATAACCAATAGTGCTGAAATTAAAGTAACTGAAAATAAGGACGGCTCTAAATCGTTCCAAGGCATTGGGTCAGAAGTTGGTGTAGAAAACCTAAATGGAGTTATCTTGACACCTAACTGTATCGAGTTCGCTAGAGAGCGATATCCATTGTTATATGAACATGGTTCAGGTTCGAGTGAAGTAATTGGGGACGCAAAGGTCTACTATGACTTAGCTTCTAATAAATACCTGACTGACTTCACGCTTTATGACAACGCACCAAACATTAATAAGGCTGTAGAAAATGGAGCTTTTGATTCACTATCAATTGCCTATTACATTACAGCTTATGAGTTCGATGAAAATGATGCTCTAGTCGTAAATAAAGCACAGTTTAAAGAGATTTCTCTTGTTTCAGTACCAGCAGACCCTAACGCAAAATTTATCCAAAATGCTTTAGGTGAAGAACTCACAGAAGAACGCAACAAAATCATTGAAAGCCGTAACGCTTTGAAAGAAATTGAGGATATTAAAAAGAAATATGAATAAACCAGATTTAATTGAAAAACAAAACCGCTTGGCAGAACTTAAAGAAAATAATGTATCTTTAAAATCTGAAATTAGTGGCTTTGAAGTAAAAAATGCAATTGAAGACTTGCCAAAAGTACAAGAATTAGAAAAAACACTTTCAGAAAATTCAATTGAAATCATCAAAATTGAAAACGAACTTAACGCACAGGAAGAAAAATCAGAAGGAAAAGCTAAAATGACAAACTTTATTGAATCACAAAACGCTGTAACAGAATTTTTTGATGTATTGAAAAAGAACTCTGGAAAGTCAGAAATTAAAAACGCTTGGAACGCAAAACTTGCTGAAAATGGTGTAACTGTCACAGACACAACTTTTCAACTTCCACGTAAATTGGTTGAATCAATCAACACAGCGTTGCTAAATACTAACCCAGTGTTCAAAGTCTTCCATGTTACAAATGTTGGTGCTTTGCTCGTATCACGCTCATTTGATTCATCAGGCGAAGCCCAAGTCCACAAAGACGGACAAACAAAAACAGAACAGGCAGCAACACTCACTATTGATACTCTTGAACCTGTAATGGTTTATAAATTGCAATCACTTGCTGAACGTGTTAAACGACTTCAAATGTCATATTCTGAACTTTACAACTTGATTGTAGCAGAACTTACACAAGCAATTGTAAATAAAATCGTTGACCTTGCTCTTGTTGAGGGAGACGGAACAAACGGTTTTAAATCAATTGACAAAGAAGCAGACGTCAAAAAAATCAAAAAGATTACTACAAAATCTAAATCAGCTGGCAAAACTCCATTTGCTGACGCTATTGAAGAAGCGGTTGACTTTGTTCGCCCTACTGCTGGTCGTCGTTATTTGATTGTTAAAGCAGAAGACCGTAAAGCCTTGTTAGATGAGTTACGTCAAGCAACTGCAAATGCTCATGTTCGTATTAAAAATGATGATACTGAAATTGCTTCTGAAGTTGGAGTAGATGAAATTATTGTCTATACAGGTTCAAAAGCACTCAAACCTACTGTATTAGTAGACCAAAAATATCACATTGATATGCAAGACCTTACTAAAGTTGACGCGTTTGAATGGAAAACTAATAGCAACATGATTTTGGTTGAAACACTAACAAGCGGACATGTTGAAACTTATAACGCTGGTGCAGTAATTACAGTATCATAAGAATAAAACGGAGGAAGTAAATGATAGATTATATTAAGGTCTATTGTGGTATTCCGATTTTAGTAACAGCTTATGATAGTAAACTTATCTTATTCCGTTCAATAGCTATTAAATTGCTAGAAAAAAATGGTATTAAAGCTGACGAAACAAGTGTATTAGTGAAAGAATTTATCTCTTGTTATTGTCGGCTTAATATTGTTGATGAACCAGCAGAACAATGGCGAAATGCTGAAATGAAACGTTTGGCTTCTTTGCAAGAGTTAATGTATTATGGAGGTATTTAATGATATTTTCACAAGTAACATTGCAAGTTGAAACGACTGTTAAGAAGAAGAACGGTGCAGAAGCTAATGTTATAAAGCCTATCGTTTTACCAGCAGTTAAACAGAGAATTAGTCAGTCAAGGCTTGATGAGTTTTCTATGATTGGGCTAGGTAAAAACGTAAGATACGAGCTTAACGGAATCGGAGAAATGGAAGACTTGATTTTCAACTATTTCTTAGACGAAAAAGGCGAAACTTTCAAGCGTACAACATGGGAAAGAAACCCTAAAAATAACAAAATGATTTTAGAGGGGGTCGTAAGTAATGGAATTTGATTCTTATATGGATTGGCTAAACAATTTACTTACAATGCCTTTAAATGACGTTATTTTAGGCGTTAAGGACACGATACAAGACAAGACGGTATATTTATCGCTAAGTGATTCAAAAGTGATTAAAATGGACAATACAAGCTTTATCATGGGTTACTATTATCAAGTCGTTTTATCTGTTAAAGATGTTGACGATGAACTTGTCGGACTAGTCGGAGATGTTTTGCAAAACGGTTGGAATATGACAAACTGGTCAGAAAACAGTCATTTGTACAATTATACTGGCACTGTTTATTTGCCTTGTGGCGCAGGTGGTCAAGCATGGCAATGAATTTGCTTAATACATCAAGCATAGCTAAAGAAATGCAATTGAAAGTCACGGAACGTATGGGCGATTGGTTTGAAGCAGAATTTAAAGCGAAAGCAAATAGCGCAAGCCGAAGAACTAGATTAATTAGAAGTCATGGTCATACCTATACTTATGCCAGATATCAAAATACTGGGCAATTGTCAAGTAACTTAAAGCAAGTTAAAAAAGGCGATAAAATAGTAGTTAATGCTGGTACTAGAGCTAATTACGCTAGCGGTTATCATGGTATGTATTTCTTAGTTGAGAAAAAAGGTATGCAAGACGTCAAAACAACATTGAAAAAAGGTGCTAATTATGCCAATTCAATGAAATTATAGAAAAGAGAAAAAATGAAATTAGATTATAATTCACGTGAGATTTTCTTTGGTAATGAAGCTCTAATCGTAGCTGATATGACTAAGGGAAGTAACGGAAAACCAGAGTTTTCCAACCATAAAATTGTAACTGGTTTAGTATCAGTTGGCGAAATGGAAGACCAAGCGGAAACTAATAGCTATCCAGCTGATGACGTGCCAGACCATGGAGTGAAAAAAGGTGCTACCTTACTTCAAGGCGAAATGGCATTCATTCAAACAGACCAAGCACTTAAAGAGGATATGCTAGGGCAACAAAGAACAGAAAATGGCTTGGGTTGGTCTCCTACGGGTAACTGGAAAACGAAATGTGTTCAGTACCTAATTAAAGGGCGCAAACGTGATAAAGTTACAGGAGAATTTGTTGACGGTTATCGTGTAGTCGTTTATCCTCATTTGACACCAACAGCAGAAGCAACAAAAGAATCAGAAACAGATTCAGTAGACGGTGTAGACCCTATTCAATGGACTTTGGCAGTACAAGCGACTGAATCAGATATTTATTTGAATGGCGATAAAAAAGTACCTGCTATTGAATACGAAATTTGGGGAGAACAAGCAAAAGATTTTGTCAAGAAAATGGAAGCCGGGCTATTCATCATGCAACCTGATACAGTTCTGGCTGGTGAGGTCACATTAGTAGCTCCAACTATTGCGAATGTTCAAACGAAAACTAAAGGGCATAATGACGGAACAATTGTTTTACCAGCTACTTTGAAAAACTCTAAAGGGCAAGATATAAAAGTGACAGCGGTAATTAAAGATGTAAAAGGAAATGTTGCAACAAACAATGAACTTGCTCCTAACGTTTATATCGTTACATTCTCGGCTGAAGGTTATGCAGGTGTTTCTACTGGTGTTGCTGTAACAGATAAACCCTAGCGAGCCCGACGGGGCTAACCACGTAGCATTTGCATATAGTGCTGACGGTAAAGATAGATTCACGACAGTTTATCCGAATTTGAATTTGTTGGACGGCACTAAAGATTTCAAACCTATAAGTGTTGGTAATAATACACCAAACCAAAATGCTGGAGTAATTTATTTTGCACAACACAGAAAAATAAGTGATTTATTTAAAGCTGGTGACAATATCACGATTTCTTATGATATTGAATTTTTAAACACTGAACTATATAGTGATTCTGAAAATGTATTTTCAGCGATACAGTTATTTGGCGGAAGCTGGGGACAACTATCTGAAGTAAAAGTAAAATATGTGGGCGGTAAGTTCTATACTAAAGATTCATATAAATCATCTAGTTATGTGGAAAATCCTGCTCATAAACTTACAGTATCTCGAACAATAAAATTAACTCAAGATTTTATAAATGCAAACGAAACTATCGAATCGATTCATTTGCTTTATAATAGTGTGCCTATTGGTGCAACTGTAAAAGTCACTGATTTAAAATTAGAACAAGGCTCAACTGCTACTCCTTGGATGCCTTCGTTTAGTGAAGTTGTTAAAAGCGACTATCCAAGCTATATCGGAACATATACTGACAATGGCTCTAATACACAAAGTACAGACCCATTAAAATATACTTGGAAAAAAATAGAATAAGTAAAGGAATATAAAATAAAATGGCAAAACAATTAAGCACAGCACGTAAATTTAAAATGATTACAGGGAAAGACCTTTTCCAGCAACAAAAAGCAATGGACACAGAGCTGAAAAAAGAAGACGGAGAAATTACTGATGTAATGGAATTCGTTCAATATGGTTTATACTTGGCTCTTTTTCAAGATAATATTGTAAAAGCTAAAAGTGACTTTTCAGACTTCCGTTCTAGCTTTGAGTTCGATACTGACGGTAAAGGACTTAAAGAACTTGTCGAACTGTGGCAGAAAGAAATTTAATGAGCTGAAAGGACTGTAAATGATTTTAAAACATGCAATTAAATATTTAGAGCTAACTGGTTCAGACTTTATTACAGATTTAAAAGACTTTGCAGACCTACAAAATTCTTTTGTCGCTGGTTATATTCCTGATGACTTTACAGAGCAAATGGAGAGCTTTACAGACAAGTTATTGATACTTTGGGTAGATTGTAACGGAGGAATGCAAAATGCCTTAGACGATAAAACAGAGCTACCTACAACTAATGAGTTAATTAACATCTTCTGTAAAACTGTTTTTATTCAAGAAAAAGAGGAAGCGGAAGGCGATACAGTCTTCTTTTCTTCTAGTTCATTGATTAAGAAAAAGAAAGATACTGTAAGGGAAAATAAAACTTTAGAACTTTTGACTATTTTGGGCAATAACGAAATTGATATAACGCAGTTCATGGAAATGGAATTGGAACTAGTTTATAAAATAATTGAACTTATTGCAGAGAAGAAGAAAGAGGAAAAGGAAAAAGAGAAAAGGCGTAAAAGAAAGGGTATGTAATGGCAAGTAATGCAAAGTTTGAGGTCGAGATATATGGTAATACCACGAAGTTCGAGAACTCACTTAGAGGTATTAATACCGCAATGTCAGGGCTTAGAGGAGAAGCTAAAAACTTACGTGAAGCTCTAAAACTTGACCCAACAAATACCAGTAAAATGGCACAATTGCAGAAGAACTTACAAGCGCAGTTGGGCTTATCACGTGACAAAGCAACAAAATTAAAACAAGAACTTTCTACAGTTGACAAGAGCTCGCCAGCAGGCCAAAAGAAATGGTTACAGCTTACCAGAGATTTAGGCACAGCAGAAACACAAGCTAACAGGCTAGAGGGCGAAATTAGGCAAGTCGAGGGTGCTATTAGTTCAGGCTCTTGGAACATTGACGCTAAAATGGACACCAAGGGTGTAAATAGCGGAATTGACGGCATGAAGTCACGCTTTAGCGGTCTTAGAGAGATTGCTATTGGTGCATTCAGGCAAATAGGTTCAAGTGCTGTTAGTGCTGTTGGCAATGGCTTAAGAGGCTGGATATCCGACGCAATGGATACTCAAACAGCCATGATTGCCTTGAAAAACACAATGAAGTTCAAAGGTAATGCGGAAGAATTTGACTATGTAAGCAATTCTATGCAGAAGCTCGCTAGAGATACAAACGCAAATAGCGAAGATACTCTAAAACTTTCAACGACTTTTATTGGTTTAGGGGATAGTGCTAAAGCAGCAATTGGCAAAACAGAAGCGCTAGTAAAAGCTAACCAAGCGTTTGGTGGTACTGGAGAAAACCTTAAAGGTGTTGCACAGGCTTATGGTCAGATGTCAGCTTCTGGAAAAGTTACTGCCGAAAATATTAATCAGTTGACAGATAATAACACGGCTCTTAGTGCTTCATTAAAAGATACTGTTATGCAAATGAACCCACAACTACAGCAATATAGTTCATTTAACGATGCGGTTACAGACGGCGCTGTTTCAATGGATATGCTCGATAAGGCTATGCAAAAAGCAGCAGACGGTTCAGGCGGCGCTACAAAAACTATAAGGGACACTTGGTCTGGTTTTAATGAAGACTTATCGCAAGCCTTACTTCCTACGCTTGAGGCTTTGACACCTGTTATCAATGCTATAATTGGTAAAATGGACGATTGGGGCAAAGGTGCTGGTAAATCTGTTGAAAACATTGTTAAGTGGATAACGACATTATGGGAAGAATTAAAAGTATCAGGAACGTTAACAGAGTTTGGTAGAGTTTGGGAAAACGTAAAATCAATTCTTGGTTCAGTAGGAAGCATAATACTGAATGTTGTTAAGTCATTTCTTCCTTTAGAAAAAGCTCCTAAAAGTAGCGCGGACGCAATCGGCTCTACAATGGAAGTACTTTGGGGCTTAGCAGAGTCTTTGCAAAAAGCTACTGCCAAAATAGCTGATTTTTTGAAAAAAGTTAGTGAAAGCAAAGGAGCAATGGACGCTATAAAAGTGGCTTTAGTTGCCTTAACAGCAGGGTTTGTGGCTTTTAAAATTGGAACTGGAATAGTCACGGCTATTGGTGCTTTCAAAAAGTTACAAACGGCAATTAAAGCAGGGACAGGAGTAATGAAAGCATTTAATATTGTTGCTGGCGTAAACTCTTATGTATTGATTGCAGCCGCAATTGCAGCAGTTATTGCTGGTTTAGTTTATTTCTTCACTCAAACCGAAACAGGTAAAAAGGCTTGGGCTAGTTTTGTAGACTTCTTAAAGAGTGCATGGGACGGAATAGTTTCATTCTTTAGCGGTATTGGTCAATGGTTCGCTGATATATGGAACGGAGCAGTTGACGGAGCAAAAGGTATCTGGCAAGGTTTAGTTGATTGGTTCAGCGGCATTGTACAAGGCATTCAAAATATTTGGAACGGAATAACAACATTCTTTACTACCTTATGGACGACTGTTGTTACTGGAATTCAAACAGCATGGGCTGGAGTTACAGAATTTTTCACAGGGCTTTGGAATGGAATAGTAAATATCGTTACAACTGTATTTACAACTATCGCTTCTTTAGTTACTGGAGCTTATAACTGGTTCGTCACAACTTTCCAACCTTTAATTAGTTTTTATCAATCTATATTCAATCTAATAAGCTCTATTATTAACTTAGCATTTCAACTTATCTTAGCCATAATTCGTGGGGCTTATCAGTTAGTCGTTAATGCATGGAAAGGCTTATCAGCTTGGTTTGGTGGAATATTCAATGCAGTTAGTTCAATAGTTTCAACAGTATTTAGCGCTATTGGTAGCTTTGCTGGTTCAGCTTGGAATGTACTGGTTGGCATATGGAATGCAGTAGCTGGCTTCTTTGGTAGAATATTTAACGCTGTAAAAGGAGTTGTGTCTAGTGCTTTCAGTGCTATCGGAAGTTTTGCTTCTAGTGCTTGGGGAGTAGTTAGCTCAATATGGAGTGCAGTATCAGGTTTCTTTAGTAGAATATTCAATTCGGTTCGTGGTGTCGTTAGTGGAGTATTCGGCGCTCTAGGTGGGTTTGCTTCTAGCGCTTGGTCTAGCATTTCAGGTGTATTTGATAGCGTTGGGAACTTCTTTAGTGGAAAATTCAACGGTGCTAAAAGTACAGTTAGTGGAGTATTCGACGCTTTCGGCGGGTTTGCTTCTAATGCTTACAACGCAATAACAGGAGCATTTAATGGTATTGGAGACTTCTTTAGCGGGATATTTGGAGGAATCAAGAATACAATAGACAATGCTCTTGGTGGTGTAACAAACACTATTAACAATATATCAGGAGCCATTAATGGTATCGCTGGAAAACTAGGCGGACTGTTCAAAGGTTCTATGGTAGTAGGCTTAACAGATGTCAATTTATCTTCTAGCGGTTACGGTCTAAGCACTAACAGCGTATCAAGCGACAATAGAACATATAACACATTCAACGTACAAGGTGGTGCTGGTCAAGATGTTTCTAACTTAGCACGAGCAATCAGACGAGAATTTGACCTAGGGAGGGCTTAATGGTAAGACAGTATAAAATACATACCAACTTAGACGGAACAGATGACAAAGTTTGGGACGTTACAAATGGAAAAGTTAGATTTTACCAGCCCTCTAATTTAGGGTTACAATCAACTAATAATATTTGGCAAAGTAATGGTGTTGGAGTAATGGGAACTCGCTCAATCACTCAACCTCAAATAGAATTCAAGTTGGAAACGTTTGGCGAAAGTTTAGAAGAAAACTATCAATTAATGAAAGACTTCGTAAACGATATTCTTAACAAAAAATTCGTTACACTTGAATATCAAACAGAAATTTTTCAGGTATATGCTGATTTAGCTTTAGCAGATGTCACAAAGACGGAGGGTTATGGCAAAAACGGAACTTTCAGCGAAAAGATAACGTTCGATATAATTACAAAGTGGTATACTTACGAAAACTTAACTTTTGAAAAAATACAAAATGGTAAAGTTCTTTCTGGTAAGTCAAAAATCTATGGTGGATACAAAGGTAGCGAAACAGCTTTACAAAACTATAATAGACTGAAAGCAAGTCCTTCTTTGAACTTACCTAACTTGAATTTGTTGGACGGCACTAAAGATTTTAGTGGGAATTGGGTTAATGCAAGTGGTTGGCAAACTGACGGAACGTATAAAGGTCTAACTGCTAAAAAACGAACTAAACAATGGAGAGGTATATATAAAACATTTACAGCTCCAAAAAGTGGCGTTTATGCCTTTTCAGCTTATGTTAAAAGTATAGGAGATACAGCTAGATATGTTTATATAAATGATAAATTCGTTGGTGGCGACATATCTAGCGAGTACCCAGAAAATGATTTTGATTGGTTGAGAGATAATTTTACTGTAACTTTGAAAGGTGGAGACACCATTTATACCAAATATGAAATAAATGGTTCAGGTTCAGAATCTGCTTTATGGACTGCCGGTCATAAGTGGGAAGAAATTATGCCTATTACCGAAGATTTCACAACTGTTTATCCTAACTTTAATTTATTAGACGAAACTTTCTCAGATTTAAAAACGGTATCCGTTCGTGGCTGGGACGCAGGAATTATATTATCTACGACCGATAATATAATTTTTAAAAAAGGGCAATCGTATACATACAGTGCATGGATTCAAAGTTGCGATGTTGACACGCATGTAGTAATTTATATTTTTGATTCATCAGGATTTCATGCGTATACAGGCAGTACTGTTACTGCTGGTAGTAGTGGAATTTCAACTGTTACATTCAATGTAACTGATGATGTCACTAAATATACGCCTTCTGTTGGTTTTACGGAAAACCAAAAAGACTACCATGATATAAAATATTCTAAATTGAAACTTGAGCAAGGTACAACTGCTACTAATTGGTTACCAAGCGAAAAAGAATTACAAAACAAATCAACTGCTTGGATGCCTTCAGCTACCAAACTCACAACTGCTGATATAAGTGAATACTTCGGATATAATTATATAGCAAATCAAGCATATACTTATTATGGAGAAAGCAATATAGAGCGTTTAGGTCGTTGGGACATTAAAGATGAAATATTTAGTTTTGTCGGAATGCTATATCAAAATCTTCCAAGAGTACCAACTGGAGTTAGATTTTTAGACACCATTGGAAATGAATATACTGCAATTGTATTTAATACAGCCGAGCCACAAAGCTATATTTTAATTAATACAGATGTAAATGATGAAATTTATCAAGGGTGGAACGGAACAATTCCATTAAATCTATTTCCTTTGCTTGATTTTGAGCGGTATAGAACTCGTATAATTGAAGAAGGTCAAATGGAACTAATCAATCTTACTAAGGCAGAGTTTAAAATCAAGAGAAAGGCGGACTTCGTTTAATGTTAGAAGCTAACGTTTATGATAACTTTAATCCGAACTATTATAATATATCTGATTTTAGCCTACCTAGTGGTAAAAAAGATAAAAGAGGTCTACCTATACCAAAAGCAAGGTGTCAAGTCATTAATTATGAATTGTGGGAAACAGGTTATCTTTACACTTCATCAGCCACGTTGACTATTTCGGTAGAAGTTGGCGATATTGTTCAAATACTTTTTCCTGAAGTTGTTCCAATTGAAGAAACTCTAGGTAAAAAGAAAAAGCTGAACTTAGATATGGTTTATCTTGTTACAAGTGTAGATGAAAGCAATAAAGCAACGTTAAAGAACTACTTTTGGGCAATGATTGAAAGCCTTGATGTTCCGAACGCAATAACTAAAACGACAAACTTTGCTATCATTAATTATTTAATTGACCCTCGTAAAAACAATTTAATGAGTTATGGTTATTTCTTTAATTCAAGTATCTTTGCTGGAAAGGCTACAATTAACCGAAAAGCAGAAACTTCATCAGCTACTGATGTAGCTAAAAGGATATTTTCCAAGGTTCAATTCCAACCAACCACGACTATTCAACATGCTTCGTCTGAAACAGACCCTAGAAATTTGTTATTTATTAACTTTGCCTCAAGAAACTGGAATAGAAATAGAATCACGACAAGGGTGGATATTAAGCAAAGCGTGGCAATGGATACAGAGACAGTAGTAGAACGTTCAGCTTATAATTTCGCTGTCGTATTCGTTAAAAATAAAGCAACAGACGATTACACAGACCCACCTAAGATGTACACAGTAAAAAACAACGGAGATGTCATTGATTATAGTACTTATGGCGGAGACGGAACAGACTTGCCAGAAGTAAGAACGGCTAAAACATTGTTTTATGATAGAGATGACCATGGAAACCCACCAGATATATCTACCATTAAAGCTGAAATTTCGCCTTCTACAATCGTTACAAGATTAATTTTTAACCAAAACGAACTCTTACCTTTGTATGTTAATGACTTGGTTGATATTTGGTATGAGGGTAAACTATATTCAGGATATATAGCAGATAGAGTTAAAACGGAGTTCAATGATAGACTTATTTTTGTAGAAAGTGGAGACAAACCAAATGTTATATGAGTATGTAGCAACTTACGGAGATAAATATAGAATAGGTAGCTTTAGAGGATACAGAGAACTTCGTAAAGACCACTTAGAACTTTTGCAAGGTAAAGTATACTACAATAGCGAAGCTACGCTTAGAATTGAAACTACTCTCTTGTACGAAGTCGGTCAATTTGTATCAATTGGAGGTTATCCGTATGGTGGTAGAAAATTTAGATTGTTGGAGCTATCAATTACTGATAACCCAGTTTTAGATAAAGCGAAGATAATTTCAAGAAAGGTTAAAAATGACAATTAACAACTTCACATTTTTCAGTCCAAATGGAACAGACTTTCCAGTCGGTTCTAATAATGACGCAAAGTTATATATGATGTTGACCGGAATGGACTATAAAACAATCAGGCGCAAAGACTGGGTAGAACCATTAAATACAAGTCTTAATGTAATGTATCCCAACACTTCAATTATTGCTGGAGGTAGATACTTTGAATTATTAAGTGAAACAGTAGCTTTAAAAGCTAATTCTGTCAACTATATTCATGCAAACATTGACTTAACACAAACTGCTAACCCTGTCAGCTTGTCAGCCGAAAACGTAGACAACAGTAATAATGTTGACTTGAATAACCGTTCAGGAGTACTGAAAGTCTTAATTGATATTAGAACAACTGACGGACTTGGTGTCATTAGTGAAAAAGCGCCTGATAACGTAACATATTTAGATAAAGCTGTCATAAATAGCGTTTCAACAACATATGGGTCACTTGTGATAGGTAATGGAATTACCTTGAGCTGGCAAAAAAAAGCTGATATAGTAGAAATTAAATGGATAGGTAGACTGACAAATATTAATGCTGGACAAACCTTTGCTGTAAAAGCACCATTTCAAATTATCCCAGATAAGACAAAAGAATTAGTTGGGCACTTTGCTAATACGACAAATTCTTTCCATATTGACTTAGAAACTGACGGTACATTTAGGTGGTGGGGCGCTAATGGAGCGAATGGCTCTATTCGTGGTACTTCCGTGTATTTCATCAAATAACAAAATAGAAAGCAAAATAAAATGGTAACCAGAATGATTTTAATAACTATCTTAATTTTAGCGATTCTTTTCGCTACATGGGTCAAAGATAGAGAAAAGATGAACCCGCCTTTCAAACGTAGACTTGTGATTGATTTGACAGTTGTCTTCTCGCTATGGGTTTTGTATGCAGTCTTTTACTTTACTCAAACTCCCTCAACTTCTGATATTGCAAAAACTGTGATTAATGTAGCTTTGTTGTACTTTGTAGGACAGTTTATTTATTTAATCGCAAGCCTTAGCCCAATGTTTGCTGGTTTGCTTAAACTTATTAAAAAGAATGGCGTAAATATTCCAGAAGTTGAAGAAGAACAAACGGAGGATAAAAAAGAATGAATATAACTAATGCTGGCGTTCGTGGGTATAATCCTACTGGGGTTGTAATTCACAACGACGCAGGCTCAAACGGTGCTAACGCTGGCTTCTATAATGATTGGCTGCCTAAACAAAACCCAGAAAATGGCTTTGCTCATGTTTATATTGGAAACGACGGACGATTGCAGGCTTCTGATTTCTCTAATATGGCATATCATTGTGCTAACTCATATGGTAATGCAAATTATGCCAGTTGGGAAGTGTGCCAATCAGAGGGAGATTTAAGCCAGTTCTTGAGAAATGAGCAAGCGGTACTAGATGACGTGGCTAAGTATATGAAACAATGGGGACTAACTCCTAATCGGGATACTGTTAAACTACATCAAGAACTTTCAGCAACATCATGCCCTAGACGTTCCGTAGAGGTACACGGTGGAACGGTGGAAAGCTGTCGCTCATACTTTATCGCAGAACTAAACAAGCGCCTTACAGGGCAAACTAGTAGCACAGTAGTAGCAAACAATACACAAACAAATACAGAATTAGAGGACGATGATTTAATGAAATTTACATATCAAGTTAATACAAAAGACGGAAAACCAGCTGGTGGAGTATCCTACTTCAATGGAACAAAAGTAATTGGCTTAACTAATGGCGACCAATGGACTATCATTAAACAAATTTATAAAGATACGACAGGAAAAGACCTCAAGCATTACGTTTGGAATGAGGGAGCGCCTTGGCACTTGCGTTTCTTACAAGCCAATAACATCAAAGTTGAAATGGCACCAAACAAATAAAAAAAAGACCACCTTAATTGGTGGTTTTCTTTTGTAAATGAAGATATTCTACTTTCTATTTTTTAATTTACTGTTCCGTTTGTTACAACTTCCCATGCTGATAACCCTTGTGAGTTGTAAACTCCTACCGCTGTATCAAGATATTGTTGCGGTGTCATGCTATACACATTACCATGGACAGGGTGGAGCTGGAGGTAGCCAAAGCACCCAATTGAGTTAGTGATCGTTGGGTTATTTGTACTTTCTGCGTAGATAATTGCTTGCCAAGTTGAAACTGGAACTCCTGTTCTGGCTGACATGTATTCACTCGCTTGTTCAGGACTAACTTGAGACCAATCATTTCCAATAACCGAGCTATTAGTCTGTTGCGTAGGCTCTGGAGTTTGAAGTCCAGCGTTTGAATTATCCGTATCTTGTGAGTCATTATCATCTTGAACAGCTGATTTTTCCCTGTCCCTCTCCCTAGCGTTATCAATAGCTTCTTTTCGTTGATTCTCTTCACTAACTCGTTGTTCTTCAATTGCTTTCTCCTTAGCTTGCCTTATATGCTCATATTTTGCTTTCTCTTGCGTTTTAAACTCTTGTTCATATAATTGTGCCACAATATCATTAAAGCCCTTATCCGCCCTTTTATGAGCCTTTTGAATCAATACGATACTTCTAGTTGTGTCATCTGTTAAAATAAATATAATTATTCTCCTTTTTCATGCTTCAATTGCTTACCTGTTCAATAGCTTCAATAATATTATTGCCAGCATTTATTAGAATTTCATCACTTACAGTTATACTCTTTCTTGAAAATAGTTCGTTCTCAATCTTTTTAAAGTGCAATGCTTTAGCTAAAAATTGAGCTGACGATTCATAGTATAATGTTTCTAGTTCATCATCTGAAAGCTGTGTTAAATCATCATTAGCAAAAGTTGTGAGTTTTCGCTTAATCTCTTTGCCATTGTCGTCTTCTTCTACGTAAAATCTCTTCATTTATAAACTCCTAGCCCTTTTATAATCTCTTTTGCCGTCATACTTGCCCAAGGTTCAGGAACTTTAGGTTCAATTACTTCGCTAGTTGCTTTTATAGCTTCATGGCATAAGTCTATCCTGTCAAATAATTGTGATATATATGGATTCATTTATTCATTCCTCTAATTTCAAATTTTTCAATAATATACCGTTTAGAACCAAGCTCAAAGCTGACTAGATAATTATTGAAGCAATCTTTCTTGTTCAGGTCATTCGCAATCTTTCTAGCTGTTGACCGTGGATATTTTGAACTATTAATCTCACTTGTATACTTGTGTAATATTATCTCATTGCCTCCCTTTGTATTTTACGCTTCAATCGTTGCTTATATAGATATTCTTTACTTGGCTCTAAGCTAGACAATAGCTCATCTAGTAAGTCAAACGCTCCTCCATTATCTCCCACGCTATCAATCTTTTTAAGTGTAATCTCGTGTATTTCATCATCATTAAAAAACATAGTAAGATAAGGGAATGCTACGGTATTCGGTAGACTCAAACGTGATTTAGTGGCTTTTAAGTTAGGGTATTTACCAGTTTCGGATTTAACTTTTGATTCAAATTGACTAATTCCGATACCTTGCTCTTTTAGCTCACTAGTTATTCTTTCATATAATTCTTCGTTTGTCATTATGCTATAAACTCCGTAATTTCAGTTATCTTTCTAATTTCCGCTTTATGCCCTGTTAAATCTTCTTTTGCTTCTTTAATTTCACGTGCTTCGTTTAAACTATAAGCCTTAGTTTCTTTTTCTTTCCAAAACTGTATAGTCACAGTGTCTTTCAATTCGTACCATGTGACTATATAATAAGTCCATTCATTTTCCATTATCCAATTACTCCCGTCTTTATATTTAGTCTTTGCTGACTTGATAAGTGATATAAATTGCACCACTTACAGTGATAAGCTCTAACTGGTATCTTGTCATTCTTATTTTTCTTGTTCTTTTTAATATGCTGGGCGGTAGCTATTGAATATAAAGCGCCCATTTTTGTGTATTTGCGTTTCTTACACATCTAACCACTCCTTTATCGTAAATAATTCAAAGCCATTCAGTTTACTTTGCTTTCCAATTTCCACTTGGTTTCTATCTAGGTCTGTCAATAGTTCAATTACAGGTCTACCAAAAGTAAACCAACCAATAACTGTATTAGCTTTAAGTCCGAAATACTTAGCACATTGAGCCTTACAACTAAAGTGTAGTTCTTCTTCTGTCGTAGGGTTATAAGCTACTACCTTTATATCTTTTTGTGTTGCCATTATTTAACCTCCTTTCTATAAAACAATAGTATCAAATTACTTTATATTTGTCAAGAATTAACTTTAGACATCTTCAATAAATTCCAAATATCTTTCATCAAACTTTTCTAGCTCTTTGATTAATTCTTTTACTTTCATTCTTCTACTTTCTTTTTAAAATGTTGTAAATGTTTAGCTACTTCATGTTTATCAATTTCTTCTTGTGTCCATTTATAACATTTTTGATTAGGTAGTTTAGACCAATATTGAAACCCTCCGCCTTTAGTTAGCCAAGCGTCAACGCTATCAGGCTCTGGAATACAGATATAAAATAACTCATCTTCTTCTACTTCCCATTTATCACGGTTCAACAATAACCATAGATGGGCCTGTTTAGTATTACCACTTAAACCAAATGCTGCCAAAGTATTTTTATAGCTCTCTGTATTGTCAATTTCAAACCAAACTTTTTCAAATAATTCATAAAAAATTTCTTTGCTGAAGCGTATATCATATAGTGTATTATCAGTATCTAGCGTTTGATGTTCTTCTAGCCATTCGTTTAACTCTTTAGAGATAATAATTTTTTCTGTCATTTTATTCGCCTTTCCAGTTTTTGAAATCATCAGCCATAATCTTACCAAAGTCCATAAGCTCGTCTCGTGTAACCTCTGCTTGTCCTTGTTCATTGATTAAGTTAGCAAGCTTTCCTGCATAGTCTAAGGCTTTTTTACGGTCTTTGTCGTAGTTCTCGCAGTCTTTCTTGCCAGCTCTTACTAGATAATTTAATATCTGCATTGTATACCAGCCATTAAGATATTCATAGTTAAAATTATGTTTAAAGTATTCGTTAAGTTCCACACCGTGTTCATTGGCATAGTGCCGATTTTCTTTAAAATTCATTAGTACTCCTTTACAATTTCTGGTACGTAACCGTCTTTATCTTCGTTAGTTTCAAATCGCTTAGCTTCATCAATATTTTCTGACAAATGATAGCTTGATACATAGTAAAGTTTTTTCTTTTCTCCGCCAATGGTAACAATTTTAACGAACACTTTATACTCTTTAGGATCTTTTTTAAACTTAATATAACCCTTTTCCTCTAAAGAATCTAAAACTTCTTTGATATCTCGTATTTGTACCCAAATATCATAATCAACTTCATTCAATACTTCTTCTTTTGTTGCTTTTTTCATTTCTTCTTCTCCTACGATTAATTGAATAATTTTTTCTGTCATTTTATTCGCATTTCCATGCTTCAAATTGAGCTTTGATTAGTTCTAACTCTTCCATAACTTCATTTATGCTACCACTTCCGTCTAAAGCTACATATTCTTTAACATAATCTTTACACTTTCCTAAGTCTTTCTCTAGGCTTTCTCCGTCTTTCTTACCAGCTCTAATATAATATTTAATAGCTGACCAAATGGAAATAGTTTTCCAAAATTCTGGGTCATTTGCAATAATAAAATCTTTAAGATGTTGTCCATATTGATTTTGATAGTGTTGATTCTCTTGTAAGTTCACTTTAATACTCCTTTACATACTCATAGGCATATCCATATTTGTCTTCATTAAGCCCAAACCGCTTAGCTTCATCAATATTTTCTGTCAAATGATGTTCGTTTACATAGTAAAGTTTTTTATTTTCTTCTCCAATGGTAACAAGTTTAACAAATATTTTATACTTTTTAGGCTCTTTTTTAAACTTAATATAGCCTTTTTCTTCTAATGCGTCTAAAACTTCTTTGATGTAACGTCTATGAACATGAATATCGAAATTAATTATTTCTAATACTTCTTCTTTTGTTGATTTTTTCATTTCTTCTTCTCCTGTGATTAATTGAATATGTTTATCAAAATAAGCTAACTCTTTACCATTTTCGTCTTCTAGCCAAGTGGCAATAGATCCACAATTCAAATCGCTTTTCATTATATCAATAATTTTCTCAATAGGCATATTATAACTTGTGTGCGTCGTTTCTCCGTTTAGCCATTTAATATATTGTATATATCCCATTAGATGATTCCTCCAAGCCATGTAATACTCAATACTGCAATCATAGCCAGCCAAGCAATAACTATAACTGTAAAGATGACACCTATAATTATTGTCAAAGTTTTTGCTGTTTCTAAATCTAATTTCATTTTATTCTCCTTAATTTACTTGTCTGTATTTTTCCATAACTTTAGGGTATTTGCTTACAAATTCTAATTGTTCTTGATGTAGACGACTTGACCAATGGAATAGTCTATCAATTTCAGATAAAGCGTCAAACTTTGCGTACATCTCTTCAATATAAAACTCTGCATTTCCAACCGACTTCCAATAAGCTGATGTTCTCACAGAGTACCCATTTTCAGCAAGTTTTTGTGCGTTTATATCAGCCTTTTCTTTCTTCTTCATCAGGCTATCAATCTCTTTAAATATAATCTTTAACAATTTCACTTGATAGTTTTGTACTATTTCTTCGGTTGTCATCATATTCGGTAAACAGTTCAACCTGCGATGTTTTAACTTCACTTTACTACCTCTATTATATATCCTTTCAGTTTATGACATTTACTATAATTTCTTGAAACTGATTGATGTGAAACTCCGACGTATTTAGCTAAATCGCTGAAGCTTCTAAATCCCTTTCCATTCCATTTTACTTTAATACCAAGAGCACGTTTTATATTTTCTACAGTAGTTACATATTCAAGGTTTTCAAGTCTGTTATCTTGTTTATTCATATTTAAATGGTCAACGGTTAAATCAGACTTACCATGAAAAGCCAACATAACAAGTCTATGAACATACATACGTTTCCCTTTTACGGATACCATTAAATAACCAGTTTTTGATTTTGTTAACCCAGTTAATTTACATTTGTTTTTCATTTCTTTATAAATTTTTCCGTTTTCAAAGACTATTAAATCATCTATTTTTTTGTATCTCATCTATTTACTCCCTTTCGTTCTAATCAAGTCAACTAATGCAAAGAAAGCATATAGTTCAATTCCGACTAGTGCTATTATAACAACTTTACCAATTACTGATTCAATACTCACGTTTAAACTCCTTTGGCAAGTCATGTTTTTCTTTGTGTAATTTAATTACTGTTTTATCTATATCCCAAATTTTCAATTGATATAAATCTGCTATAGCTTTAGCCTTTTTGATTTTTCCGTTTAACACAGATTTTTTAATTCTGTATTCATCTTGTTTTCTTTTATTATATACTTTGAAACATTCCCAGCTACAAAAGTTTAGTTTTTTTTTATTTACATAAACGCTATAACCAATAAACTTTTTTTTGCATAATTCACAATGATTTATTTGTTCCATTTTATCGCTCCTTTATTCTATACCTTATTATAAGCTATTTTCT
>JAKDQI010000106.1 GCA_030454995.1 Pseudolactococcus plantarum | reverse complement strand
TTTATTATTTTAGCGCTTTCCTATGGTATAATGTTAGGATGAAACAAAGTAAAATGATGTATTTAGCTATTTCAAATTTATTTCTGGTGTTTTTAGGTGTAGGATTAGTTATCCCAGTCATTCCACAGATAAAAGATGAAATGAATTTCTCAGGCGCAACGATGGGTATGATGATCTCGATTTTTGCTATTTTGCAATTATTAGCATCACCAATATCTGGTATCTTATCTGATAAAATTGGTAGAAAAAAATTAATCGTCTTGGGTATGATTATTTTTTCGATTTCTGAACTATTATTTGGCTTGGCACAATCGATAAATATTTTTTATTTCTCTCGTGGTTTAGGTGGTATTGCAGCGGCATTAATTATGCCTTCTGTAACTGCATTTGTTGCTGATATGACAACTGTCGGAGAGCGGTCAAGAGCGATGGGGCTTGTATCGGCTGCTATTAGTGGTGGATTTATTATTGGGCCAGGTGTTGGTGGATTACTAGCATATTTTGGTACTCGTGCCCCTTTTTTTGGTGCTTCTTTACTTGGACTTATTGGGTTTATCCTAACTTTAGTTGTATTAAAAGAGCCTCAGAAACATATGTTTAAGGCCCATTCAAAGGGGGTTAAAGGGTCTATAATATCAACTTTAATGCGACCTATTTTTGCATCGCTATTTGTAATTATTTTAATTTCTTCGTTTGGCTTACAAGCTTTCGAATCGATTTATAGTATTATGGTGGAGACTAATTTTTCTTTTACTACGGGTGAAATTGCCATTGTCATCACGATTAGTGGTCTCATTGCACTGATTTGCCAATTATTTTTCTTTGATTCTATTGTACAAAAAATAGGTGAAATTCGTTTAATTCAACTGACATTTTTTGCAAGTGGTCTTTTTATTGCAATCATTGCGTTGACTACTAGTCACTTTGTTGTTATCTTGGGTACTTTTATTGTCTTTCTTGCTTTTGATTTATTTAGACCAGCTGTTACAAGTTATTTATCTAAAAATGCTGGAGAACAACAAGGGATGATCAATGGTTTAAATTCAACGTTTACCAGTTTTGGTAATATTTCAGGGCCATTAGCAGCAGGGTATCTGTTTGATATTAATCCTATTTTTCCCTACTATATCTCATCATTTATTCTGTTAATGACGGGTTTATTATCTCTGTTTCTAAGGCAGCACCATCATAGAACACTTGATAGCTAGTCAGTTTGAAATATTAACGTGAGTCAGGGAACAATGGATTTGATTCTAACAAGGAAAATTCATGTGCGTAAGAAGTGTGAGAACGTTGGGGAGATAGGCTATTGAAAAAACACAAGCAAAATTTAGTTCACTTGATCGTTCGATAAACAAAGGTTGTCGATTAAACTGACGGATTTCCTGATTTTTATCAGAGGCTATTACGGATTATACATCTGTAAGATAAACTTAGAGATAAGACGAGACTAGGTATATGAGGTACCTATTTTTTTATGGGATGATACTAAAGCTGTTTAGGAATCAAATCAGCTATGTTAGCTATAATCCGTGATGGTATGATAAAATAATAAAGTATATTTAGGTAAAAATTAGCAAAGAATTGGATTATTAAAGATGGAGACAGAGAAAGTGATTCGCAAAATAAAATTAACTAAAGGTTTAACTTGGATTAATATTAAAACAGAAGATAAGATTGCTTTAGGTCAATTTTATGAACAGTATAATATTGATTAAGAGATTGTTGATTACTCACTAGATAAAAACGAACGTGCCCACTTAGATTATGATCAGGCGACTAATACTTTTGTTTTGATATTTAATGTATTAAATAGAAGTAAAGTAGCACATCATTATGAAACGATACCGATGACGTTTATCGTCAAAGATGATACATTACTAACTGTGACGAATACAAATAATCATTATATTTGTGATATGATGATCAAACAAGTTGCCTCAAAAGAAATAAGTAGTATTTTCCACTTTTTATTTAGCAGTTTATTTTCAGTAGTTGATTCTTTTTTTCCATATATTGAGGAGATGGACCGAGATATTAAACGAATTAATCTGAAATTAAAGGAAAAAACGACAAAGCAAAATTTGTTATCCCTATCTGATTTAGACACTGGTATTATCTATTTGGTCTCCTCTTCTAAACAGAATGTTGTCTTAATCGAACAAGTCCGAGCGCACCAAATTTTTCGACTATTGACTGAGACTGAAAAAGAACGATTAGACGATGTTTTAATTGAGACCAAACAGTTGTCTGAGATGACACAGCTCTCTTCTCAAATACTACAACAGCTATCAGGGACGTATAATAATATCTTAAATAATAACTTGAATGACACGATGAAAGTATTAACCGTTTTATCTATTTTGATGACCATTCCTACCATTATAACAGGTTTCTTTGGTATGAATATGCCACTCCCTTTAGAGCATAATATCTTTGGTTGGGCGATTACGATTGTGATGAGTGTATTGCTTTGGATCATTTTATCGCTATTCTTGAAAAAAGTTATTAAGTAGCCGTTACATAATGTCTGTTTGACCTATAAAAATTGAGGAAGAAATACCAAATTCCATCTAAAGTGTTTAGGATTTTGTTATAATAAAGAAATGACGATACAACCACTACTGAAAGATACTGAAAGAATAGATCAGCTTGCCACAAATGATGTGAAAATTATTCAATCTCGTGATGTTTTTTCTTATTCCATAGATGCTGTATTACTTAGTCGCTTTCCTAATATCCCAAGTCGGGGGCAAATTGTTGATTTATGTGCAGGAAACGGAGCAGTAGGCTTATTTGCAAGCAGCAGTACAGCTGCAAAGATTTTTGAAATTGAGATTCAAGATCGATTAGCTGATATGGCTAAGCGATCAGTAGCATTAAATGGACTAACAGAACAGGTAGAAGTGATCCAAGATGATTTGGCAAACACACTTTCGTATTTGAAGCCTTCTAGTACGGATTTAATTTTTTGTAATCCGCCTTATTTTAAGTTGGATCATCGGTCACGTGTGAATGAGAGTGAGCATTATCTTTTAGCTAGACATGAGTTAGCAACTAATCTGGATACCATTTGTAAAGTTAGTCAACAACTGCTAAAAACAAATGGACATCTTGCTATGGTCCATAGACCAGAACGATTTTTTGAAATTATAGAAACAATGAAAAACTATCGTCTTATCCCAAAACGTATTCAATTTGTTTATCCGAAAGCCGAGCGAGATGCCAATATTTTATTAATTGATGCGATTAAAGATGGTAGAGCTGGTGGGGAAAAATTTTTACCACCTCTTATCCTGCATCATGAAGATGGCAGTTATACGGATGAGGTACATAAGATTTATTATGGCTAATTATTATTTTTATGTGCTCTTATGCTCAGATAACTCGCTTTATGGCGGTTATACAACGGATCTAACTAAAAGGGTGGCGACGCATAATGCCGGTAAAGGCGCAAAATACACTAAACCTAGACGTCCTGTACGTTTACTGTACTCTGAGAGTTTCGAGGATAAGTCACAAGCATTACAGCGTGAGTACTGGTTTAAAAAGGTTTTGAAGCAGCGTACTAAAAAAGAGGCATTTTTACGTGAACGAGGCGTTATTATTAAATAGTAGTTCAATATATCAAAAAAACCACCAGTCTTTAAAAACTGGTGGTTTTGGATATTAATAGATTAAATCAAATACTTCCATAGCAACTAAATCGATGCTATCAAAATCAGATGTTTCTTTAATTTTTGGATATTTGACGATAAATACTTGATTTTCTCCATCAAAGCTGACAGTGATTTGAACTTCTTCATTTTTTTCGAAGTTAAAAGTATCTTTAGGATCGCCAGATTCAATAAGTTTTTCTAAGCGATTAATTATAGCAGATAGATGAGATTTCATTTTTACAGAGTCCTTTATTTTAGATTTTGAGCTGATCAATATCAGTATCTCAAAAGTATTATTTTAACTTTATTTTACCATACTTCTTTAGAATTTGGGCATGTTTGATTGCTTTTTTCGCAAAAATAGCAACTTTTTTTGGAGTTCTAACAACGGTCTTAACTGTTTTACCAGGGGCTTGTCTAAATAATCTAGCCGTCTGTCTAGGGATAGACTCGCCTTTTTGTGATAAATACTGATTATTTGAGATAATTTTATCTAGATAAAATTGGTAAACATGTAGTGCAAAATTTTCTGCTGAGATATCATATAATTTTTGATCATAAAGTGCTTGATCAAAAGCAGGTGTTGTCGCCAACGCTTTTAGAATTGTATCAGAAATTTGTGTATCATCGTCAAACAGAAGACCAAATACAGGATCAGTAATTAATCCTTTTAGATAAGGGTTGTTTACGGCTAAAACTGGCGTTCCAGAAGCTAGTGATTCGATATAGGTTAAGCCTTGTGTTTCACTAGTTGAAGCGGATATGAAAAAATCAGCTGCCTTATAGTAGTAGGCAGTTTGCTGATTATCAACTAATCCAGTAAAGATGACAATATCTGTGAGGTCAAGCTCTTCAACAAGTTTCTCTAATTTTTCCTGATATGGACCACTACCGACAATCACAAGTTTGACTGAAGCTTGCGCACGAACAGTAACCAAGCTTTGGATGACTGCTTGTATATTTTTTTCACCAGCTAGTCGCGATAAGGATAAGAGCATGGTATCATTATCTGTGATGCCCAGATTATCACGGAGTTCAGTTATATCTGAAGGTGTGATTTCAGGTCTAATAAATTTTTCTAATTTTATACCAGTTGGAATGACACGTTTTTCAATATCAACACCGTACCGATTAATCGTTTCAAGGACGATGTCACTAGGTGCAATGACACCATCAACACCATGAAGGTAGTTTTTTATAATGTATTTAACCATACCTGGTCGAATAATTTTGCCTTTGGCGATATAGTGGACATAATCTTCATATTTGGTATGTAATGTATGAATGACAGGAATTTTTAACTGTCTAGCCACCAGCTTACCTAGCATGCCAACACCAAATTCTGTTTGCGTATGGATGATATCCAGATGATAGGTTTGTGCCACTTGATAGGCTGCAACGACACCTTTAAGTACAATCCGACGTTCCGCCAAAGAAATTAGCGGAATGCTGCGCAAACGAATGATGTTTTTCTCATCATTTTCTGGATCGACATGGGGATCTGTCGTCGTAAAAATGTAGACATGATGCCCCATTTTTTTAAGTTCGTCGGATAAGGTTTCAATAGATGTGGCAACTCCGGAAACTTGTGGTAAATAAGAGTCAGTGAATAGACCAATTCTCATGGTTACTCCTTTAGTGATAAAAACAAATAGCGAGGTGATGATATATCTACCTCAACTATATAGCGGACTGAATAAACGTTTTAGATAGTGATTATCAAGATTCATCTAAAACACTGTGATAAGCAGCAACTAATTGAGATGAGATACTATCAATAGATCGACTTTGTGCCACTTGATAGCCAGCAATATGCTTGTCTATTTTGTGTGTGAGTACGTCTCTAAGCTTTTCTACGAACGCTTCATTTGTGGAGACGAGTGATGCAGCACGATTATCAAGCCAACCGTTGTAAACGGGTATATCTCGAGCGACAACCTTTTGGTTTGAAGCTAGTGCCTCTAAGACAACAATACCTTCTGTTTCTTCATGAGACGGAAAGAAAAATGCATCACTAGCGGTCATAGCTCCTTCGTAAACATCGCCTTTGATATAACCTGGGAATTCGACATTTGAAGGATGATTCGTCTTGACTAGTCGTCTAACCCAACCAGGGACTGTCCAAAGATTTGTCTCACCAAACCAGATGAATCGTACGTCCGGCATCATTTCTGCTACCTTAACAAAGTCATCAATACCTTTACGCTTGAAATAAAGTGCAGCACAAATGACTATCTTTTCATTTTCGCCAATGTGAAAGTGCTTTTTAAAAGCTAATTCTTTATCAATAGATCTTTTATATTTTTCGAGATCAATACCATTTGAGATTGCTACTATTGGTGTTTTGACACCGTAAGAGCTGATCAACTGTTTGGCATATATAGTCGGCGTGATAACTAAATCAGCATGGCTATATAAGAAAGTGAGATACCTTTTGACAAGAGGTGCTAATAAATTGGACCCAATAAAAGAGTTTCTGAAGTCTTCTTGTGTAGAATGACCATGATAGATGACTTTCTTGCCCATTCGCTTAACTCGAAAAAGCAGCATAATACTCTTGATGCCGTAGGTATTAATATGTGCAATGTCAAAATCCTCTTTTGGATTTGTTGTATAGTCAATCCCGGCAATGTCAAGTGCCCGCTTTTGATGGTGGATTGCCCGACCGATTCCTGACTTCCGCAAGAATTTTTCTGCTTCCAAGTATAGTAAAATTTTCATAACTTAGGTCTATTATATCAGAAAATCATTAGGATAAATCAGCCTTATGGCGTATATTCGTAAAAAAACAATGTTTTACCCAAATTGTAAAATGAAGTTAGCCACCTCAGGGAAAAAATTTTCCCACT
>JAKDQI010000105.1 GCA_030454995.1 Pseudolactococcus plantarum | reverse complement strand
AGGTGTGTCTTTCAATGGATAACTATATCAAAAAAATAAAGCAAAACTCTATAATTCCTTTAGCATGTTATGAAACATATGATGTGAAAAAAGGACTTCGTGATGTTAATGGTAAGGGTGTATTAGCTGGTCTAACCAACATATCAGCTATTCATTCTTTTGATGAAGCTGGGGATCCTATGCCAGGTATTTTAGAATATCGTGCGATCAATATTAAAGATATCTCTAAGCATTTAAAAGCCGAAAATAGATTTGGCTTTGAAGAAGTGACCTATCTGTTACTTTTTGGCGAATTACCGACCAAGTCTGAATTAGCTGAATTTAAACAAACATTAGTTGGTAAAAGACAATTACCAGATGAATTTGTTCGTGACATCATTATGAAAGCGACGTCAAGTGATATTATGAATTCGATGAGTCGAAGTATTTTATCGTTAGCGACTTTTGATGATAAGGTCAATGATGTGACTTTGGAAAATGTTCTAGATCAGTCGCTTTCTTTGATTGCAAACTTTCCTTTGTTAGCCATCTATGCCTATCAAGCGTATAACCATATAGAAAATAAAGAAAGTCTTTATATTCACTATCCAGATGAAAGTTTAACAACAGCAGAAAATATTTTACGTTTATTGCGTCCGGATAAACAGTTTACTGATACGGAAGCAAAAGTTTTAGACCTTGCCTTGATTTTACATATGGAGCACGGTGGTGGGAATAATTCAACATTTACGACACATGTCGTAACAAGCTCTGGCACAGATACCTATGCTTCTGTTGTCGCATCTCTATCAAGTCTAAAGGGCTCTAAACACGGTGGTGCTAACATTAAAGTTGCAAAAATGTTAGATAATATCAAAGCACATGTAAAGGATCCGAAAGATGAAACAGAGATTTTTGATTATTTATGTAAAATTTTAAATAAAGATGCTTTTGATAAGAAAGGTCTAATTTATGGGATGGGTCATGCAATCTATTCTGTATCTGATCCACGAGCTGAAGTATTGAAAACTTATGTTAAAGAATTAGCAGAAGAAAAAGGCTTGCAAGATGCCTATGCCTTTTATAAAAAAATTGAACGGTTAGCACCACTTGCTATTGCACAAGAACGCAACATCTATAAAGGTGTATCTGCTAATGTGGATTTCTACAGTGGGTTTGTCTACCAAATGCTAGGGTTGCCTGAGGAGTTGTATACCCCTTTATTTGCTATAGCAAGAATTGTCGGTTGGAGCGCACATCGTATGGAGGAAATGTTGAATATGAATAAGATTATTCGACCTGCATATGAAAGTGTTTTAACGACGAAAACATACATCGAAATCGAAGATAGGGAGCAATGATCGTGAAAAAATATGAACAAGTCTTAACTGTAAATGATGTCGCGTATACTTATTTTGATATAAAGTCAGCTATTGATAATATTGATACACTACCTTATGCTTTGCGTATATTAGCTGAAGGTATAATTAGAAATTTTGATGGTCGTAAATTTACGCAAGAACATCTTAGTATGTTACAAAATTATGATGGAAAAACGCTTGATAGTGGCGAAATTCCATTTAAACCAAGTCGAGTTATTCTACAGGATTTTACAGGTGTCCCAGCTGTAGTAGATCTAGCTGCTATGAGAGATTCGGTTAACAAGTTAGGTGGTAATCCGCAACTTATTAATCCTGAGGTTGCTGTCGACTTAGTCATCGACCACTCTTTACAAGTCGACTTTTCTGGTAGCAAACAAGCATTAGAAATGAACGCAAAACGTGAATTCGAACGCAACCGTGAACGCTATGAGTTCCTAAAATGGGCAACAGAATCTTTTGAAAATTTCCGAGTTGTACCACCTGCAACCGGGATTATTCACCAGGTCAATATCGAGTATCTATCTGATGTTGTGAATGTTAAAGAGAATGTTTTGTTACCAGATACCGTTTTTGGTACAGATAGTCATACGACCATGATAAATGGTCTTGGTGTCCTTGGTTGGGGTGTCGGAGGGATAGAAGCTGAAGCTGCGATTCTCGGAGAAGCGTCGTATTTCCCTATGCCTGAAGTGATAGGTGTTCGTTTTGTTGGTAAACTCAATCCACTCGCAACAGCGACAGACTTAGCTTTGACGATGACAAAAATCTTACGTGATCAAAATGTAGTTGGTAAATTTGTAGAGTATTTTGGTCCAGGACTAGCTAGTTTGACACTTGCAGATCGTGCAACGGTTGCTAATATGGCGCCAGAATACGGTGCGACATGTGGCTATTTCCCAATCGACCAAGAAACACTAGATTATTTGACCAAAACAAACAGAGATGCTGGCTTAATTTCACTAGTTGAGACATATGCTAAAACTAATCATTTGTTCTATGATGAAACTAATGAACCAGTGTATAATCAAGTGATTGAGGTTGATTTAGCAACCATAGAAACGTATCTATCTGGACCTAAACGGCCACAAGACTTGATTGCGTTAGGTGATATGGCGAACGAATTTGAAACATTTTCTAAAGGTGTTACGACTAAAGCAGAAGACGATGCCTCATTGGTAAATGAAGGAGATATTGTCATCGCTGCGATTACCTCATGTACGAATACAAGTAATCCATATGTAATGATGATGGCAGGTCTTCTAGCAAAAAATGCTGTTGATAAAGGACTCACTGTTCCTAAAACAGTCAAAACATCTTTGGCACCTGGTTCTAAGGTAGTGACAGCTTATTTGGAAAAAGCAGGATTGATAGAACCGCTCGCTGCACTAGGTTTTGATGTGGTTGGTTATGGTTGTACAACTTGTATCGGGAATTCTGGACCACTTGATGATGATGTCTCTGAATCAATCATCGATCAGGATCTACTCGTTACCTCCGTCCTTTCAGGAAATCGTAATTTTGAAGGCCGTATACATCCATTAGTAAAAGCTAATTATCTAGCCAGTCCACCATTAGTTGTTGCTTATGCAATCGCAGGCAATGTCAAAAAAGATTTGACTATTGAGCCGTTAGGTACAGATCAAGCAGGACAACCAGTTTATCTAAAAGATATTATGCCTGACTATGAAACTGTAAAAGCCAAGGTCGATCAATACGTCACACGTAGTTTATACGAAACTTACTATGCCCATATTTTTGATGCAAATGAGGCTTGGAATGCTATCAAATCTTCTAAATCAGAAACGTATCCATGGGATGAAAATTCTACTTATGTTGCGAATCCGCCTTACTTTGATACATTAAGTTTATCAGAAGATACGACGCATAAACCGTTAACAAATATGCGTGTTTTAGCAAAATTTGGTGATTCAGTGACGACCGACCATATTAGTCCTGCGGGGAATATTGCTATGAAATCACCAGCAGGTGAATTTCTTGAAGCAGCAGGTGTTGCCCCACGTGATTTTAACTCTTATGGTAGTCGTCGTGGTAATGATAAAGTCATGACAAGAGGTACTTTTGCCAATATTCGGATTAAAAATTTACTAACACCAGGCATCGAAGGTGGTGTAACACGCTATCAAGATGACGTATTACCGATATATGATGCAGCCTTGAAGTATAAAGCTGATGAGACACCACTTGTTGTATTGGCAGGTAAAGATTATGGGATGGGATCTTCTCGTGACTGGGCAGCTAAGGGCACTAATTTATTAGGCATTAAAGTGGTTATTGCTGAAAGTTTTGAGCGGATACATCGTAGTAACTTAGCGATGATGGGTTTGATTCCACTCCAGTTTTTACCGGGAGATAGTGCGGATGGTCTTGGTTTAACTGGGTTTGAAACTTATCAAGTTGATATGCCTGACATGCCAGAGATTGGACAGCTAGTCACGGTTCATGCTGATGATAAAACTTTCCAAGCACGTTTGCGCTTTGACTCTCAAGCAGATTTGGAATACTATGCAAACGGTGGTATTCTACAAATGGTAATTAGAAAAAAGGTGACAAATGGTTAGAATTAACATGAGTGATGGGGAATTATTAGTACCAAACCAACCAACGATTCCTTATATTATTGGCGATGGCGTCGGTGTGGATATTTCACCTGCCATGATTGATATTGTAGATACGGCTGTCCTTAAAGCTTATGATGGGGAAAAAAAGATCGAGTGGCAAGAACTTGCAGCTGGTCAAGAGGCATTTCAAACACTTGGTGATTACTTACCTAAAGAAACGCTAACAGCCTTGACAGAAAATTTAGTTGCAATCAAAGGTCCTTTGATGACACCTGTTGGCGAAGGATTTAGAAGTTTAAATGTCACCTTAAGACAATCTTTTGATTTATTTGCAAATGTTCGACCAATAACATATTTTACAGGCGTAGCGTCACCAGTCAAACATCCTGAAAAAGTGCAAATGACAGTATTTCGTGAAAATACAGAGGATATCTATGCGGGTATAGAGTTTGAAAGTGAAAGTCCTAGAGCGTTAGCATTGATTGACAGACTTAAAACAGAGTTTGGTATCGATAAAATTAGATTTGACAAAACTTCAGCAATTGGTATCAAACCAGTGTCACCAGAAGGGTCTAAAAGATTAGTACGTGCAGCGTTTGAACATGCGATTGCAAATGGGAAAAATCGACTAACTTTAGTTCACAAAGGTAATATTATGAAATTTACCGAAGGAGGATTTAAAAAATGGGGCTACGAAGTGGCACAAGAGTATCCTACCTTTACAGTCAATACTTTTAATCAAATTAAAGCTGATAAGGGACTTGATGCTGCCATAGCTGCTAAAGAAAAAGCACTAGCAGATGGTAAGATTTATGTTGATGATGCTATCGCAGATAACTTCTTACAACAGATTTTGATCAAACCAGAACAATATCAGGTTGTTGCGACATTAAACTTAAATGGTGACTATATTTCTGATGCCTTAGCAGCCCAAGTGGGTGGTATAGGTATCTCTCCAGGTGCAAATATCAATTTCGAAACAGGCCATGCTATTTTCGAAGCAACACATGGCACAGCGCCAGACATTGCTGGATTAGGACTTGCTAATCCATCTAGTCTACTCTTATCAAGTGTCATGATGCTCGAGTTTATGGGGTGGTTAGATGCTGCCAGCATGATTAAGAGAGCATTAAGCAAAACGATTGCTGATGGACAGACAACACGTGATCTAGGCGGATCTTTATCAACTGCCGAATTTACAGCTGCGATTATTGCTAATTTTTAGGAACTGTTAGTGAATCTTTTATTTCTCATTAAGTAGTCAGTGCTGTGTTTTTATAGCACTGTTTATGGTATTATTATGAGAGAAAGATAAGGAGCTGTGCTGTGAAAAAAATGAAAAGGAAAGTGCGAAAACAACATCAAAACACTAAAGAAAAGAAAATTATTGGCATGATTTTTCTTATACTAGCTGTTTTAGTTATCATTTTAATCGCTAATGGAGAAGTCATTAATCCACTAGGATCAAAAAAAACACAAACAAGTTCAACACAACAAACGGATACGACTAAAAAGTCTTCGAGTTCTCATAAACAGCAGAAAACTGGTACAGCTACCATAATGGCGAGTGGTGATATGTTATACCATGATGTTGTTTATGGTAGTGCATTTGACGGTCAAACCTATGATTTTTCAAATGATTATGAACAGATAACGCCACTAGTTTCATCAGCTGATCTAGCTTTAGGTGATTTTGAGGGGACGATTAACCCGAATATGCCATTAGCAGGTTATCCGATTTTTAATGCACCTGAGGCTGTTGTGTCATCAATCAAAAATGCGGGATATGATGCCATAGACCTTGCCCATAACCATATTTTAGATACTGGAATTAGCGGGCTCGTCTACACTGCAAACGCATTTCAAAAGGCGGGATTAGATACATTTGGGGTGAATGTGCCAAATGATAAGATTTTAGTCAAAAATGTAAATGGCATCAAAATCGCTATTTTAGGCTTTAGTTATGGGTTTAATGGTATCGAGCAGAGCATTAGTCAGTCAGATTACGATAAGTATCTCAATGATTTGAATATGACCAAAGTAGAGAAGAAAATCAAGGCTGCTAAAAAAATTGCTGACTTAGTTGTTATAATGCCACAGTCAGGTGTAGAGTACAATCTTGAGGCAACACCAGAACAAGTCGATACCTATCACAAAATGGTTGATTTTGGTGCTGATATCATCTTTGGTGGACATCCACATGTGGTAGAGCCTACTGAGACGATTGATAAAGAAGGTGAAAAGAAATTTATCATTTATTCTATGGGTAATCTACTTTCTAACCAGAGATATGAGACACTTGAAAACTACTGGACTGAACGCGGTGTCATCATGGAAGTTCAAGTGAAAAAAAAGAACAATAAAACTGAGTTGACAGCGGTTAAAGCCCATCCAACTTGGGTATCTCGAGAACCGATTAATCGAACATTTTTAGGCTACCCTGCTTATGATTATCAAGTTTATCTCGCAGAAGATTACATAAAGGGTGCTAAATATGCCGATAAAGTATCTCCTGACAAACAAGCACGTATCGAGACAGCTTATCATGAAATGATGCAGCATCTAAATATTAAATTTTAAATAGAA
>JAKDQI010000104.1 GCA_030454995.1 Pseudolactococcus plantarum | reverse complement strand
AATAAACCTAAAGGTATCGTATCAGCTACTAAAGATAACTTATTTAAAACAGTTGTCCAGTTATTGTCTGAAGAAGACTACCGACCTGATATTTTCCCTGTCGGTCGTTTGGACAAAGACACTGAAGGGTTACTACTCTTAACCAATGATGGGGCATTAGGACATGATCTCACACAGCCCAGAAAACACGTTGAAAAAGCTTATTTTGCGATTATCGATGGCAAAGTCACTGATAAGACAATCAAACAATTTGCAGCAGGCCTAACCTTTAAAAATGGGGAGACTGCACGTCCTGGAGAATTATCAGTTAAACAAGTCAAAGAATCCAATACTGCAACTGGCTTTCAAAGTGAGATAGAGGTTGTCATTCATGAAGGAAAATTCCATCAAGTCAAACGTATGTTTGAAGCAGTAGATATGCGCGTACTGGAATTGAAACGCATCCGAATGGGAAACTTAAGACTAGATCCAACGCTAGCCCTCGGTGAATATCGACA
The DNA here is from genome assembly GCA_030454995.1 of Pseudolactococcus plantarum. Lineage (GTDB taxonomy): Bacteria > Bacillota > Bacilli > Lactobacillales > Streptococcaceae > Pseudolactococcus > Pseudolactococcus plantarum_A. Next base: position 6,120 of record JAKDQI010000104.1, on the reverse strand, counting down.
GTTAACATCAGAAGAATTGAGTTTACTTAAACAATCCTAGTCAGATAAATCATATTCTATAATTCAAAGTAAACATGAGCATTTTTTTAAAATTCGAAAAATAACAAGTCCCTGATGTTCACCCCAAAGCATAGACTTTCAAATTAAAAATTTGGAGGTCTTTTCTTATGGTAAAATATTGCTTTAATCTTAAATTAAAAAAAGTTCAAGAGTATCACTCAGAAGTGGGAGGATATCGTTGTCTAGCTGAAAATATCATTTTCTAAATTTTGGAGCAGCAAGTGAATGAGTTAACTGTTATCAAACTTTCGGAGCAACTGGACTAAGGCGAAAACAATAAAATCAAACTTATTCCTCACAATTTAATCTCAATGCTGTAAACTTGTATTTAACAAGCAAAAAGTCTTATCGAGAAATAGCGAATCAGATAGGCGTGGCTAAACGTGCCTTACTCACGCATTTGGGACTTGATTACCGTGAAAAGGGTAAATTCTCCTTTTCTAACGCTCGTGGCAGACCTAGAAAAGAGCCCAAAATGTTGATAAAAGATTATCAAAAAAAACTTCTAATTTGGAAGAAGCTGAACAAAAACTGGGCAAACTATAATATAAACAATTTAAAACTTAGAATTGAGAATGAATATTTAAAAGGGCTGAGAAGGTTGCGACTGGAACAACAAGCGAGGAAAAATCAAGACTTGTTCTCAGCCTCCAAGGAGAATTCAAGTTCCCACGCAAATAAATCTTAAGCCTAACAAAGCTTTCCAAAGCAACTTATTATTATTAGGTAAATCGGTTTAAACGTCCTAACAAAGATGATGTAATTGAACAAAAGATGCTTGACATACGTGCAGCATACCCAAATGCAGGTATCGTCCCATGATACCACTTCTCAAGCAAAAAGGAATCCATGCCAACGACAAGAAAGTTCAGTATTTGATGAAAAAGCTTGGACTTAGTGCGAGGTTATATCGGCGTTAGTCAAGCATCTAGCAACAGGCTTCACCGAGTTTCACTACATCTGTGCCACACCAAATGTGGCATTGTTTAACACTGAGATTATCCGCTGTGATATTTCCAAACGGCCCACTTATGAATCTATATCTAATGCTTTAACGAAAGCTTTAACAGTTACCTCTGACTCTACTTATCGAAGGACTTTTCCATCTGATCAAGGTTGGCCTTATCAGATGGAAAATTATGTTCATCTGCTTAAGTCGCATCGTATTGTCCAATCCATGACTCATAAAGGCAACTATCATGATAATTCAGTCATAGAAAACTTTTTTCAGTTTACTCAAACAAGAAGTTTATTACGGTCGAGTCTTTAGTTTATTTGAAACGTTATCACAAGCGATTAAAGATTGGATTCGTATTACAACATAAAGTGAGTTAAGAAGAAATTAAACTGACTGAGTCCAGTCTAATATCGGCTATCGTTAGCAAACTAGCAAAAAAATCAAGTACGAATACTTGATTTCAAAAGTCTATTCTTGGGGGTGAACATCATTCCCTTAATGTTTTTTATTAAAGATCTCTTTCGTCACGAAGACTGTTTAATTCTGCTTTTAATTTTTTTGTTCTTTATTTTTATGGCGAATATAGAAGAAAATGCAAGCAAGTAAAATAATTAAAATGCCTATCGCAGTCATATAAAGCCAAGTGTAATCTTTTTCTAACTCTACCGCTTGAGCATTTAATTTCTTAGCAACCTCACCCTTAATCTCAAAATCTTTATCAAAATGCCAGTTTTGATCTTTGGTTTTAGCAGCGATATGTATCGTGTAGTGTCCAGGTTTTAGAGATTTGTTCTTTAATGATGTCGGAAAAGGTAAAATTGAATTAGGTGCTAACATCATCTTTTCTTTTGTAGCAGCATACAATATCTTGTCAGAATTCTTTTTAGTTACTGTAGTCTCAACACTTAACTTAGATAGAATTTTAGCCGATGTATTTCTTAGTTCAGATGTAATCACGTTACGATAATTATTTTGATCTGGCACTACATCACCTAAAGCTAATGTATCTTTATCCAACTCCTGATTACCATGTAACACAATACCTACTACAAATGCATAAACATTACTCACACCACTTTTTTTTGATTTCTGATTTAAATCTTTTAAAACAATCCCTCCTACCAACTGGCCATTAAAGGGCCGATCAGGCATGTTAATCTGGAATTTCACCTCCTGTGTTGTATGTGCTGCAATATCAATCTTTTTTTCTACTGGTGTAACAATTTTGCTGATATCCATCGGTAATGAAACATCTGATTTTAACTTTGGATTTTGATAGTCCATCACTCCGTTAAAATTTGTTTTGGATAAATTTACTACAGGTTCTAGTGACACGACCTTATCCGAGTTATTTGAGATAGCAACTGAGATAATTTCAGACATATTTGGACTAGTTTTCAAGTCAAAATATGACACCTCTTTATTTCTTTGATTATCCGGAATAAGCGCCTTAACACCATATCCTAATGCATCTGCATGAACATACCCTTGACATACTACTAACAGGACAAAACATATCAATGCCAGCAATACTTTTATTTTTTTTATCATCTATTCCCCTTAACTAATTGTGAAAAATCTTGATTAGAGAACCATATCAGTTCTCTATTTCAATTTATCCATTAACCTGCTGGCAATTCAGAAATTGTCCAAGTAAGTGTTGATGTATAAGCTTGTTCTGCTACGGCATGACTATTAGCTGGAATATCTAAATTCATATCTGTTCCTAACCATTGGCGCCACGTACCAAACCCTTTTTTAGCTTCTGCATGCATAATAGGTGTATCAGAACTATCTAGTGGAATTGAATACCCTCCATTTACTGCATCAGTTTCTGGTGTATTATCAGTTGGCTCAGTTGTTTCAGTGTCACACTTCATCGTCGCTTTTGCGATATTTAAAGTAGCACCTTTAATATCATCTCCACCAGAATATCCTAAAGCAGACCCTGAAACCGTCAACGTCCAACCTTGAGGCATCCCACCACGGTTATCAGTGATCTGAACCAAACCTTGAGGACCTGAAGCTTGATCATCTGGATCGGTAAAACCTGTTTTATCTGTAAAGTCTACAATTTGGAACTTGTTTTCTTTATTTGTTAAATTCAAATCTTTACCAAAGTTATAGTCTGATGCACCATCAACTGTTAAATCTCCGCCACCTGATGGGTGTGGATCTGGTCCAGGAGGTAGTGGATGCGGATCCGTACCTTTTTTGAATTCAATAGTCGCATTTGATGTTGTACTAGCTGTTACAGGATCCGGAGTTGGATCATCTGCTTTAACAATATTAACAGCAGTGTTAGCTAATAAGGTTGCACCTAAAATGCTAGTTGCAAGTAAAACTGATTTCTTCATTTTAATTACTCTTTTCTTTCTTTTTATATATAACCATTATTCCCATATACGAGAATAATGAGATAATACCAATAGTAGTCACCCAAATATCATTTTGTTCACCTGTATCTGGTAAAACAGAAGGTGGCACATCATGATTATTAGGATCTGGAATAGGTGGATCTGGAGATACATGAGAAAAATAAACCGATATCTCTGACTGTTCTTTAAATTCCATAGCCTCGACATTTGTGATGCTGTTATGGAAGGTCATAAATAGGATACTTAAGAATATTAAGCTAAAATATCGTATTTTTTTCACTTAATATCACCTCCAGGTACATCCAATAATCCCCAGGTTACAGAACATTTATAATCCGTAGCAATTATCCCTTTACGTGGCGTTTCCAGATGGAAGCCTTGAGTATCACTCCAATTGCTAGAGAGATTAACATCTTCATCTTGTAATGTACCATCGACTGTATAGATTGTTGTCGCTACGTCTTTAGATAACACATTCTTATCGTAATACAACGCATTTGGTAATGTCTCGCCATTTGCAGTAGCTAAGTCATCTGATAACTCCGCTGTTACTGACCAATTACCTTTCTTATCTCGTGTATCACTTATCACAAGATCAGAATCTTTCGTTTGGATACCAGCTTTTAAAAGTTTCTCTACCTCTAAATCGACATCACCAAAATCCATAGTTTTTGGTGCAGATTTAAAGTCCAGTGATCCAAAAGATGATACGACAGTGATAGTTGCTTTTTTCTTCATATAATTCGTATCATATATGATGTCGTAAACACCTACCTTGGAGGTGTTTACCGTTCCATGAATTATAACATCTGGATTGTCGATTCCCATATCGTTTCCATCATCATCCGTTGCAGAAATAAAATTATCCTTTTTATGCCAAGGTGTATTGATTAAAATTGTACTAGATTTTACATTAAGTGTTGCCTTAGTCTTTATAACATTAATCTTGGCAACAGCTTTAAGACTAGGATCTGACTTGAGACTATATGTAACATCTGTTTCACCCACCTTAGTTGTATCTATCGTCTTCGGATTAATATCTACATCACTAAAGCCTACAATATCTCCATTTTTATTAGTAGCACTAAGAAAATTATCCTCAGGGAACCAATCTTCACCGACTTTCAGTGTAGAATCCTTAACCTTCACACCAATATCATGAGGATCTTGTACAGTAACTGTGAAACTTCCGTCTGCGGGTTTACCCTTTCCTTTAAAAGTATAATGCAAGTTAAAGACGTTAGGCTTACTACTGTCTACAGTGGCTTTATTAGAGTCTATTCTATTATCAGCCCACTCTACTGGCTTTCCATCTTCATCTGTTGCACCTACAAAGTTATCTGTTTTATTCCATGTTTGACCAACTTTTATCGTTGTATTTTTTACTGTGATACTAGACAGATTTTCCTTAACCTTAACATCAAATGGTGAATCCTTATGTCCTGCTTTTCCTTTAAAAGTATACATAAGATGATACGTTGTGGGAACAGTTGTATCAACAGTGGCTTTATTAGAGTCTATTCTATTATCTTCCCACGGTACTTGTTTTCCATCTTCGTCTGTTGCACTTACAAAATTATCTGTTTTATTCCATGTTTCACCTGCATACAACTCAGTATTCTTAGTTTTGATACCAGATTGATCTTTTTTGACTGTTACTGTAATTGTTTTAACAGCAGAACCATTTGTATAGGTGATTTTAGTTGAGCCTTCTTTTGTGGTATCTACAGGACCACCACTGACCATTGCATCAGAATATGCAACTTTATTTCCATCTTCATCTGTCGCCCCATCGAAGTTATCTTGTCCATGCCATTCTTGACCTATATAAATCGTAGAATCATGGGCACTGATACTCGTTAGATCTTTCGGTAAATCGAGATACTGCCAATAATCAATTGGTTTGTCTGTAAAAAATCCAGTAGTTAGAGAATTTGTAGCAGATGAGGATTTCTTACTGGGGGTGTAGGTAAAAGTTTTTACCTCAAATATCCCCTGTGCATTTTGCCTCAATCCTTGATAGTAAAACTGTGACCCATTGATACTTACTTTAGCGTCAGCAAGAAATGGTTTTGTAGTATCACAATTACCAGCTTTTTTCCTGGTAATTGTGATTTTTCCTTTAGTGTAAGTTATAGACATCGTCCCATCAGGTGAAGTCCCCGTCAAACCATCAAGTGTAGTATTCCCCGCATTAACACCTGCCGTTAGAGTCATAGGTATACCATCGTTACCATTGTCAGAATAAGTGTAAAACGGTTGAGCGTTAAGATTGAACGTACTATCAACCGAAAAGGTAACTGAATCTCCTACATTCTTGCCAATTTTTTGTGGCCCCTTATCGTTAAGGTTTCCTGCTACATTTACACCTACATATTTGAAAACACTATCCCCAGTACTCTTTATAATATTGTTCCAAATATCACTTTCATGATTGCTAGAATAAAGTGATGAGATTTGATATGGACCAACATCACCTTGATTTGCTGAAGTAAAAGTACAAAGATAACTAGGGACAGCTACCTCATCTGCATATGCCACAGATATTGTAGATAACTGCAATAACAATGCACAAATCATTAATCCTACTTTTTTAATATAGATCACCCCTTTTTACAATCAAATATTATTTTTAAAGTCTCCCTAAATATTAAAAATAAACTTAACAGACTATTCCATCACATTGAATTTTAATTATACATCGCTTTATCACTTTATCTGATG
>JAKDQI010000103.1 GCA_030454995.1 Pseudolactococcus plantarum | reverse complement strand
AATATCAACTGGTTTCATATTAGTAGGAGTCAAAACGCCTGTTTGTGCTATCCATTTTAGATAGGTGATAGTGTTGTTACTGGTAAGTTAGTATGAATGATTATTAAAAATAAGCATCAGATAAAAGGTAGGTGGTCAGCACAATTGGATATAAAAAAGACTGAGATACATTTTGGTAGAATTCTTAAATCCTTAAGTGGGTTTTACTACATCAAAGATAGTTCAGATGATGTTGTGCATCAGACACGAGCTAGGGGGAATTTCCGACAAAAAGGCACGAAACCAATTGTCGGAGATTTTGCTGAATTTTCTGTAGCAAAGCAATCTGAAGGCTACATATTGTCTATAGCCGATCGTAAAAATGCTTTGGTAAGACCACCTATAGCGAATATTGACCAAGCAGTTGTTGTCATATCTGCAGTTGAACCTACTTTTTCGTTAAACTTATTAGATCGTTTTCTAGTGTTATTAACCAATAAAAACATACAACCACTCATCTATTTATCAAAGTTAGACTTGGTTACTGATAAGACCGATTTTGAGCGCGTACAGCGTGACTATCAGGCAATCGGCTATGACTTTTTTATGAATGATTGGCAAGCGATGCTACCTGAGTTTGCAAATAAAGTCAGTGTGTTTATGGGTCAAACAGGTGTTGGTAAGTCAACATTATTAAACAAAATTGCACCCGACATGGCATTAGAGACGCAAGAAATATCGGATAAACTTGGTCGTGGTCGCCACACAACTAGACATGTTGAATTGTTTGACATACACGCTGGATTAATTGCAGATACTCCAGGATTTTCATCGTTAGATTATGAGATTGATAATCAACCAGATCTAAATGCTGCTTTTCCTGAGTTGTTACGTTTATCATTTGGTTGTAAGTTTAGAGAGTGTACCCATACACATGAACCTAAGTGTGCAGTCAAACCAGCAGTTGAATCAGGAGAAGTCCTAAGGTCTCGTTATGATAATTATTTACTATTTCTATCTGAGATTACAGGTAGACGAGAAACTTATAAGAAAGTGGTAAAAAAATGAAATTAGCACCGTCAATTTTAGCAGCAGACTTCGGTAATTTTGAAAGAGATGCAAGGCGGCTCGAAGCAGCTGGCGCAGATTATCTACATATAGATATCATGGATGGTCATTTTGTTGAAAATATTAGTTTTGGTGCTGATGTTGTGAAGGCAATTAGACCAGCAACAAAATGCCTACTAGATTGTCATTTGATGGTAGAAAATCCAGAAAAATATATCACAAGTCTTGCACAAGCTGGGGCAGATAGCCTTAGTATTCATGTGGAGGCGACAAAACACATTCATGCGGTACTTCAAAAGGTCAAAGCAGCAGGCTTAAAAAGTGCTGTGGTGATTAATCCAGGCACAGATGTGTCGATGGTTAAACATGTACTTGGCTTGGTAGATATGGTATTAGTGATGACTGTCAATCCTGGATTTGGTGGTCAAAAATTTATTCCAGAATGTCTTGAAAAAGTTCGAGAATTAGTTGCTATGAGAGAGTTTCGTGGGTTAAGTTTCGAGATTGAGGTTGATGGTGGCGTGGATGACCAAACAATTATCGCCTGTCGAGATGCTGGTGCGGATGTTTTTGTGGCAGGATCTTATGTATTTAATGGCGACGTTGAAGAAAATATTGCTAAATTAAGAGACGTTTTGCGCTAAAAAACGTAAAAACAATCGAGAGCTTTGATTAGGCATAGGTTAGAAAGTTAGTTATGAAATTTTTACATACTGCAGATTTGCATTTAGATCGAGAATTTGAAGGTATCGTTCAAGATGTCCCTTTTCACCCATATAAAATATTAGAAAAAATCATTGATTTTGCAATTGTAGAAGCAGTTGATGTTGTGTTTTTTGCGGGAGATAATTTTCATCAATCACAACCAAGTATCAAAATACAAAATTATTTTGTGCAAGAATTGGCTCGTTTAGCCCCTCATGGTATACAAGCTGTCGTGATTTTTGGTAACCATGATTATTATAGAGAATCAGTTTATTGGGTGAGTTTCCCCGAGAATGTTACTGTTTTTTATTCGGAAACTGTAACAACACAAAAACTGACGTTGAGATCAGGTGAGACATTAGCAGTATCAGGCTTTTCATATCAACACCCGCATATCTCACAAAACAAAATAGGCGATTATCCACTGAGCGACTACACTTGCGATTATCATGTTGGGTTGTTTCATGGTGAATTTTCAGGGGACGCTTTTGCACCTGCCAATCTGACAGATATGCTAGCTAAAGGCTATAATTATTGGGCATTAGGCCATATTCATTTGGCAAATCAAGTGGCTGACAATATCATATATCCTGGGACACCACAAGGGCGTAATAAAAAAGAAAATACGAATTTTGTGATTTATGGTGAAATCGTTAAATCTGGCAATTTGATCTATTTCCAAGACTTAGCTGATGTACACTTTAAAACAATCGTATTAAATCTTTCTGATTGTCAAAATTTAGCTCAAGCACTTCATTATATCGAGTCACAGTTATCTGATGATCATATTTTTTATAGTATTGTGCTTGAGAATTATGAGATGATTGCAGATAATTTACAAGAGGCCTATGAAAACGAAGAGCTATTAGAGGCTTTACGTCAAAAACATATTATTGTGAAGTTGAGTTTACGACCGCTGACTAAAACTAATCAAACGGTAACGCAAATAGCCTTACCAGAATTTAGTTTACCTGATACAGACATGAAACAAATCTATAGGTTACTGCCTCATAAAAAGGAAATTAAAGCTTTGTTTGATGATCCAGATTTAAACCAGGAAGTACAAGATAATGTCAGATTATTTGCGAGTCAGTACTTTGACTTTGGAGGTGATAGAGATGAAAATTAACCAACTCAAGATTGAGGGATTTGGTAAAATAATTAATCAAACCTATGACCTCAGTGATATGACGACTTTTTTAGGGGATAATGAGACTGGTAAGTCGACAATCCTCGCCTTTATCAAATACATGCTATTTGGCTTTGAAAATGCCACAACAGCTAACCGAAATTTTAATCCTTTAGATGTTAAAACTTATGGTGGTCAAATTACCTTGACACATGAGAATAAAGTGATCAAAATTGAAAGACTCAAAATCTTACGAACTGGTAAACCAAGCTTTTCTTGCGAGATTACTGAAGATGGTCAAAGCCATCAACTAGATGAAATATCTTGGCAAGAATTTATGCGACCAATTACAGCAAAAGTCTTTTCTGAGATTTATACAGTGACACAAGATAATCTTCAAATATCGACTGTTAAAGACTATAATGCGGATCGTCTTGATCAAGAGTGGCGTATGTCTGCGACAACAGGAACGGTTGCACTATTTGACCAAGTCCAAAGTTTATCAAAATCACGAGATCAAATTTTCACAACCACTCGAGCAGCTAAAAAACCGATTAATCAAGCTTTGACTGAGATAGCGACTGTTCAAGAAGCAATAGAAAAAAAGACCACTGAAGAAGCGGCTTTGTTACCGTTAATGACAAAAAACACTGAGCTTGAACAACAAATTAAACATTATCGTGACCAACAAACAAGGTTAGATGACTTAATTAATCAGAGTAAACATAAACTAAGTTTTTTAGCTGAGTATCAAGAATATCAAGAACTTGATGGTAAAAACTTATCAAATATTTTATCAACCGAAGAGGCTGATAATTTAAGACGAAAACATGCGCTTCATGAAAAATATAATCAAGAAATACGTAATCTAAACCAAAAAATAGCTGCAGATAGTATCGCTATAGAAAATTTGGATACACCTAAAAATCGCTTTTTACAAGACGAAAAAACTTTAGAGCAGTTTTATCAACTTAAATTAGATTATCCGAAAGCAATTTCAGCTGAACAGCAAATTGCACAATTTAGGTTTTCAAAACACTATTTGATTATTACAATCATTGCTATTATTTTAATGGGGATTAGTTTAGTACTAAAACCATTTGTTGCAATATTTTTCTTGATTATCGCCATTGTCTCAGGTATTTCACATTATAAAACGAATCGACTTGAACGACAAGAATTAGCTAAAAATGAAGCAGTGCTGGCAGATTTCGATGAGAAGGTATCTTATTTTAAAGAGTGGACTTCTTTTGAAAACGACAGCATAAATGGGAAGATTGAATCAATTACACTTCTTGATAAAGAACTACAAGAGTTAAGAATTACCTTGAGCCAGTATCATCCAAAAGATTCCATTGAAAAACTATCTGCACTAAAAGAATTGGATAATGCAATTTTTGAAGAAATACCTGATATTGATACTGCACCTAAATTATTGGAACAATGGGCGCAACAGTCTCGTGATCTGATGCGATTGACAAGACTGAAGGAACAACTATCGAAAATTTTTGATTTGTCTATTGTGTTCAATGGTTACAAAGAACAAAAACAATTAGATCAACAAGTAGCAGAAAAAGCTAAGATTACTCATGAATTAAATAGCGTTATTGATGAGCATTCTAGAAATTTAGCTGTGATCAACCAACAAAAAACAGATACTACTTTGTTAGATTTAGCAGCTAAATTGGCAAGAAAAAAGGCTAGGTTAAGGGATTATTTAGTTGATTTTGCAACAAAAACTGCTGAAATCAAGTTAATCGGCGACGTGATGCAGTCCTTATCTTCTGAAACCTTACCAGATATTTTACACAGAGCAAGTCTATTATTTAGAGAATTAACCAACAATAGTTGGCAAGAAATCTATCTAGATGAAGATATCTTATGGGTAAAAAATAGTCGAAAACAAAGTTTACGGTTAATTGATTTATCTACTGGAACAAGAGATCAGCTTCAACTTGCATTAAGATTAGCATTTATTCAATCAAAAAATCAAGAGTTCCCTATTTTCTTGGATGATAATTTCCTTCGTTTTGACAAGACTCGTCGACTAAATTTCCGTAAGTTGCTACAAACGATTGCCCAAGACAGACAAATTATACTGTTAACCAGTGATCAAGATTTCACTCTAGAAATGGAAGGAACGATAAAACTATGACACAGTTAAAAGAATTACAAGTTGGGGATGCTTTTGAAGGTTTATACCTAATTAAGCAGGCAGACGTGCGTCAAACACGAGCAGGTAAGTCATATCTTGCTATGATTTTTCAGGATAGAACTGGACAAATCGCAGGAAATCTTTGGGATGCAGATGACTATATGGTAGAGACGTTTACTAAAGGTAAAGTTGTCTATATGCGTGCAGTTAAGGAATTGTATCAAGGTACACCACAGGTAAATAAGATTTATTTACGATTACCAGAAAATACAGAACCTAATGATCCAAAAGATTTCAAGCCTAAATCAGTCGTGAATGAAAAAGAATTGCGTGACTATATCCAAAAAGTTATTTTTAAAATTGAGAATGCAACATGGAATAGAATTGTCCGGTATATCTTCAAAAAATATGATAAGGCATTCTTTGAATATCCTGCTGCAAAAACCAATCACCATGCTTTTGAAGGGGGATTGAGTTATCATACTGCCACAATGGCACAGCTGGCAGAAAAAATTTGTGAAGTTTACCCAATGTTGGATGAGAGTTTGATGCTCGCGGGTATCTTGTTACATGATATGGCAAAAGTTATCGAATTCTCAGGAGCTGAGAACACAACATACACTTTAAAAGGTAACTTAATTGGTCATATTGTGTTAATTGATGAAGAAGTCTCAGAGGCAGTGCGTGAACTGGAATTAGATAATGATAAAGAAGATGTGACAGTTTTACGTCACGTGTTATTAGCACATCACGGGTTGAGAGAATACGGCAGTCCTGTTAGGCCCCAAATTATGGAGGCAGAGGTTATTCATCAAATTGATATGATGGATGCGAGTATTATGATGATGGGAACAGCTTTAAGCCAAGTTGGCACGGGAGAAATGACACCGCGTATCTTTGCTCTGGATAATCGCAATTTCTACAAACCTAATTTTGATCAAAAATAAGGTATTAACTAAAGTACAAACTAGCTGATAATATAAAAATCCTTAAAGCGTAGGCTTTAGGGATTTTTTTCTGTGTTGCGATGTATTATTTACTTTCAAGTATTTCTTTTATTGTTAATTTTAAGAAATCGATGATGTCATCTTGGCTATTACTAATGACATTGCTTACGATGAGGTTTGCATAACCAGTAGAGATGACCCAAGTGGCTGTCAAAAGTGTATTAAGTTTTTTATCACTAAGGTTTGAATAAACGGGGTTATCTTTGATTGTTTGTCTAAATAGATGATAAGAAAATTCAGTAATAGAGGTATCTGTATCACCATGTTTTTCCAAATAAATTGTTTTAAATAACTGAGGATTATTACAAGCAAAATTAATATAATTCAATGATATATTGATGATGGGATCTTCATGAGTTTTTTTATTATAAATATGTTCTTCTAACTCTTTATAGATGTTAGTGAAAAGTTCTTTTTTTAGCGACGCCATATTCGTAAATTCAGCATAAAGAGGTTGTGTAGAAATATTCATATACTTTGACAGTGCACGAGCTGTAAGTTCGCCAACACTTTTTTCGACAATAAATTTCTGAGCAGCTTTTAATATATCTTCTTTAAAAATTGTTTTTGTTCTTGACATGAGTGAATCCCCTTCTATGTTATT
>JAKDQI010000102.1 GCA_030454995.1 Pseudolactococcus plantarum | reverse complement strand
ACGAAGGCGATGATACTTTAAGTGGTCGAGCAGGTAATGATACCTTAGAAGGTGGCGCAGGTAATGACAAACTCTACGGCGGTGCCGGTAACGATATCCTAGATGGTGGAGAAGGAAATGACCTTCTCTCAGGCGGTGCTGGCGATGATACCTATATCTTTGGTCGTGGTTACGGTATAGACACGATCCAAGATACGCAAGGTGTGAATATCATCCGCTTTACGGGAGACTTACGTCTATCCGATTTAGAAGTTGTAACTGGTAGTTATTATGATGTCATCTTACGGATTAAAGGTACACAAGATCAACTTGTTTTATCCGCTTATCGATACAGTAGCGATTATCAGAACTATGTCTTAACTTTCTCAGATGGTAGTCAACAAAAAATGACTTATCAGAATGATCAGATTGGCTTCACACCTCTTGTAGCAGTAGCTGATAAGCAAAAGAATAGTCGATCGCTGCAAGAGGGAATTGTTGGGTTTAACGAAGCAAACTCAGTAGCTGAGACGAGCCAGAGGGATGCGTTATTGCTATCTCAAACTGATCAACTAATTCAGGCTATGGCAAGTTTTGATACTAAACCCTCGATATCCACACTAGATCAATCCATACTTGCTAATGATCTATTCATTCAAACTAGTAGTATCATGCCTAGTTGGGAAAAACCTGCTTAACGCTGACGTGTTTGCTACATCATACGTAAGTTAGCTATCTTTAATTAGTAAATGCTGTATGACTTGCCTGTTATTTCTGTTATAATAGGAGGTGTGTGATGTTTAAAGGGTTAAGAAGTAGGGCTTATTTTCGGCACTATGCCCTAGTTTGATAACTCTATCATCACAAATCAAGAAAAGAGGCAGTATAAGTGGATCAATCAACTAAAGAAAAGATGTTAGAAATCATAAAAGCAAAACAAGGTGGCGGGCGTTCAGCACAACAAACACCGACTAAAAATGACCGCAAACATATGAGAAAAGGGCCAAAGATTTTTAACAAATAGTGACTATCAAACTATTAGATTAATATTGGAGGAAATATGACAAAAGCAGAGCTATTTAAAGGTGTATTAGGTAGTGATGAATTTCCGGTAGAAGCCGGACGTTATCGCTTTATCTGGACTGAGGTATGCCCTTGGAGTCATCGTGTTGCTATCGTTCGCCATCTGATGGGCTTGACTGATAGTATCAGTGAAGGCAAATTAAACCCGGTTATCACCGAAAAAGGGTGGGAGTTTTCCCTAGATGAGGGCAACCATGATCCTATACTTGGGACGAGATATATGATGGAGAGTTATCTCAAGACTGATCCAAATTATCCAGGTCGTGCCACGGTACCGGTCATCATCGATTTGACAACACAAAAAATCGTCAATAACGAATCTCATGACCTCATGAGACAGTTAGCATTGAATTTTAAAGAGGTAGCTAAAGCAGATGCACCTGAGCTTTATCCTGAACATCTATGTCAAGACATCGATGCACTCAATGCAGTTGTTTTAGATGAAGTGATTGGTAGCATCAATCGTATGGGTGCTGCTGAAACACAGGAAGTATATGAAACAAACTACCACACACTCTTTAATCGCTTAGATGAGTTGGATGCGAGAGTAGCTAATCAAGATTTTCTATTTGGTGATCAGTTAACTGAAGCAGATATTAGATTATTTGTTGCTTTAGTCAGATTTGATATCGCTTATTATAGTCTAAATCTCGCCAATCGTAATCGCTTGATTGACTTTAAACATCTTTGGCCATATGCCAAAAGACTATATCAGATACCGGCTTTTCGTGAGACAACGAATTTTGAGGCGATCAGAAAAGGATTTTGGCTCAATCATCGTAAAGATAATGCAAACCCTATTATCCCGTTAGGACCTGATACTAGTGTCTGGCAAGCTGATTAGGCAATCATGAGCATCAGCTTTATCATATGTTAAGCTAAATAGTGAATTGCTAGTATCCAGTATACTAGCAATTTTTATTTAAATAAATCGCATAGCCTGAGTTGGCTAATCACTAAAAGAAGGAAGTAAAACATGAAAAAAACGTTAACATTAAGCCTTGTCCTCATCACCATGGGGTGTTTGGCTGGTTGTCAAACCAAACAAACAGGACACAAAACTGCTGATCAAAAAACAAGTGTGACAAGTAAGCCTGCACATGAGAAGATTGACTATGAAGATCAGAAAAAATGGGACTTTGTTTCTGGTAAGATGCAGTCTCCTATCGATATTAAGACAAGTCAAGTTGCTGCTATGACGCCAGATGATGGGAACCTCACCTTAGCATATGATCAAACTATCAAAAAGGTAGAAAATAATGGGCATAGTATACAGGTAACAGATGGTGGGGAATCCATGATTAATGGTCGACATTTTAAACTGACACAGTTTCATTTTCATGCGGCAAGTGAACACACGGTAGATGGCAAACACTACCCAATGGAAGCACATTTCGTGAATAGCTCACAAGATGGTAGACTTGCTGTTATCGCAGTGTTCTTTATCGAAGGAGCTGAAAATAATGGCTTTAAAGAGGTCTTAGCTGACGTTGCCTCTCACCAAAATCAACCGATCCAAGATATCGATCAAATGATGCCTGAAAACAAGGGGTATTATCATTACTTAGGGTCATTAACAACACCACCTTTAACTGAAAATGTTGAGTGGTATGTTATGAAAACGCCAGTTGAAATTTCTAAATCACAACTCGCATCATTTAAAAAACTTTATGACCATAACAATCGTGAAGTACAACCACTGAATGACAGAAAAATTTTTGCACACGTTGCCTCATAAGACAAAAAAACTTCACACATCATGTATGAAGTTTTTTTATATTAATCAAAGATATAGTCATCATCACTCATCGCTTCGACCTGACCAAGTAGATAGCCATTACCTACTTGTGAGAAGAAGTCGTGGTTGGTTGTCCCTGTAGACAAACCGTTCATCACGATCGGGTTAACATCTGCTGCAGTATCAGGAAAGAGTGGATCAAACCCTAAGTTCATCAAGGCTTTATTGGCGTTATAGCGTAAGAATGTTTTCACATCCTCAGCCCAACCAAGTGTCCCGTAGAGATCATCTGTGTAGATTTCTTCATTGGCGTACAAATCATATAAGAGTTCATAAGCCCAAGACTTAAGTTTTTCTTGTTCTTCACTAGATAGCTCGTCAAAGCCGATTTGGAATTTATAGCCGATATAAGTACCATGCACAGACTCATCACGAATGATGAGTTTAATGATTTCAGCAACGTTAGCTAGTTTATTATTACCTAGGTAGTAGAGTGGTGTGAAGAAACCGCTATAGAAAAGAAATGTTTCTAAAAATACGGAAGCGATTTTTTTCTCAAGTGGGCTACCATTTTGATAGATATTGTTAACTGTTTGTGCTTTATATTGCAGATTTTCATTGGCATCGATCCAAGCAAATATTTCATCTATCTCAGTCTTTGTATTAAGGGTAGAGAAGATAGAAGAATATGATTTAGCATGGACAGATTCCATAAATTGGATGTTGTTTAAAACAGCCTCTTCATGTTGTGTTCTAGCATCAGCACGAAGTGAGTCCATACCTGTATCAGATTGAACGGTATCTAAGAGTGTTAGGCCACCAAAAACATGGCTGACTAAGTCACGCTCGACATCTGAGAGGCTACGCCAGTCATCTAAATCATTTGATAGTGGGATCCGAGTATCCAACCAGAACTGTTCTGTCAACTTTTCCCAAGTTGATTTATCGATTACATCTTCGATATTATTCCAGTTAATGGCTTTGGTATAATTTGGATTTGTCATAGTTTAAACTTTCTAAGAGTTTGACGAGACCGTCAATTATTTTAGCTGTATAAGTTTGATGCGTTACGTATTAGCGAGTCTTAGTATGTGATTAGATCACACATGATTCACATTGGTTGGCGCCAACCTCATCACCATTATCTGTAAAGGTACGGATATAGTAGATTGATTTGACACCTTTGTGATGTGCATAGTTACGTAAGATATTTAGATCACGTGTGGTTTGTTTACTATCTGTTTTCCACTCGTAAAGTCCTTCAGGCATCTCGCTTCTTAAGAATAAGGTTAAAGACAAGCCTTGATCGACATGTTTAGTAGCAGCAGCATAGACATCAATCACACGGCGCATATCTAAGTCATAAGCACTTGTATAATATGGGATCGTATCAGTTGCTAAGTCACGCGCAGGATAGTAAATCTTACCTGTTTTCTTCTCTTGACGTTCCTCGATACGTTGTGTAATCGGGTGAATACTTGCAGAGACATCGTTGATATATGAAATAGAGCCATTTGGTGCGACAGCAAGACGATTTTGATGGTAGAGACCATGTGTCATGACATCTTGTTGAAGCTCACGCCAGTCTTGGGCAGTAGGCACTGCGATATGTGCAAATAAAGGTGCTATTTTTTCAGATAGGTTTTTATCTTCGATATATTGATCGAAGTAGCTACCATCAGCGTATTTTGAGTTCTCAAACCCATCAAAGGTTTTGTTCAAGTTACGCGCGATATTCATCGATGATTTCAACGTATAGAAGTTCAACAACATAAAGTAAATATCTGTAAATTCGATAGATTCAGGAGAGCCATAAGCGATGTGTTGTTTCGCAAGGTATGAATGAAGTCCCATCGCACCAAGCCCAATCGTATGTGCTTTTTGGTTACCATTTCTGATCGTAGGTACAGCATCAATATCAGAGTTGTCTGTGACAAATGTTAAAGCTTTAACCATGCTATCGATTGATTTTTCAAAATCAGTTATTTGCATGAGATTCACGACGTTAGTAGACCCTAAATTACATGAAATATCTGTTCCCATCGTTTGGTAACTTTGATCATCATTAATCACAGAAGGTGTCTGTACCTGCAGAATTTCAGAACATAAGTTACTCATGACGATTTTACCAGCTACCGGATTAGCACGATTTGCTACATCGATATTGATGATATAAGGATAACCTGACTCTTGTTGTAGTTTAGCGATTTCTTGTTCTAAATCACGGGCACGGATACGATATTTTTTAATGTCATCATTAGCAACTAAGTTATCATATTCTTTCGTGATGTCAACATAGCTAAATGGTTTACCATATAGACGCTCTACATCATAAGGACTAAACAAGAACATGTCTGCATTTTGACGAACAAGTTCGTAATATTTATCTGGTACCGTGATACCAAGTGATAAGGTTTTGACACGAACTTTTTCATCTGCATTTTCTTTCTTAGTTGATAAGAAAGCCATGATATCTGGATGAAAAACGCTTAAATACGTGACACCGGCACCTTGACGTTGGCCAAGTTGGTTAGAATATGAAAAACTATCTTCGTAGAGTTTCATAACAGGCACAACGCCACTAGCTGCGTTTTCGATACCTTTAATCGGTGCACCAGCTTCACGTAGGTTAGATAAGTTAATCCCAACACCACCACCAATACGAGAGAGTTGAAGTGCTGAGTTGACTGAACGACCGATACTGTTCATATCATCAGTAGCTTGGATTAAGAAACAAGATACAAGCTCACCACGACGAGAACGACCCGCATTCAAGAAGCTTGGTGTAGCAGGTTGATATCGTTGGTTAACCAACTCATCTGCAAGTGATTTAGCAAGTTCTGTATCGCCATCAGCAAAGTAGAGGGCATTCATCAAGATACGATCTTCGATGTTTTCTAAATAATACTCACCATCATTTGTTTTGAGGGCATATTGTTGATAGAACTTATAGGCTGCCATGAATGATTTGAATTGGAAGTTTTGCGCATATAACCAATCAGATAATTCAGTAATAAAGGCAATACTATATTTTTTGATAAATGCTGTTTCCAGATAATCATTAGCTAACAAGTAGTCAATTTTATCAGCAACTGTTGCAAAGGTTTTGAGGTTAGGCTTAACATTTTCCTCAAAGAAAGCAAGTAGTGCTTCGTGATCCTTATGTAATGGAATTTGTCCATCAACAGGAATATTAATTTCATTGTTGAGACGGAAATAAGTCACGTCAGTCAAAGTTTTAAGAGACATAGATTAATAACTTTCTAAGATATTATTAACGGCATCGACATCTTCAGTCGTACCATTGAACTCAAAATCATACAAGATAGGCACATGGAATTCTGCTGAGATATCTTTGGCTGTATAGATATATAAATCAGCGAAATTTCGATTACCGCTGGCGATAATACCTTGGCAAAGTGCCGCATTTTCCGACATAAAATCCCATACCTCCTGAAGTACATCTTTTTCATAGGTTGGGATTATTAAGATAAACGGTTCAGATAAGCTAAGTGTACTAGAAATTTCTGCTACGCGCTCATCTGATAAATTTAGTTTTTTCACAAAACGTGATACTTGCCTTGTCACACTATAATAGGCAATGTTCATATCAGTTTAGCCAGCTCAGTTGGACGGAAACCAGAAAAAGAGACACTATCTTTAACGATAATTGGTGCAGCCATGAACCCCATCTCTCTAACTTGATCGATATATTGTGGTTGTTCATCAATATTTATTTCTTGAAATTGCACAGCTTTATCAGCCAACCATTTTTTGACCATATGACATTGCATGCAATTATTTTTTGAAAATACTGTTACCATATTGCTTCCCCTTTAAAAGAATTTATTCTCTTATTTTAGCAATAAAAAAATATCTAGTCAACTATTTTCA